>JBFYKJ010000079.1:0-12843 GCA_041306005.1 Candidatus Altarchaeota archaeon | reverse complement strand
CATGAACTACCAGGATTTCCCGTTCAGGCCCAGGGAGATCGATTACGTCTTTCTCACGCATGCCCACATCGACCACTGCGGGCTAATACCTAAGCTGGCAAAAATGGGCTTTGACGGGCAGGTGGTCGCGACGCCGGCCACCGTAGACCTCGCGAAGCTGATGCTCGAGGACAGCGCGAACGTGCAGGAGTCCGAGACAGAAGGGGAGAACAAGAGGAGGCTGAGGGAAGGGCTGGAAGAAAGAGAGCCGTTATACACCATAGAAGACGTCAGGGAGTCGTACAAGCTCTTCAGGAAACTTGATTACGACAAGCAGAGGGACTTCGGGGTCTTCAGCGTGAGATACCGCGATGCGGGGCACATCCTCGGCTCGGCGATGATTGAGCTGACTGCCGAGGGGAAGAAAATAGTATTCTCGGGCGACGTCGGACAATGGGGGAGCCCGATAGTGAGGGACCCGACGCTGATAGAAAGCGCCGATTATGTGCTGATAGAATCCACTTATGGCGACCGCCTGCACGAGGACATCGGCCTGCGCGGGAAAAAGCTCCTCGAAATAGCGAAGGGGGCGCACAAGAAGGGCGGCAAGCTCCTCATACCGTCGTTTGCCATGGAGCGGACACAAGAGCTGTTGTATACGATAAAGGGCTTGTTCAAAACGGGCGAGTTCCCGAACGAGAAGGTCTACCTTGACAGCCCGCTCGCGATGAGGCTGACAGAGGTGTATTTGAAGCACCCGGAGTGCTACGACGAGGAGATGGCAGAGGCCATCGAGCCGCTGGAGTTCAAGAACCTTGTCTACACTAGGAAGGTCCAGGAGTCGCAGAAGATAAACACCTACGGCATGCCGTGCGTCGTCATCGCCGGGAACGGGATGTGCACGGGAGGCAGGATAAGGCACCACCTCAAGCACGGGATATGGGACCCGAAGAACACGCTGCTGTTCATAGGTTACCAAGCGGAGGGGACGCTTGGAAGGGTCATCCTCGGGGGCGCGAAGAGCATAAGGATGATGGGGATGGAGCTTGTCGTCAAGGCGGATGTGAAGAGGATAGACGGCTTTTCCGCCCACGCGGATTACAGCGGCCTCCTGAAGTGGGCGAACGGGTTCAAGAACAAGCCGAGGATGTTTGTCGTCCACGGGGAACCAGACGCTTCGAAGGCACTGAAGTCGCGGCTCCAGAAAGAGGGGTTTAAGGCGAGCATCCCGGAGATGCTTGAGGCTGTTGAGCTTTAGCTAAGCTCTTGAAAGCCAAAAATAAAACAAAGCATCAACGCTCTCAAAGCAGCGTCGAAGCCGCGACCCACGCAGCCTCTTCCGCCCTCTGCGGGTTCTTCTCGCTGCCGATTATTATGGCGTCGCCCTCTTCGGGGTCGAGTGCGTCTTTTATCGTCTGCGCGTCGGAGGAATATTTCTTGTCTATGTTGACCTGCTCGTCAAAGCCGGGCATTATGAGCTTGCCTTTCTGGACGACGAGCGTCGTCGCCCCGGTCCTGCCGACCTTGATGGCCGCGTCCCTCTGCTCCATACCCGAGCGGACTTTCCCGGCCGCGTTGCGTATGAGAACGACGCAATTGTTATTCTGGCCCGTCATGCCCATCTGGCCTATCTTCTCGACGCGGACTATCTGCTTCATCCTCTGGATGACCTTTTTCCCGGAGTCGCTGAGCGCTCTCCCCGAGCGGGCGGATTTTACCAGCCCGTATTCGTCAAGCTTGTCAAGAATTGTTCTAATGCTCCCCTCTCCAAGGCCGGTCTCCTGGACCATCATCTTCCTGCCCATCGGCTCATTCGCGGCTATCTTCCAGAAAACCCAGTTGACGTGCGCTTCGTTGAACTTTGGGGGTGCACCAGCTTTGGCCATTTTATTCGAAGTTTAGTCGGATCCTATTAGGTGCTCGATTGGTGTCTGGCCGGGTTATGCGGTCAGATGGCTGAATTAGAACCGAAACGAATAAAAAGGTGGGATGGATTTATTAAAAGGCAATAAAAAGGGGTCGTTGCACCAGATGGATATTGACCAATATTGGATGGAAGGAATCAGGAGCTGTAAAAATGCTCATGGGTAATAGAGGGGTGAAAACAGCGACGGAGAAATGGAAAACCGAAAAAATAAATGGGCGGATGCGCATTACGCGCACCCGTCACAGGGATTTTGCAGCGCTTATGTGCCCTTATAGCACCTCAAGGTACCTGTCGACCTCCCAGTCCGAGACGTCTATCCGGTACTCGTCCCACTCGGCAGTCTTGTTCCTGATGAACTGCTCGAACGCGTGCGGGCCCAATGCTTCCTTCATCAGCTTGCTTGCGCGAAGCTCGCATAGCGCCTCGCCAAGCGAGCCGGGGAGGGTCTTTATCCCGCGCTTGTCCAACTGCTCCGCAGAGAACTCGTACACGTCCTCGTTGACCGGCTCCGGGGGCTTCATCTTCTTCTTCACGCCCTCGAGGCCCGCCTTGAGCATCACCGCGAAGGCAAGGTACGGGTTGCACGACGGGTCCGGGCAGCGAAGCTCGGCGCGCGTCGCCTTCTCCCTTCCGGGAGAGAAACGGGGCACCCTTATCAGCGCGCTCCTGTTCTTCTGCGCCCAGCAGATGTACACCGGCGCCTCGTAGCCGGGGACTAATCTCTTATAAGAGTTCACTGTCGGCGCCAATACGGCGCTCATCGCCCTTACGTGCTCAAGCTGGCCCGCGATGAAGCTCCTCGCGACGCCCGAGAGCTTGAACGGGTCCTCAGGGTCGAAGAACGCAGTGTTCCCCTTCTTGTCAAAAAGGCTCTGGTGCACGTGCATGCCGCTCCCCGCAACCCCGAATATCGGCTTAGGCATGAAGCTTGCGTGCAGGCCGTGCATGTGCGCTATCGCCTTGAATGCAAACTTCAGCGTCAATGCGCTGTCCGCGGTCTTCACCGCAGTCCCGTACTTGAAGTCTATCTCGTGCTGGCCGCCGGCGCACTCGTGGTGGCTCATCTCAACGCTTATGCCAAGCCGCTCAAGGGCAAGGATCATGTCGCGCCTCACGCCGTAAGCCTGGTCTGTCGCAAGGTCGAAGTACCCCGCCTTGTCGTGCGGGTCGGCCGTGACAACGCCGTTCACAGACTTGAAGAGAAAGAACTCGAGCTCCGGGCCGGTGTTATAGATGTAGCCCATATCCTCGGCCTCCGCAACGACCTTCTTGAGTATCTGCCTCGGGTCGCCGTCGAAAGGCTTGCCGTCCGGGGTGTAAACGTCGCAGATTATCCTCGCGGTGCTTCCTGATTCCATCGCCCTCCAGGGTATTACGTTATAAGTAACAGGGTCGGGCATCAAGTACATGTCGCTTTCACAGATGCGGGTGAAGCCCTCTACCGAAGAGCCGTCAAACCACGTCCCCTTCTCAAGCGACTCGCCCAGGTATTCCACCGGTATCGTCACGCTCTTCACCGCGCCGAAGAGGTCCGTGAACTGCAGGTCCACGAACTTCACCCCGTCTTTCTTGGCCCTTTCAAGAACAGCTTCCTTCTCCCGGTTGATGGTTTCCATTTTCGACGTTTTGCCCGTTTTCAAGAGTTTAACTTAGATTTTGAGTATTTGCTGAATTTACAGCTTAATTATTGGGTATTCCTTTAAAAATAAATAAAAATCCAGTTGATTTCTTCAACAAAAAGTAAAAGTTTTTATATGCTAAGGTTCTAGATATTGTATAAGTTTTAAATCAAAAATGAAAAATAAGTTGAATATTGAAATTATAATAGGTGTGGTGGCAGGGCTTCTGATAGCTTGTGGGGCGGGGGCGGCGGAGGGCGCCAGCCTATCTGCAGGCCCCGCAATGGAGATAAGCGCCGGAGACACCTCATGGGTCCTTATATCCGCAGCCTTAGTCCTCCTCATGACGCCCGCGGTCGGCCTTTTCTACGGCGGGATGGTGAGGGGCAAGAACGTGCTCTCGGTCATGACGCAAAGCTTTGTCATCGCCGCACTCGTGAGTATCATATGGGTGCTTGTCGGGTACAGTTTGGCCTTCGCGCCCGACACGGGCTTCGGGCTAGTCGGCGGCCTGCAGTGGGCGGGCCTTGGCGGAGTAGGCGCGGCGCCGTCATCTTATGCCCCTACGATACCACATAGCATCTTCATGGCCTTCCAGATGATGTTCGCGATAATCACGCCCGCTTTGATAATCGGCGCGTTCTCGGACCGGATGAAGTTCTCGGCGCTGATACTGTTTGTGATACTCTGGTCTGTCTTTGTCTATGCGCCGCTTGCGCACTGGGTCTGGGGCGAGGGCGGCTGGCTAAGGAGCCTTGGCGCACTTGACTTCGCGGGCGGGACCGTGGTCCACATATCCGCCGGCCTCTCCGCGCTAGTTGCGGCGATACTGATCGGCAGGAGGCTTGAGAACACGAGCGGCAGCGAGATCCGCCCGCACAACATAACGATGACGATGATAGGCGCGTCGCTCCTTTGGTTCGGCTGGTTCGGGTTCAATGCTGGGAGCGCCCTTGGAGCTAACGGGATCGCTGCGCAGGCGTTTGTGACTACGAACACCGCCGCGGCCGCAGCGGCATTGTCATGGATGATGGTCAGCTGGAAGCACACCGGAAAACCGAGTAGCCTCGGGATATTCACGGGCGGGGTCTGCGGGCTTGTGGCCGTGACGCCGGCTGCGGGTTTTGTGAGCCCGATTTCCGCGATGATAATAGGGGCGGCTGCGGGGGCGGTCTGCTACGGGATGGTGTGGCTCATGAAGAGGAAGACTGATGTGGATGATGCCCTTGACGTCTTCGCCTGCCACGGCATGGGCGGGATAGTCGGCGCGCTCCTCACCGGCTTCTTCGCCGAGAGGGCGATAAACCCGGCGGGGGCGGACGGGCTTCTCTTCGGCGGGGCCGGGCTTCTTGTGAGCCAAGTGGTGGCGGTCGTCGCGACGATAGCATTCGCAGTCGGGATGACTTGGGCGATACTGAAGATACTGGACGCGACCGTCGGGATAAGAGTCAGGAAAGAGGAGGAGATCCTCGGCCTTGACCTGACGCAGCACGGCGAGGAAGCATACCCGGATATGGACATACCGAGCTGAGGAAGGGTGCCCAGTACGAAGATTTTAGAATAAAATGGAGATGTTGGATTAAAACAAAAAACAAAATGAAACTTGTGATAGCGTATGTGAAAACCGAGAGGTTTAAGGAAGTCAAGCGCGAGCTCTTCAAGGCGGGGGTGACAAAGATGTCCGTCGGCAAGGCCCGCGGCTGTGGCCAGCAGAAGGGGTTTACGGAGATCTTCAGGGCGAGCATGCAGGAAGTCAACCTGCTCCCAAAGATACGGATCGAGATAGCCGTGAACGACTCTTTTGTAGACAAGACAGTGGACGCCATAGTCAAGGGCGCAAGGACGGGGGATATCGGCGACGGGAAGATCTTCGTCTTGCCGATAGAAGAGTGCATAAGGATAAGGACTGGAGAGAGGGGGGTCGCCGCCGTCGGCGGCGAGTCCCAAGAGCTTGAGAAGGAGAATAGCATAACCTTCTCAAAGTCGATCGGCAAGACCAAGGGATAGCCATCTCCAAGTCAAAAGGCAAGACCGAGCGATACTTGGCGGGGGCGGGGCGGCAAACGCCCCGATTCGCTAGGGGGTTTCGTAGCTGTGCACGGTTAAAGTTTTATATCCATACCTTCTAGAAATCCATTAAAAATTAAATAAAAGATGGATAGAAGGTTTAATATTGAAATTAGTTTAGCGGTAGTGTTTGGCCTTTTGCTGGTTTCAGGAGCGGTGGCCGAAGAGGCCCAACCCGGTGCAAATGCCGGGGATTTGGCGGCAATAAACGCCCCAAGCGCCGAAATAAGCGCGGGCGACACCTCCTGGGTCCTGATATCCGCGGCCCTCGTCCTCCTGATGACCCCCGCAGTCGGCCTTTTCTACGGCGGGATGGTGAGAGGCAAGAACGTGCTCTCGGTCATGACGCAGAGCTTTGTCATCGTCGCGATAGTCAGCATCATCTGGATGGTTGTGGGTTACAGCATGGCCTTCGGCCCGGACACCGGGGCCGGCATCATAGGCGGCCTGCAGTGGGCGGGACTTGCGGGAGTGGGCATGGAGCCTTCAGGCTACGCACCGACGATACCTCACGCCGCCTTCATGATGTTCCAGGCCATGTTCGCGATAATCACGCCCGCCTTGATAATCGGGGCATTCTCCGACCGCATGAAGTTCTCGGCGTTCATATTATTCGTGGCTCTTTGGTCGGTCCTTGTCTATGCGCCGCTCGCGCACTGGGTCTGGGGCGACGGGGGCTGGCTAAAAGGCATGGGGGTGCTTGACTTTGCCGGCGGGATAGTCGTGCACATATCGGCGGGGATCTCCGCGCTCGTGGCCGCGCTTGTCATCGGGAGGCGGCTTGAGAACACGGAAGGCAGCGAGATGCGCCCGCACAACATAACGATGACGATGATAGGCGCGTCGCTCCTCTGGTTCGGCTGGTTCGGCTTTAACGCAGGGAGCGCCCTTGGCGCTAATGGCGTTGCGGTGCAGGCGTTCATGACTACTAACATGGCCGGCGCGGCGGCAGCGCTGTCGTGGATGATGGTCAGCTGGAAGCACACGGGCAAGCCGAGCAGCCTCGGCATATTCACCGGGGCGGTCTGCGGCCTTGCCGCAGTGACGCCGGCTGCGGGGTTCATAGGGCCCATCGCCGCGACGCTCATAGGCGCTGTCGCGGGGGCGGTCTGCTACGGCACGGTCTGGCTGATGAAGAGGAGGACGAATGTGGATGATGCCCTTGACGTCTTCGCGTGCCACGGCATAGGTGGGATACTTGGGGTGCTTCTAACCGGCTTCTTCGCCGAGAGGGCGATAAACCCGGCTGGAGGTGATGGGCTGTTCTTCGGGAGCATCGGGCTTTTAGGAAGCCAAGCGATGGCGGTCGTTGCGACTGTCGCGTTCGCCGCAGGGATGACGTGGGTCATATTGAAGGCCCTCCAGGCGACTGTGGGCATAAGGGTCAGGAAGGAGGAGGAGATCCTCGGGCTTGACCTGACGCAGCACGGGGAAGAGGCGTACCCGGATATGGACATACCGAGCTGATGCGGGTGCCCCGCTATGCCTGCCGGGCAGCGTCTTTGGGAGGGCATGGGCTTTTCAAAATCCATCGGGAAAAAGAAGTGAGCGGAAATGGGGGTATTATAGGATGACGTCGTTCTGGAAGAAGCTCCTGAAGCGGAGCGGGGCGGAGCCAAAGAATGGCAAGGGCTCGCAGGAGTAGGCCTTTTGTAGCGTGCCGCTTTTCTAACACTGCGCCTTAAACTTACGTGGAAAAAATCGACGACCTGGACCTGAAGATAATAAAGTCGCTGCAGAAGGACGGCAGGGCCAGTTTCCGGGACATCGCCGAGAAGATGGGCGTCTCGGAGGGCACGGTCTACAACCGCGTGAACAAGCTGATGGAGAGCAAGGTGATCAAGCGGTTCATGCCCGAGATAGACTATTCAAAACTGGGCTACGACATGACGGTCCTAATCGGCGTGATAACCGAGGGGGGCAAGCTGCCCGACATAGAAAGGAGGATAACTGAGTCGCCGAACGTGAACGCGGTTTATGATGTCACCGGCGAATACGACGCCATAATCGTCGCCCAGTTCAAGACCCGCGAGGACCTAAACGACTTCGTGAAAAAACTCATGGCGATGGAGGGCGTTAAGAGGACGAACACCATGCTGGTCCTTAACACAATGAAGGAAGAGCACGGGGTGTGGCTGTAGGGGTGCCGGGTTTTTTTACCTCCCGTTCTAACTAAGCGATTACAATAGCGAACAAAATGGCAAAGCCGCCCACCGAGAAGAACGAGAAGCTGAAAAAAGAGATGCTGACCAGGGTCACGCCCGAACAGGCCGAGAAGTTCGAGGCCAGGAAGAAGATAAAGGCCGACCTGCTCGACGCCATATACGCCGGCGACCTCGCGAAGGTCAAGTCCCTGAAGGACAACAAGTGGGGCGTTGAGATCGGCAAGCTCTGGTGGAAGAAGGGGAAGGACCCGAGGGTTAAGGTGGACATGGACGGCTCGGAGATAGCGGCGAAGCTAAAGAAAGAGGACATAGCCGGGTACTTAAAGGGCCTGGTATAGCACGGTCGCTGCGAAGTCAGCTTAACACGCCAAGATGGACCAAAATAAGAAGCCGGAGATGGGCCAGAGGCAGATGGAAGACATGATGGCTAAACTGGCCGCCATGGCGCAACAGATGCAGCAGCAGGTCAAGCCCATGCTCGAGGAGATAGATAGGGCGAAGGCCAAGATAAAGGCCGAGAACCCGAATTTGAGGGAGGACCAAGTCGCTATGCTGGCCGCCGCCGAGGCGGGCAAGTCCGGGAAGATGCCGAATGCTGGCCAAGGGGGCAAAAACGCGCCGGCGGCAAATGCCCAAGCGGCTAATGTGGGCGGCTTAGACCTCTCGGGCTTGGTGGAGATTGCCAAGAATATGCAGCAGCAGGGCGGGGCGCGGGGGGCAGACGGCCCAAGTGCTGGGGCGAACGGCTTTGACCTCTCTAAACTCATGGAGGTTGCCAAGAAGATGCAGCAGCAGGGCGGGGCGCAAGTGCAGAGCAAGGCGCCGGAGCCGGTCATAAAGCAGGGGCGAAGCAGCGTGCAGGCGACGAGCGAGGATTATTGGGCCAACGCCTGCAAAGAGGCGGGCATACCGTATATCAGGGGCGAATCGCAGCAGAATACAAGGCTGCGCATAAGAGAAGCGCGCCGCGGCCAGCCCGAAAGCGGACGCTAAAGAGATTATGGACTCGTATTCTTTGCTGCAGAAGGTCCGCGAGAAGAGGCCGCTCATACACCACCTGACGAACTGGGTGACCATCTACGACTGCGCGAATGTCACCCGGACTATCGGCGCTTTGCCTGTGATGGCCCACGCGCCGGAAGAGGTGGCGCAGATGGCGGGGGCGGCTTCGGCACTGGTCCTGAATATCGGGACCCTGACAAAGGACTTCGTCGACTCGATGATACTCGCGGGTGAGGCGGCCAATAAGAAGGGCATACCAATAATACTCGACGCCGTCGGCGCGGGGGCGACGGATTTAAGGACTAACGAGTGCAAGAGGCTCCTTAGAGAGCTTAAGATAGACATCATCAAGGGCAACGCCGGGGAGATAGCCACGCTGGCGGGGGTCGAGGCCGAGGTCCGCGGGGTGGAATCAATCAGCGCCGGCGGGGAGCCTGAGGAAATAGCGAAGTCGCTCGCGAAGGCCGCGAAAGCCACTGCGGTGATAACCGGTAAGGTTGACATAGTCGCCGGGCCGGATGGCAAAACCTACACTATCCATAACGGCCACGAGATGATGGGAACAGTGGTTGGCACGGGATGCATGGCTGCATCGGTGATCGCCAGTTTCGCGGCGGTCGAAAAGGATTACGCGAAAGCGGCGGCTTGCGCACTTGCATGTTTCGGCATCGCCGGCGAGATCGCGGCGAAAGAGGCGAAAGGGCCTGGGACTTTTAAGGAACACTTCTTTGACGCATTGCACAACCTGGACCGCATGCAGGTCGAAAGAATGTCGAGGATAAGTTAGCGCTCGCTGAACGCCGCTATTTCTTCCGGCGGAAAATGCCCTTTAGCACCTTCTTTGCCGGGGGTTGGGGCGCAATCTCCCCTATGTGCGTGCGCTGCGGGGCCTCGAGGTCAAAAAGCGTCGCCGGCTTTTTTGGCTTTCCGGCGGCTTCCCTTCGGGGGGTGAATATCTGACCCACAAGCCGCGCGCGCTCTTCGTCGGGCGGATTTTGCTTGCCCTTATTGGCACGGGATCCGGCCGACGCCTTGGAGACTTCTGCCAAGCGGTCCACCAGCACCCTGTTCTCCCTCTGCAGCCTGTGGACTGCGCGTGCGAGTATCTTATGGTGGTCCAGGGTGCCGGATGTGCGCCGCGTCGCGACAAGCCTGCCCCGGTCGTCCATGAAGGAATGGCGGTGTGCCGAGATGAAGTCTCTCACCTTATCGTTTTGCGGGACCTCGGCGACTATCGCCGCCTCAAGGTTCACGTTGTGGAGGGAAAGCAAGGACCGCTCCTTGCGGGCCTGCATCGCCCTGTCCGCCGCGCGGGAAAGCCTCCGTGTCACGAAGCTGCCGGGCTCGAGAGTGTGTGCCATGTTAAATCATCCGAAAGGCCGATACCATGGCCGGTTTTTAGCAAAACGCCCATCCCTCGCGGCCCTGTCCTTGGACATGAAGT
The DNA here is from genome assembly GCA_041306005.1 of Candidatus Altarchaeota archaeon. Lineage (GTDB taxonomy): Archaea > Altiarchaeota > Altiarchaeia > JAFGQM01 > JAFGQM01 > JBFYKJ01. Next base: position 2,640 of record JBFYKJ010000079.1, on the reverse strand, counting down.
CGGCGATATCAGACAATCTTTGCGTTTCGGGTGCTGTCGCCGCCTCCCGGACGGGTCCCCCGCGTTCAGGCGCCGACAGAGGCTGCGGCGCCTCGGCAACGGGCTCAGGCAGCGGTTTTGCAGCGGCCGGCTGCCGCGCCTCTCCATAGCGTTTGATGAAATCGGGTATGAACGCCGGCTCCTGCGGTGCCGCGCGGCCTATGATCATCAGCGGGTCGAGGGCTATCTGGCCCTTGCGCGGCGAATTCGTGCCCTTGATATAAGGCCCCTCCGAATTGGTGGTGAGCACGTAGGTTGGGTGCGTCCTGAAGAACTCGAGTATCCCCGCGTTTCCCCTCGCTGAGTTTACCAGCTCCACATGCAGGCTCTCAAGAGCCGCAGTCGCCCGCCTGCGCGCCGTGAGCGGCGGCCAGCGGCGGCCGTGCGAAGCCAGCAAATCGGTCGCCGGCCCGTGGGCCGGGTCGCTGGGAAATATCCTTAGTACGTTCCGTTTAGGGGGCTCATTAGGCATTTTTAGGTATATTTACAGATGCCAATTAAAAACCGATTTTGTTAGGGCGACTCAATGCATGAAGGGAGATTTTTCTTCCCTGACGGGCTATAGTTGCATGGCGCCCCAGCGCATAGGTTTAAGCAAGTATGAGAAGCGCAGGATAACCCGGCAACAGGCCAGGAAATCGCGGGGCAAACTCCCGCTGGTCAAGCCGCTGCAGATAGCGCCGGCAAGGGAGAGGGCAAACGCGCTGGGGCGCAGGTGCATGGTGTTTTATGACAGCGGGGGAAAGGTGGAAGTCCCACTCGAGAGGTACGGCAGAAACCTGCAGGGGGTATACAAAACGCATGACGGCAGGCTCATAACCCTGAGGAGCGACCCCGCATCGGAGTTATTGAGTAACATCGTGGTCGGCGAACTGTCGCTTGTTGCAGGGCGTTTTTTTGAATCGCCTATGGGCGTTAACTTTGTCTCCAAGGATGAGGATCTTGCCCACATGGAGCTTGATTCCGGGCTTCGCGGGCAGGGGCTTGGGCTTAAGGCGGCGTCAAAGGCGGAAAGGCACGTCAGGTCCGGGAAATCTGGGAAACATGAGTTTGAGTTGCATAATCCGGGGTTCATAGACATCTTCAAGAAGCTGGGGTATGCGTATAGAGATGGTTTTTGGCCAACCCTGCGCAAAAGCGGCAAGAGCAGGTATTTTGACGACATTAATAAGTTCCACAGGATAGAAGCGATAGACCCTAGAACAAAGAAAACCCGGATATTCACTTTCCTTATCAGGCCACAGAAAGGATGATCTAATAGACCTGCTAAACCTAAATGGACCTGCGCGGATTTTACTTCATCACCGACGCGAAGTGCGTTTTTAAGCTCGGCGCTCTAAACTATCCAATTACCTCCATGCCCTTGCCAGTCCAAGGGCATGTTAATAATTCCTTTTAGTCCCCAGTTTTGCTTTGGCTTCTCCCCGTCCGCCTCCACGGATAGCATGGAACGGGTAAGTATATTCGTGGACGGAAGCAACTTCTGCCATGGCCTAAAGAGCTATGCAAAGAAGACTGGCATCGATTTGTTTAAGCTAGGGCAAAAGCTGTCCGGGAATCGAAAGCTGATTCGGATATACTATTACAACGTGGCCATACACCAAGACGACGACCCGGAGAACTACAAGAGGCAACAGGCCTTCCTTGACAAGATCGAGTCGACGCCTTACGTGGACCTGCGCCTCGGCAGGCTCGAGGCGAGGCACGCAGAAGACGGGTCGGTGTACCACATCGAGAAGGGCGTTGACATAAACATAGCCGTAGATATGCTCCGCTACGCTTATAACGATACCTACGACACTGCGATTTTGATTACGGGCGACGGCGACTTCGTCAGCGCCGTTAAGGCGGTGCAGGACTTGGGGAAGCATGTCGAGAGCGCTTACTTCGAAGCGGCAAAGTCGCACCACTTGAGGAGGGCGGCAGACAGGTTCATACCGTTTTCGGACGAGTATTTGAGCGGGTGTTTCCTGGAGTGATCTAGTGAAGGTTCTTTAGGGCGGCTTGGATTCCCGTTATGAGCCTTGTCGGGTGATTTTTTTCTTAGACATACAATACTTACCGTGGACCTTCGCGGATTTTACTTCATCACGGACTCGGGGCTCACAAAACAGGGCATCTTCCAGGATGTCAAAGACGCCCTTAAAGGCGGCGCCAAGATAGTCCAATACCGGGAGAAGTGCAAGGGCACCGATGAGAGGATAGAGGAAGCCAAGAAGCTAAATGAGCTCTGCAAGGGAACTGCTCTTTTCCTAATCAACGACCGGGTCGACATCGCCCTTGCAGTGGATGCAGACGGGGTCCACCTCGGGCAGGCGGATATGCCTTACGGGACTGCGCGCAAACTCCTCGGCCCGAAAAAGATAATCGGGGTTACCGTGCACAATGTCAAAGAGGCAAAAGAGGCCGAATCCGCGGGTGCTGATTATCTGGGCTTCAGCCCGGTCTTCGGGACGAAGACGAAAAAGGACGCGGGCCCCGCCGGCGGGCTTAAGGGCCTTAAGGACGTCTGCTCAGCTGTCAATATCCCCGTAGTCGCAATCGGCGGGATAAACCTGAAGAACGCCGACGAGGTCATGAAAGCCGGGGCAGCGACGTTCT
>JBFYKJ010000078.1:0-2917 GCA_041306005.1 Candidatus Altarchaeota archaeon | reverse complement strand
CCCCCAGTCACCCGGTCCTTCCGCGGAAGGATACCTCTTTTTTAAAAGTACAACCGTCGACGGGGATTAGAGGCCCATCGATTTCGCTACGACTTCCCTGTGATCTTCCGTGTCGCCGAAGATGGAATAGGCCGCACGGGCCCGGCGGTAGTACAGGCTGGCGTCGTGGTCCATAGTAGTCCCGATGGCGCCATGGACATGCACGCCCTCCTCGGTAACCAGTTTATAGGCCTCATTACACCACGCCTTGCACGTGGATACCTTCCAGTCGCAATCCATGCCCTCCTGAGCCATCCATGCCGCTTCGTAGAGGATGTTCTTGGACATGCTGGCTCGCAGGTATAACTCCGCCAGCTTATGCTGTATCGCCTGATACGAGCCGATGACCGCCCCGTATTGGACCCTTTCCTTGGCGTAGGCCACGGCCATGTCCTGCATCGCGGCCATGCCGCCGCACATCTCGGCGCACTTGGCGATGGTGGCCTGGCGCAGCGCGCTATGCACTACGGGCCAGCCCTTGTTCACCTCGCCTATAACGCGGGATTTAGGTACGCTCACATCCTTGAAGACGACCTCGCACTGCTTGTCGGCCGCTGTGGTGTCGAACGGGGTTATTGTTATCCCCTTCGATTTGGCATCGACGAGGAACAGCGTGATGCCGTCCTCGGGCTTGCCCCCGCTCTTCGTTCTGGCAACGACTACAAGGCAGTTGGCCGCGGTGGCGAACTCTACGAACATCTTAGTGCCGCTCATCACGAAGTTATCGCCCTTGGCCTCGGCCTTCATCTGGACGCAGTCGGGTGTGTAGCCCGCGCTCTTCTCGGTGAGCGCCATTGTCAGTATCAGTTCGCCGGCGGCGATCTTGGGCAGGAATTCGGACTTCATCGCCTCCGAGCCGGCCTCGACGATGGGCGGGGTTGCCAGCGCCGTGTTGACAAGGAAGGGGCTGGGCAGGATGTTCTTCCCGACCTCTTCGAACACTACCATCAGGTCCAGGAGTTTCATACCCATGCCGTTGTACTTATCCGGTATCATCAGACCGAACCAGCCGAGATCCGCCATCTTGCGCCAGATCTCCGGCGAATAACCCTCTTTACTCTTTTCAAGCTCTCGGACCTTCGCCTTGGTGCACTCGGTGGACACGAACTGGCGGGCCGAGTTTCGGAGCATATCCTGCTCTTCGCTGAAATCAAGATTCATGATTCGCTCCTCTCGTCTTACTTCCTGGGCAGCCCTAGGCCGATCCAGGCGATTATATTTTTCATGATCTCGGACGTGCCGCCGCCCAGCTTGTAACCCGGTGTGATCTGGACGAGGTTTTCGAACTGTCCTCTGATCGGAGCCAGCTTTGTCGTATGCGCCGCCGTGCCGTAGAGACCCATGATCTCGACGCCGGTGAAGGCGCAGCGCTGCCACAGCTCGGTGCTGAATATCTTGGCTCCGCACGATGCCGAGGCGGCGCCAAGAAGGTCGCCCTTCTCCTGCATCCAGCCGCAGCGGTAGCTCATGGCGTGTCCGGTCTCGATGTCGATAAACAGCTGTGCCAGTCGATGGCGCACGTGCGGGTTATCCTTCAATGGCTTGTTCTTCAAATTGTTTTGCTGGCAGTATATTACCAGCTCGTTGAGCGCGCGCTTGATTCCTGAGATGACACCCACGCTGGAGCGCTCGAAGTTCATAGTAGCATTGGTCACGGCCCAGCCCTGGTTCAACTGCCCTACGATGTTGCGCGACGGCACGCGCACGTTGTCGAAAAATATTTCATTGAAGTGCTCTGAGCCGTCCATGCCCGGTATCGGGCGCACGGTGACGCCGGGGCTCTTCATATCGACGAGGAAGAAGGTGATGCCCTTGCTGCGTCTAGCCGCGGGATCGGTCCTGGCCAGCATGAAGCTCCAGTCGGCGCGGTGGGCGCCGGTGTTCCAGCATTTCTGGCCGTTGATGATCCAGTCGTCGCCGTCCTTGACGGCCTTTGTCGTCAGCGCGGCCAGGTCTGAGCCGGCATTGGGCTCGCTCCAGCCCTGACACCAGAACTTCTCCGCCTTCGCTATAGGCGGCAGGTGCTGTTTCTTCTGATCTTCGTTGCCTAACGCCAGCAGCGTCGGCCCGATCATGCCGATGCCTAATGGATCGACGCCGGGCGCGCAGTAGTAGCCGATGGAGTCGCTGAATATGAGCTGCTCCATGATAGGGGCGCTGCATCCGCCGAATTCTTTAGGCCATGGCCTCACCAGCCAGCCCTTCTCCGCCAGCCTTTTGGCCATGTACTTGTTGAAAGGCCAGCCGATGTCGTTATACAGTCCGTCGAGGCCCCACATCCATCCCTCGGGGGCTTTCTTCATCTCAGCCTCGAAGAAGGTGTCAAACTCCTTCTTTAAGGCTTCCTGTTCCGGGGTTAGTTGGAAGTCCATTTTCACTCCCTTCCTTGGATTTAGCCTATGTCCCTAATTTTATTTTTTTGATCTCCGGGCGAGGCGTCGATTCCGCTTCCCGGAAGTTCCTTTATACATAGCGCATGGCGAGAACGGTGCCCTGTCTCGCCATGCGGATGTTTCCTGTTATGCGAATGTTTAGGTTCCGAAGAGACCGACGAAAATCGTACAATGCGGCGGCTGTCCGCCCAGGTTGTGGGTCAGGCCCAGCTTCGGGTTCTTGAGCTGACGCTTGTCGGCCTTGCCCTGCAAGTGCTTGTACATCTCGTAGATCATTCTCAAACCGGTGGCGCCGATGGGGTGTCCGAAGCACTTCAGGCCGCCGTCGGGCTGTACGGACAGAGGGCCTTCAAGGTCGAAGAATCCCGACTCGATGTCCTCTTTCATCTTCCCGCGCGGGCTGAACCTCAGGTCTTCCATGGTCACCGCCTCGGTGATGGAGAAGCAGTCATGAACCTCGGCCATGCCGATCTCCTCGCGCGGCG
>JBFYKJ010000077.1:0-9866 GCA_041306005.1 Candidatus Altarchaeota archaeon | reverse complement strand
GAAGGACAAGGAAGGGAATGTCATCATAGTCGACACCGTCAAGCAAGCGAAAGAGCTCAAATCGGACATGGCGGAACTGCTCTACCTGGGCGACATACTGATACCATTTGGCGACTTTTTGAACAACAACGAGCTCTTGCCGCCGTCGGGATACGTCGAGGAGTGGTGGGCACAGGAGTACAAGAAAGCGGGTGGGAAGGAATTTGATGTGCCCGATATAATGGCGGGCGGGGCTGAAGGCTGGATTATTGGCGGCGGGACAAAGGGCGGCATATCGGGCAAAAGGGCGCTTGAGATATCAAAGGAATTGGATATACCTTTACACCCCCGGTTCACCCTCCCGTGGCACGACATAACCGTGGCGGATTTGAGAACCCTCGTCGGGTGGCTGAAGGCGTCGCTCAAGGAGTTTGACTACAATTCTGAAAAGCTTGTGCTGAACAATGACGATACGAAAGCTAAAAGGGTTTTAGAACTCCTCCTCGTGCCTCAGAGGGTGGCGGAAGAGGGAACGCTGGTCGTGGTTGACAAGGACTATGTCGCGCCGCTCCTGGCATCGCTCGGACTCCTGGACGGCGAGTCGCTGCAGTTTGACAAGACTATGGGGATCCTTGAAGCGGGCGGTACTGCGGCCTCGGAGCAGAGCGCGCTGCCCTTAGTCCAAAACCTGTCTCCGGTTACCATACGCGCCAAAGCAGGGTGCTACATAGGCGCAAGGATGGGAAGGCCGGAAAAAGCCAAGGAGAGGAAAATGGAGCCGCCGGTGCACGTCCTTTTCCCCATAGGCGACACGGGGGGGCAGACGCGAAGCGTGAACAAGGCTGCCGCAAACGCTTTTGTGCAGGCGGAAGTTGCCCGCATGCGCTGCCCGAAATGCAAGAAGCTGACCTTTTTGACGACGTGCCTTGACTGCGGCGAGCCGACTTACGTGGAATACCGCTGCTCGTGCGGCTCCTTTGGAAAGGAAAAAACCTGCAAGCGGTGCAAGAACGAGGGCTATGCGTATGACACGGCGGAGGTGCCGGTCAAGGCGCTCTTTGAGCAGGCTAATGCCAAGATAAGGCTGAGGTCGGACTCGATGATGAAGGGTGTGAAGGGGATGACTTCGGCCTTGAAGATACCCGAGCGGCTCGAAAAAGGGATACTCCGGGTCAACAACGACATATTCGTCTTCAAGGACGGGACGATAAGGTACGACGGGACGGACATACCCACTACGCACTTCAGGCCCGCGGATGTCGGGACGACGGTGGAAAAGCTTCGCGCCCTCGGGTATGACAAGGACATCCACGACAAGCCGCTCGAGCGACCGGAGCAAATCGTCGAGCTCATGGTGCAGGACGTGATAATACCCACGGAATCCCTGCAGTATATGACCGGGATATGCAACTTTGTGGACGACCTTCTGGAGAAGTTCTATGGCCTTCCAAGGTTCTACAACATAAAGGAGCACGCAGACCTCGTGGGCCAGCTGATAACCGGCCTGGCTCCGCACACCTCGGCCGCGATACTCGGGCGGATAATCGGCCACGCCGACGTGAGGGGCATACTCGCCCACCCGTTTTGGCATTCGGCAAAGAGGCGGAACGCCGACGGCGACGAGGACTCGATAATGATGCTGATGGACGTCCTTTTGAACTTCTCCTATGCATATCTCCCGGAGAGGAGGGGTGGCAAGATGGATGCCCCGCTGGTCGTAAACACAAACCTAGACCCGAAAGAGGTCGACAGCGAGGCCCATTGCATGGAAACCTGCTTTGTCTATCCGCTAGAATTCTTCGAACAGACGCAGAGCATCCCGTCGCCGAAAGAGGTGAAATTGGACGTAGTCGGCAACCATCTTGAAAGCGGCGACGCCTACCACATGGGGCTGACCAAGTTCTCCACCTGGAAGGGCGTCCCGAAGGAGTCGAAGTACGTCCAGCTGGGCGAGATGAGCGAGAAGACGGAAGTGGAGCTGGAGCTGTGCAGGAGGATAAGGGCCGTTGACATAGCCGACGTCGCAAGGCGGCTTGTCGACTCGCACCTGATAAGGGACACATACGGTAACCTGAGGGCGTTCGCGAGGCAAAAGTTCCGCTGTGTGAAGTGCAATAAAAAATACAGGCGGGTGCCGCTCATCGGCAAGTGCAACAAGTGCGGCGGCGGCGTGATACTCACGGTCTCACGGGGGACAATAGAGAAGTATCTGGATTTGACTGACCACGTCGTCAGCACGTACATAGACTCCGATTACATAAAACAGAGGATGATAATACTGCGAGGGGAGATAAAGTCCGTTTTCGAGAACGACAAGGTCAGGCAGTTCTCTCTGTCTGACTTTGCATAGCTTTCATTGTCTGACTTTGCATAGCTTTCATTGTCTGACTTTGCATGGGCTCGGGCAATAGCGGCTTTTTTGCCCGGCATTTCAAGAATAACCGAAAATTCAACGGATAAAATGGGGCTCTTTGACGACATGCTGAAGGATGGCGAATCGCTTTTGAGGGAAGAGGGCATCCTCGACTTCGACTACCTGCCGGACCTATTGCCATACAGGGAGAACCAGCAGGCGTATATAGCTGAATGCATAAAACCGCTCGCACGCGGGCAGCGCGGGAAGAGCCTTCTCATAAACGGCTCGCCGGGCATAGGAAAGACATCATGCGTGAAATACGTCCTGCGCCAGCTGGAGGAGAGCACTGATGAGATCAAGTCCGTTTTTGTGAATTGCTGGAAGAAGCAGACGACAAATGCGGTCCTCACGGACATCGCAAACCAGCTCGGGGCCATCGGCTCGCAGTTCAAGAACACGGACGACCTCTGGGACCAGATATTCAAGCGGCTCTCCAAGTTCAGGGGCGTGGCAATTGCCCTTGACGAGATAGACCAGTGCAAGGAGTATGACTTTTTGTACCAGCTGGCCGAGAACATCAAGATGATGACGCTCGTCATGATAACGAACGAGAAGGAGTTCCTCGCGGGGATGGACTCGAGAATAAGGTCGAGGCTCGTCGTCGAGGAGCTCGAGTTCAAGGCTTATAGGCGGGACGAGATAGAGGGCATCCTCGGCGAGAGGCGGAAGCTCGCGTTCCGCCCAGGCTCCTGGAGCCCGGAGGCGTTCGACCTCGTCGTCGAGAAGTGCAGCGCTAAGGGCGATGTCCGGTTAGGGCTTGTCCTGATGAGAGAAGCGGCCAGGGCCGCCGAGAAGCAGGCGGCAAAGAGGATAACGGTCGAGCATGTGATGAAGTCGAAGGCGAGCATCGTCGAGGAAGCTGCCGATTCGGGGCTTGACGAGAAAGAGAAGAAGGTTCTTCAAGCCATTCGGGAAAACCGAGGGATAGAGAGCGGAAAACTGGCCGAGGTGCTCAAGTCGCAGGGCATGGCGGTCCCCGAATCTACCCTAAGGAGAATATTGACCAAGCTCGACAAGGGCGGCTACATCTTCAGGGAGCCCGCGCAAACCGACACCGGCGGGAACACGATGAGGCACTTTGTGGATGAGTGAGCGTCACCGGGCCGGCCGGCAAACCAAGATGTCAAAGACTGAGGCGACCGCAAAGGGGCGATGGGGTACGCAACCCCTGGATCCCGTGAAGGCCTCGATAAGGCTCTCCCAAACGCTGCCGCCCAAGTTTGACGGCTCAATATCCCACTATTTCTCCAACAACCTCTTTGATGCGATGGACCGCCCGGACTTTGAGGGGAGGATACTTCCCCAGGTCGAGCGGTTCTCAAAGGCCCTGGGCGGCATCGGGAACCGTGAGCTTGCAAGGCATGGATATTCCATATCCTTCGAGCCCGTATACGATTACCGCGGGGTAACAAAGAAGTATAAGGACATGATACCCCGGGCTTTTGAGGGATCGCACCTTGTCATCAGGGACCGGCGAGGGGCTGACGTGGGTGTAATAGGCTTTCGCATAGGCTGGCCAACCGAAGTAACTTACGTGGTAGGCAGAGAAGGGGCGCCCGAGTTTTATAACAAGACGGGCAGGCATTTTTACCAGGCTCTGATGGACGCATTGCTGCACACGGCCGGGGCGCACATGAAGGCCGGGCGGGGCGAACCGCTCGTCAGGGTGAACCACATGGCGCTGTGGCAGATGAAAGAGCCGGCCACGCGAGAGGGGTTTATAGAACACTACTACCCGCCGGGGGAGCGGCGAATGATCCTGCGGAAATTCAAAAGGATGGAGTTCATAAGCCCCGAGCTGCTAAAGATAAAGCCGGAGATAATGTCGAGCGTGAGGCGCAGGATGGCGCGAAGCGGGAAAATCCTGAAGACCTTCAAGCAGGTGCCCGCTAAGACGAAGCGGCGATAATCAGGTAGTGGGGGTATTCAACCATCATGGCTTGCTCAAGGTGCAAAAACAAAAAGACAGTCATCGACCTTCCCTATGTCAATGAGAGCCTGTGCGAGGACTGTTTCATCAAGTTTTTCGAGAAGCGGGTGAGGAGGACTATCCGGAGATACGAGCTCCTGACCACTACCGATAAAACAGCCGTCGCCCTCTCGGGGGGGAAGGACTCGATGACCGTGCTTACCATCCTAGCACAGCTTCACAAGAAAGCCCCGAAGTCGGAGCTGTTCGCGATAATGGTGGACGAGGGCTCGCCTGGCTACCGCGACAAGCTGATAAAGGCCGCCACGAAGTACTGCAACGAGCTCGGGGTCCGGCACCACCTTTACTCGTTCGAGAAAGAACTCGGAGCCACAATAGCCGAGATTGTGAAGATGTCCGAAAAATTGAAGAACCCGATGCCGGCGTGCAGCTATTGCGGCGTCTTCAGGCGGCAGCTGCTCAATCAGAAAGCAAGGGAGCTTGGCGCGACCAAAGTCGCCACCGGGCACAACCTGGATGACGAATGCCAGACCGCGCTGATGAACTTCGTCCGCGGCGATGCTTACCGGATAGCCCGGGCCGGAGCTATTGTCGGCGCCATAAGCAACGAGAAGTTCGTGCCGAGGATAAAGCCTCTAAGAGAGACGCCCGAGGCCGAAGTGAAATTGTATACTCAACTTAAGGGCATCCCCACAGCCTACGGCGACTGCCCGTTCAACAAGGAGGCCTTCAGGAAGACGATGCAAAAGACCATCTTAGACCTGGAGGCAAAGTACCCCGGGACAAGGTACCAGCTGCTCGGGAGCGTGGATGAGCTAGTCCCGATACTGAAAGAGCACTATCTCAGGGCCGAAGGGCAGGCGCCGCGGATGTGCAAGAACTGCGGGGAAGTCTCTTCCGGCGATGAGTGCAAGTTCTGCCTGATGAAGAAACAGCTCGGGCTGAAGTAGTGGAAATTAAGCCCGGCGCGATTTAGCTTAAAGTTTAATCGTCACCCGACGACCTTTATCTCGATTTTCTTCGACACGTCAAAGCCGCCCGGGATATCAAGCTTTGCGATCACATACCACTTCACCTTGCCGCTCGCAAGACGGTTCCAAAAGCCGCCCTTGGCCCACGGGGCTTCGCCCTCGGCCGGGACCTTCAGCTGGAAGCTGTATTGGTAAGGCTGGGCGGTGTATTGGCCCTCGCCCGCAAGCTGCTGCGCTGTGCGGTATAGCGTCTCGGTCCGGTTAACATTATCCTGCTTGCCGTTGTGGTAATGCGTCTCGGTGACCGTCCTCTCGGCGATTAGCTCCACCGCAAAGCCGCGGGCATTCTCCGGGCCCTTGAGCTGCAGGGTGGCCGTCCCGGCCAGAATAGAGCCGAACTGCGGCGACGCCGTGCTCAATGCGAGCTCCATCTTCCCTTTTCCGAATCCGAGCATCTTAACACCCCTTATATTATACTAACGGGTTATTTCTTTATACTAACGGGTTATTTCTTAACCCCATGCCCTCATTACCAAAGCCCGCATAAAAAACAGGGCATAAAAGCTTCGGGTTTTTTAAGCCCGCCCCGATTACTATAGAGCATAGATTTGCTAGTGACGGTAATAGCCCCCAACAGAAATGGCCGATTACATCCGCTGGTTCGACGAGCTCGGGATAAAGGATGTCCCGCTAGTCGGCGGCAAGAACGCGTCGCTCGGCGAGATGTACAGCAAGCTTACGGACAAGGGCGTCGCCATCCCAAACGGGTTCGCGATAACCGCCGAGGCGTACCGCTATCTCCTCAAGGCCGCCGGCATAGAGGACCAGATAAAGCACATCCTGTCCGACCTCAATACGCACGATATAAACAACCTGCGCGAGCGCGGCCACAAGGTCAGGGCGGCGATACTAAAGGCAGAATTCCCCCACGACCTGAACCGGATGATAATGGGCGCATATGCCAAGCTTTGCAGGGAATACGGGGCGAACACCGATGTCGCCGTCAGGTCATCGGCCACGGCGGAAGACCTCCCGGACGCCTCCTTCGCCGGCCAGCAGGAGACCTACCTGAACATCAAGGGCGACTATGCGCTGCTGGAGGCGTGCAAGAAGTGCTTTGCCTCGCTCTTCACCGACCGGGCAATCTCCTACCGCGTGGATAAAGGATTCGACCACTTCCAGGTCGCGCTCTCGATAGGGGTGCAGAAGATGGTGAGGTCCGACAAGGCGGCGGCGGGCGTCATATTCACTATAGACACCGAATCCGGGTTCAAAGACGTGGTTTATGTAACTTCGTCCTACGGGCTTGGGGAGATGGTCGTGCAGGGGGCGGTAAACCCGGACCAGTTCTATGTGTTCAAGCCGACGCTGAAGAAGGGCTTTAAGCCCATCATATCCAAGACAGCCGGCCTCAAGTCGGCGAAACTGATTTACGCCGAAGACGGGTCGAAGAACCCGACAAAGCAGGTGCAGGTCATAGACGAGGACCGAAGATCGTTCTCGATAACCGATGCCGAGGTCCTAAAGCTCGCCAAGTGGGCGTGCATCATAGAGGACCACTACAAAAAGCCCATGGACCTTGAATGGGCGAAGGACGGGATAACAAATAGGCTTTTCATCGTCCAGGCGCGGCCTGAGACCGTGCAGAGCCAAAAAGACGTCAGCACCTTCGAGGAATACCTGCTGCTCGAGAAGGGCAAGCTCCTTGTGACGGGCCGGAGCGTGGGGTCGAAGATAGGCGCCGGCGAAGTCGCCGTCATAAAGAACACCCACGACATGCCCCGGTTCAGGAAGGGGCAGATACTCGTCACGGACATGACAGACCCGGACTGGGAGCCGGTGATGAAAATTGCCTCCGCAATAGTCACAAACAGGGGCGGCAGGACGTGCCACGCGGCGATAGTGAGCCGCGAGCTGGGCATCCCATGCGTCGTCGGGACCTTGCGGGCTACGGAGGTCTTGAAAAACGGGCAGGGGGTCACAGTCTCCTGCGCGGAGGGCGAAGAGGGGCGGATCTACAGCGGCGTGCTCAAGTATCGTGTGGAAAAGACCGACCTGAAGAAGATGCCGAAGACAAAGACCATGATAATGATGAATGTCGGGAACCCGGAGCAGGCGTTCGACCTGTCCTTCCTGCCAAACGACGGCGTCGGGCTTGCACGCGAGGAGTTCATCATAACGAACTACATCAGGATACACCCGCTGGCACTGATGAACTATGCCAAGCTCAAGCGCGACCCGAAGAATGCGGGGCTGATAGACGAGATGGATTCTCTCACCCACGGCTACTCCAACAAGACGCAGTTCTTCGTTGACAAGCTGGCCCAGGGGATAGGGATGCTTGCCGCGGCCTTCTACCCGAAGGACGTCATACTCCGCTTCAGCGACTTCAAGAGCAACGAGTATGCGGGCCTGATAGGCGGCAAGGCGTATGAGCCCGTGGAGGCCAACCCGATGATAGGGTGGAGGGGGGCGTCAAGGTACTACTCCCCGCAGTATGAGGCCGCCTTCGCCCTCGAGTGCAAGGCTGTGAAGAAAGCGAGGGAGGAATACGGCTTGAAGAACCTTAAGGTCATGATACCCTTCTGCAGGACGGTAGAGGAAGGGAAGCAGGTCATCAGGGTGATGGAAAAGAACGGCCTCAAGAGGGGCGTTGGAGGCCTTGAGGTGTACGTCATGTGCGAGATACCTTCAAACGTCATCCTCGCCGACCAGTTCTCGAAGATCTTCGACGGCTTCAGCATAGGGTCTAACGATCTGACTCAATTGACCTTGGGCCTTGACAGGGATTCCGAACTTGTCAGCCACATCTACAACGAGAGGAACGACGCGGTGAAGAGGCTTATCGCGCAGGTGATAAGGACGGTCCACGCGAACAGGCCGAGGAGGAAAATAGGGATATGCGGCCAGGCGCCGTCCGATTTCCCGGACTTTGCCGAATTCCTTGTCGGCGAGGGGATAGACTCCATCTCCCTGAATCCCGACACCGTTGTCAAGACCCGGCTGAGGATTGCGAAGAAAGAGGCAGCCAGGGATATGAAGGCCAAGGGCGCAAAAAAGAGGGGTTAAATGGGGGGGTAAATCCCTAAGGCTTCTTCCCGGCCTTTACAGCGAGCCCGTTGTCGGATATCTCCAGGTCAAGTAGAGACTCCGCGTGCTTCGTCTCGCGCATCTTGAGTATCTCAAGCGCCCGCGTGCGCCTTGACTTCTCCTTTGGGTGGTAAAGGATTATTATGGCGTCCACCAGGGACTCTGCAATCCAGAACCTTGAGCCCAGCTCGGTGCCCGGCTCGCACTCCATGGTTAGCGCCGCCGTGCAATTGTGCTTCTTCAGCCAGCTTACGAAGTCGAGCATGTATTTCCTGCGCTCATAGTCATCCTTGCCCATAAGGTCGAATGTGGCTATCGAGTCCACCGCTATCCTCTGGACATCCATGCTCTTGACTATGTCCCCGACCTGCCCGTAGCCCGCTTCGACGAGATTGAGAAGTTCCACGGGGGCTATCTTGATTATCTTCAGCAGCCCCTTGGCCTCAAGACCGGCAATATCCCAGCCATATGCCTCGCCCGCCTCCCTTACCTGCTCCGGTTCGGACTCGAAAGTGATGTAAAGGCTGGGCTCGCCGTGCAGGGCGCCATAGACCAGGAACTGCATGGCAAAGGTGGATTTCCCGGTCCCGTAGCTGCCGCAGATTAGGTTGCTGTGCCCCTTGATGAAGCCTCCGCCTATGTTGGCGTCAAGCCCGGGAATACCGCTGGCTATCCGCTCTATCTTCAATGCCATTTTTTAGGAGGGTTCGGTTGTTATAGCGTATTTTTAGGAGGGGGGATAAAAATCGCACTAGGCAAGCATTACTTTGGCTGCTGCAAAGGCCGGGGCAACACCACGCCGCTCTCCGGGCAGGCCGCCATCGAGACCATCATAATCATGTCGGTCTCGGTCGTGATACTCATAGTGGTCGTCTTCTCGGGGCAGGAGCGGATGTCCGGCGTTGGCAGGGGTGTTGAGGAGGCGCAGGCAAGGGCGAGCCTCGACAAGCTGGCGGACGCGGCGGACTTCGTATATTCGCAGGCTACCGGGGCGAGCGCCGAGGTTTACATCACAGTGCCGCAGTCGGTCAGCGAGATAATAGTCGGCGACCACTACTTCGAATTCGTGCTGCATCTTGGCGGGTCTAACAGCAGCTTCAACGACGTGACGACAGCGAGGCTCAGCGGCAGCATCGACAGCTCTGCCGGAAGCAGGTATGTGGTGCTGAAGAACGAAGGGGCTTTTGTCAGCGTCTCCGGCAGGAAGGCGGCCCGGCCGGAGGAGAACGAGGACTGACCTAGGATAGGTGTTGAAACTTGCCTGGCGGGATGCGCTCGCTACGGGTAACAATAATATGGACAAATGCGGCCAGTTGGCGCCGGACTATCTGGTGACTGTGATACTCTTGGGCATAATAGCATTGGCCGTGCTGGCGTCCTACCAGAAGACGAACTCGGATGCGCTAAAGACCATAGAGAGAATGCATGCGAATGAGCTCGCAGACATGCTGACCCGTGAGATAAACGGCGTCTTGGCCAT
>JBFYKJ010000076.1:0-6894 GCA_041306005.1 Candidatus Altarchaeota archaeon | reverse complement strand
GTGGCGGTGCCTTCGACGCGCGTCTCGTTGCAGGGGACCTCCTCGTCACAGCCAGAATTGGTAGCGTTGGCCTTGAACACCTCGACCGTGCACTTATAGCCACTTTCGCCGCGAGTGCAGTCAACGAATGCGGTAAACTGCACCGAGGCGTATGCCGTGATCTGGGCCTCGGCGACCTGCAGCGTGCTGCCGGGGCCGCATACACTGCTGTCGATGCATCGGAAGTACACCTCCTCCAGGTTGGAGACTGCGTCCAAAACGGCCCTTGATGATATGTAGCCGCCCGACGCCATGCACAGGTCAACCGAGGTTGACATGCCTGACTCGGCCTTCTGTACCTTAGTCACAAGCTCGCTTAGCGAGTCTGCCGGGCATTCCACCTTGCGCTCCATGCCCGATTCCGTGCATTCATACTCCGTCTCGCGCACGACAAACGTCCTGCCAATATTCTGCCCATTGCAGCCCCACCATTCCCCGGGGTCGCTGCACATCTGCATCACATCGCCGCAATAGCTGACAAAGCCTAGGGCGTACTCCTTGTAGTTCTCATACCCGCTGTCTTGGCACTTGGTGCTGTCCCCGCAGTTGGCGCACTCGACCCATTTAAAGCTAGGGTAATCTGCGCTGCTCCAGTCGTAGTCCCTGCTCGGGTCCCCTATGAGCCTGCACCAGAATGGGCCGCCCTCGATGTCGACGCGCTCGGTGCACGAGATCCCCGAAGTGCAGGTTTTCCATTCGTTAGGTGCCGCGCATATAGTCTCGTCATACTGGCAGTGCATCAGGTTGCCCTCATCCTCGCCGGACGCGCAGTATGTGTTCATCTCGCTCACGCCCAGCCAGCGGTAACCCCTCCCGTCGCTCATGTCCCGGCACCACTTTGCGTCAGAGGCGCTTGCAAAGCCCGGAATCCCGTCAGCGTCGTATTCCATCTCGCACGCCGTCCACCTACCACATTCGCACAAGTCGATGGTTGATGCAGCCTCCATGTCGGAGCTATATGTGTACGAAGTTTTCCTGTCCGTCTGCCCGTCGCAGTCGTTGTCCAGGCCGTCGTGGCAGATCTCATAGTCCGACGCCTCGCACTTCGGGCAGTCGGAGGCCTTTCTGATGGTACCTGTTATAAGGCCGGTAAGGCAAATCTCGTCATCGCTTGTCACAAACCCGTCGGCATTCACATCGCCGCACCACCAGTCCCGGGAGTATTGGCCGCTCGCCTGCAGCCCGTCCAGTATCGCGGCCAGCTCGTCAAGGTCCTCCTGGCTGAGCTTGCCGTCCAGGGAGAAATCGCCGCCCTCGCAGGTTGAGGCTTCGGCTGCCTGGGCAGTCGTACTGTCGGCAGCGGCTTGGGCAACTGAATCCGCAGCGGAAACCAAAGACAAGAAACTGGAGACGTATATGCTTGCGCCCACCAGCAATATGGCGGCAACCGCCGCGAGCGCCGCCTTGTGGACCTGGCCTTTAAACATGAAAATAGTTATAAGATTAAGTATTTAAGATACGCAAGCAGCCTATATCGAGGGGGGTTGCCTTTCCCGCACAGTTCTCGCCTTCATCCTCCTATCCGTGAAGAACACGAGCGGCACCATCATCGCGTTGTGGACGAGGGTCATCATCACCGACGGGAGCGCCGCCACCGGCCCGAAAACCTCGAGCGCCACGACCATCGCAAGGGTGCCATTCCTAACAGCGTTGCCATAGCCGATGACAAAGCGCTCCTTGGGGAGGGCGTAGCAGACGGCGAAGCTTGCAAGGCCGAGTAGTATCGTCAGGAGCGCCAAATAGCCGAGGCTCCACAATTCCCCGGACGCGGATGAGATCACGCCAAAGACGACGAAGAATATGCAGATAGTGCTTGCGGCGCCCGACCATCCCAACAAGCGCTTGGCCGTGCCCGGGGAATACCTGCGAAGCAGCTCCGCGGCGGCGAACGGGATGATTACCATCTTGAGGAGCGAGAGGAAGAGGCCCATCATGTCTATCTGTATGAACATGCCGGTGAAGGCCTTCACGGCGAGCGGCGTCAGGAAGGGGGACGCAAGCGTTGTCAGCACCGTTATCGCAAGGGCGAACGCCCCGTTGCTTCCCATCCTCTTAATATAGAATGCGTTCGCCATCGCGGCGGGCATCGCCGCGTAGAGGACGAGCCCAAGCGCCATTTCCGGCTCAAGCCCGCCCGAGAACATGAACGCGATGGCGGGGGCCACGAAGAACATCATGGCGAATGCCGCGAGGAGGATGCCCTTTTGAGACATCGCCCTGCGAAGCTCATGAAGCTCGATGCCGAGGCTCGTGAAGAACATCAGCGCAAGGAGGAAGTAGATGGAGTAGGGGGTCGCATGCACCCCGGCCTGGGGAACGGCTAATGCTAAGACTATGGCGATTAGCATGAAGAGCCAAAGCTTGTCCTTGAGAAAGCTGTTCAGGTCCATGGGCGGTTGCGACTGGGTGCACAGCGGGCCGGGGCCGCCGCTAAAAGCGCCAAAGCTGCCGGAGCACACCAGCAAGCGTGCCCCGGGCGCGCCTTTACTTCTTTATTATGGTCAGCGTGCCGAACTTGCCCGCGGTGAGCTGCAGGTTGCTCTGCCACTCGGAGACGTAGCCGTTGGTTATCTTGACCGTGTCGCCGGCTTGCACCTCATCACACTGCTCGTTCCAGAGGGACAAGTCTATCTGGCCGCTGTCGTCCTTGACTTTCGCGGTCGCAACCTTGCCCGCCTTGCCGTACTTCTCGAACTCGCGAGGCTCGCTCACGGAGACCACTTCCACGTCTATGTTGACGTTGCCCATCCGGGCTTTAAGCTCCTTTATTTTCATTTTTAGGAAACTCCGGGGTAATTTCCAGGGTCATGCTTAAAAAGTTTAAATTTTTCTTGACCCGCCTGCAAACAAGGTCATGGACGTCCAATTCGCGGGTATGAAGCTTGATGACGAGGAAAAAGCGCAGGTGAACATCTACGCCGACAAGTTTGTCAGGGAGTATGATGCTGATGTTTTGCACATAGACCTGAAGATGCATAAGAAGGCCGGCGGCAGGGCCAAATACACCGCGATACTGCGCGCCGAGAAGGGGAGCAGGGTCGTCGGCGACGCCGAGGTGACCGACTGGGAGTTCCACATGGCGGTGAAGAAGGCTTTTGACAAGCTGGAGAAGGAGCTCACAAACAGGGCAAGGAGCAAAGCCGGCATCGGCAGGCTGTTTGCAAAAGTCTGGGGACGAAGTTAACCGTCTCCGGATTACGGCCTGCGGCCCTCGCTTTGGGTCTGCAGTCTGAGCTTAACCGGCCACCCGGGAGAAGTAGTCCCCGAACAGCGCAGCTATCCTCGCATCGCTGATCACCACATTAGCCTCGTTGTTCTTGTCTATGCTGTGGTACGACCAGTTCGTCGAGCCGACGACTACTATCCTGCCGTCTATGACTATCAGCTTTGAGTGCATCGTGCCGTCGGACTTTATTAACCTGACCGGGATGTTATTGTCCTTAAGATACTTCTCGGCCCTGTCGTTGCCCTCTGGCCACGCGTCCATGGCGACCCGGACGTCAACGCCCCGGTTCTTTGCGGCTGCGAGCTGCTGCATCAGGCGGTCCACGTGGGCGTCGCTGACCTTGCCCCCGCTGTCCGCCTTCGCCTCCGGGTCCTGGGGGTTTGCCGAGAACATAAGCATGTGGATGCTTTCCCGGGAATTCGCGAGGAGGGATGAGACTTCAGCGTAGTAGTCCCTGTCAGTCAGGACGCTCACTGCGCCGTCGGCGAGGACGACCGGGGTGAGGAGATAATATGCGGCCTCGGCGACCGCTAGCCCGGAAAGAAAGCCTATGCAAACCAGGAGGAGCGGACTTCGTCTTAAATCATAGGTCATTTTGTTTGTTGAGTATGGCAGCCTCGAAGTGGCTTTTATCCAGAAGTACGCATCTGTCGCATACGGCGCGCAGATGGTTAGACATCGAAAAACGCGAGTTCCGGATCCTATCGGAAAAATAATACAAGATAGTACAAACCGACTTGTTTGAACTAAGCTCCTTTAGTATCGGCACAAAATCAGTATCGCAAAGGACCAATATCGCGTTTTTAGCGACGTTCGATTCCGGAACGCGCATAAGATCTATGGTAATCAGGGTGTCAACCCCTTTCTGGGCAAACTTGCCGTCAATGCTCGGGCATCTGCCCTCCCGGACAAAGAAATCGGGCAGCTTTTTTAGCCTGAAAACGAACTTGTCGTAGTTGGCACGCCGCCTAGCTTCCTGGCTAGTCGGTTTTGAGCTTTGGTAAGGCGAGGCGGTGTAGTAGAAAGTCGCTTTGAGGCACATGCCTTGGAGCTTAGCTAATGTTTCAGCAAACTTTGCCAAATCAAAAGCTGGCGGCTTGTCCCCAAACAGATGCTTAGCTATGAGAGATAGATAGGCCCCGTCTATAAACACGTACGCATCCTCCATACACTGGTTTGGACTATGGAGGGAGATTGAACATCGGGCGTCCTTTGTCCCGTCAAGGGAGAACGCCCGGGCTCATTTTGTAAGATTTAGGGGTTTGAGGATAAAAACCTTAGGAACTTATGCATTCGCTTAAGCCCCGCTTGTCCGGGCTTTGGCAAGCGGCCTACGCGCTCACGCGCTCAAATACTTCTTCGCGTAGACAAACATCTTCGGCTTCTTCACGAGCATCTTCAGGATAAAGCCCGTCTTGCCGTGCTGGATCTCCTCGACCATAGAGGGCTTCATGTTGTCCGCGAACCAGTTGAAGTCCTCGTCGCCCAGGCTCTCGACGAACATCCTGAGCTTGTAGTGCTTTATCATCTTCTTGCCGTCGGTGTCGCGCCATTCCTTCTCGTACTTCATAAGCTGCTTCTTTGAGTAGTCTTTCTTCTTGTGGCCTTCGGCGGCGACCTTGCCCAGTATCTGGGCGGCGTACAAATTGGTTGACATGCCGCCGCCGTGTATGGGGCTGACCTGGTGGGCTGAGTCGCCCACAAGCGCTATGTTATCCGCCACGAACGGGTCGTCGATCTTCCCGCAGACCGGGATGCCCCCCGCGTTGACCTCTACCGGCGAGGCGCCCCTGAAGTGCTCCGGGTGGGATGCGATGAAACTGTCCAGGTACCTTCGTGCGCTCGTCTTCGCGTTCTCGGTGGCTATTATGCCTATGCCCACGTTTATCAAATCATCGCCCTTTGGGAATGCCCAGAGGTATCCCTTGGGCACCGTCTTTGTGCTGAACCACATGTGTATCTTGTCTGCGTCGATGCCCTCGCAGCCCGCCATCTCGTACTGGTAGCCCGAGATGTAGTCGTTGATCTTGTTGACCGTCCGAAGGCCGGCCATCCTGCCGACTTTTGATTCCGTCCCGTCGGCGCCGATTATGAGCGGCGCGGTGAATGACATGTCATCGCCCAGGTAGTTCACTTTTACCCCCTGCGGCTTGCCGCCTTTCTTGATTAAATCATAAACCGAAGCCCTGACCATGTAGTCGGCGCCCGCCTTGATGGCGTCTTTTGCCAAATGCTTCTCGAAGACCTTTCTTTCCAGGACGTATCCCCAGGTCTCGTCCTTTGCGAAGCTGACCGATTTCCCGTTTGGGGCCCAGAGCGTCAAGCCCCTTATTTCCTGCGCGCAGTACTTCGGGCTGTACTTTATGCCCGCGCGCTCAAAGCCCTTCATGCTAAGGCCCTCGGCGCATCTTTTCGGCGCGCCTATCTCGGCGTCCTTTTCCAAGACCAGGACGTGCATGCCCCGCTCTGCCATGGTCTTTGCGGCCATGCTGCCTGCGGGCCCCGCACCGACGACGATGGCGTCGTAGTCAAACTCGCTCATTTTAAGGTGTTTCGCACTCGGTGATTATTAGCATGGGCATTACTTTTTTATCTGCATCGCCCTGACCGGGCACATCTTCACGCAGTTTCCACAATTCACGCACTTCTTTTTGTCGACGGCTATAGTGTTCTCCTCCAGTGTTATGGCATCCGCCGGGCAGACGCCTACGCACCCGCCGCAGTGGATGCACACCTCGTGGTCGTTGACTGCAACCATTTTGCTATTTGGAAAATCAACTTTTAAAAATCATTAAAAGTTGGGGTTATTATCCGCTTAAGATATAAATAAGCTATGGGCGGTGCGGAAAAGACATCCCGGGTGGTCGGCATCGACCTTGCGGGCAGCGAGAAGAACGACACCGGCTTTTGCCTGCTCGTCGGCGGCGGGGCGGAGAAAAAGGTGAATACGGCCCTGCTGAAGGGGGACGCGGACATACTCTTGCAGTGCCGTCTGGCCAATCCCGACCTGGTTGCTATCGACGCCCCCCTCACGCGGGCCAACAACGGCTACATGCGCCTGGCGGACGAGGAGCTAAAGCAATATGGGGCCCTGCCGCAGAACCTGAGGGGCATGGCCTGCCTGGTGGACCGGGGCGTCAAACTGGGGGCGGAGCTGAGGAAGGAATTCAAAGTCATCGAGGTCTGCAACAACGCCACTGCGAAGATCTTGGGCATTTACGACAAGGGCGACTCCGCGATGCAAAAGAGGCTTGCGGCGATGCTTGAGGGGGATTTGAAGTCGCGGATGCTCAAGCGCGACGAGCTCGACGCCATATGCGCGGCCCTTGCCGGGTTCCTCCACGCGCAGGGGAAGGCGGCCGAGGTGGGCGACGAGGAAGGGAAGATCGCCGTTCCAAAGGTTTGACTCCGCACCCGCGGCCCCTCCGCGCCAATACGCCCCCTGCCGCGCCGGTGCAGCCGCGCCCGCCGGTGCGGCCCCGCCGCACCACTTGGGAGCATGGGCCTTGACATAGCCCGCTTTTGTTTTTTTAACCGGCACCCGTTAATTAGCACGATAACAGATGCTCCAGCTGTTTACAAGCGTGCTGCTCGCGGACCTGTTCGGCCTTGGCCAGATGTCGACTTCG
>JBFYKJ010000075.1:0-10028 GCA_041306005.1 Candidatus Altarchaeota archaeon | reverse complement strand
CGTATTGGTCTTCGTGCCGCAGGTCCCTGTACCTGTCCAAAAGGCTGACCCAGACCTGCTCAAGCATGCCCGACCGCACGTATTTCGCCTCTAGGTAGCGCGCCACGCAGGCGTGGCTCTTCTCCCGAAAGCCGTCCAGGAAGAGCAATGCCCTGGCGGAATGGAACATAGCCGTGTAGGCGCTAAGCATGCAGGAGTTGTAAGCCTGCGCCTCCTTGTTCCTCTCGGCTTCGCCCAGCCATTCGCAGGCGGCGCCCATGCTGCGCCCCGCGTTCGCTTCAGAAGGCGGGATCTCCCGTAGCAGCCCCTGTTTCAAGCAGTCCCCAAAGCCAAACGCCTTTGCCATTCTCATCAGACGCCCGTCTCGCCGCATATGCGTATCGAGCCGAAATGCAGCGAGTAGTAGAAGATGGGGTCGTCCTTTTTCAGCCGGTCTATTTTCTCCTTGGTGAGGAACAGCACGTTTGCGCGGGGGAACTTCTTTCGTATGCGGGCAGACAAGAGCGCCAGGTCCGCCTGGCTCGCGCCCTTGACCCTAACCCATAGGTCAATGTCCGAGCTCTCCGTGTTCTCGCCCTTTGCGCAGCTGCCGTAGAGGCCTGCCGATTCGATGAGCGGGCTTTTGAACACGCTGCCGCCAAGGCCGCTGACCGCCAGGAGGAGCCTGAGGGCGCGCGCCTTACAGCCGTCCCTGACAAGGAACTTTGTGCCTTTTCTAGCAAGAACCCCCTCGTTTTCAAGGAGCGAGAGATATCTGGAGACAAGGCCCTTGCTAGCCCGGCTCTCCCTCGAGACCGCGCTCACGCCTATAGGGCCATCCTTCATAAGGGCGCTCTCTAGTATGGCCGCCCGCTCCGGGGTCGACGGCAGGTACGAGGTGTCCATGCTAGTCTAGAAGTTTACGCCTTATAAACTATTTGTTTACGATTTGAGAACTTTTGCGAGTTTTGCGGGCGGCGGGTCCTAACACGGGAGAATACCAATTGAGGTTTAAGGAAGAAAAGCCGGCGGGGTTGAGGCGAATCGGCACGGAAAAATGTAGTACCTAACCGGTTTAAGGAAATGCATTTACTGACGCATGTTTTTGTAAAAATGTAGTACCTAACTCAAAGGGTTTAGACTACAAACTTGCAGAATTTGTTTTTGCAGAATTCTCCTTAGGCCTATTCCCTCATCAGCCTGTTAAGCCCGTTCAGGAACGCGTGCACCGCGGCCAGAGTCACGTCCTCGTGCACCCCGTGGGATATCATCGGGCGGTTCCGCTCATCGGAGATTTTAACCGTCACTTCAGCCAGCGCGTCGCTCCCGCCGGTTATCGCATCCAGGTGGAATTCTTCCAGCTTTATCTCACCCACGCCCTTCATGGCCGACTTAATCGCGTTTATCGTCGCATCCACCGGCCCGACCCCGTCGGCCTCGACCTCCATGACCTTCCCGTGGACCCTCAGCTTCACCTTCGACCGGGGCTTCCTCCCAAGCTTCTGCGATATCTCCAAATCCAATAACTCAATCGCCCGCTCCCTTTGTGGCAGTTTCCCCACAACATCTTGAGCCAACGCTACCAAGTCCTCCTCCGTGACTTTTTTGTGCTTGTCGCCCAAATCCTTGACCTTCCTTGTTATCTCCGCTACCTGGTCCTTAGACGCCTCGATCCCGGCTTCCTTCAGCTTCTCCGCTACCCCGTGCACCCCGACGTGCTTGCCGAGGACGAGCCTGCGGTGCGCCCCGATGTCCTCCGGCTCGATTGGTTCATAAGTCGCAGACTTCTTCAGGACGCCATGCACGTGTATGCCCGACTCATGCGCGAACGCATTGTCGCCCACGAGTGGGAAGTTCGGCATCAGCTTGACCCCGGTCAGCCTCTCGACGAGCGCGGACGTTGGCGCCAGCTTCTTCAGGTTAAGTCCCGTGTCCTTGCCCTCCAAGAACTTCAGTATCGACGCAACTTCCCCCATGTCGGCGTTCCCAGCCCGCTCCCCCAGCCCGTTTATCGTTGTGTGAGGTATCGTGGCGCCGGCCTTTATAGCAGCAACGGTATTTGCCACCGCCAGGCCAAAGTCATTATGGCAATGGACGGCCAACGGCACCTTTAACGCCTTCTTCAGCCTCGCTATTAGCTCGGCCATCTTCTCGGGTATCATCACACCTACCGTGTCCGGTATGTTTATGGAATCTGCACCCGCCTCCTGCGCGGCCTTGCAGACTTTTTCCAAATAGTCATACTCCGTTCTACAAGCATCCTCGGGGGAGAAGTGCGCAACGGCCCCGCGGGACTTGCAGTATTCTATAGCCTCGACCGCCTTCTTTATTATCTCCTCCTTAGACATGTTCAGCTTGAACTCCCTGTGCAGGGGGCTTGTCCCGATGAAGATATGCACCCAGTCGACGCCCGCCTCTATCGCCGCGTCCAGGTCCTCCTTATTGCACCTCGCGAGGCCGGCGACCTTTGCCTTCAGCCCGGCTTCCGCCACGGCCTCGACGCCCTTGAAGTCCCCCTCCGACGCGCGCGGGAAGCCCGCCTCCACGACACTCACGCCAATCTCATCCAGCGCCCTCGCTATGGCTACCTTGTCCTCCCAGTTGAGTGACACCCCGGGCGTCTGCTCGCCGTCCCGCAGCGTCGTGTCGAAGAACTCTATCTTGGCCATTATGATGTCGATATTAGAAAGAGGGGAAACAAAAGCAAGGTGGGCTAATCGCCGTGGCGCGTGTCGGTAACAGCAGGGCTAAGGGAATAGTCGAAAACCAAACAGCGGCGAGCTCACGGCCTGTGGTGCGGGACGCGCGGGGCGGCCGGGGCCCTATCGCCGCGGCTCAAATTGCGCCTCCGTATCAGCAGGAGCGCCGCGACCGCCAATATAACCGCTATGATTATGATCATTGTCATGTCCAGCTTGAACCCGCCCTTGCCGTAGGTGACCTTGAATTCCTTGCCTTCCTCCGAGACAGCGGTGCTGCCCGACGACGTGCCCCCCTCAACGGAGAGTATCGACAAGCCCGAGGGTATCTTAACCGTAACGTCAAAGTCGCGGGTCATCTCAGCCGGGAATGAGACCACGTAGTTCTCGCCCGACTTAACGGCAAGGCCGGCCAGTTCCGACTCAATCGACTGCGACGCGCTCTCGGCCCCGCGCGACTTTACGAGCATGAAATCTATGCTGCCCATCACATAGTCGCCCGGCAGGTAGCCCTGGGCCATGCAGGTCAAAAGCACCTTCGCGTCGCTCACCACCAGCGAGCCGCGGATATCGGTCTTCGCGCCCGACTTCCCAATGTCCAGGGCCATGGACTTGATGACGTCCTGGCCGGACGCCTGGCCGGACGACGCCACCGAGCCGGAGATCCTATCGCCCGAAGCCGTGAGAGTCATGGCCGTCTCGCTCTGCGCCGACAGCAGCGAAGAGACCACGTCCGCCGTGTCGATGCCGAGGCACCTGACGAAGTCCGCAGACGGCGGGTCGTCCTGGTAGCCGGCGGCCGTTGACGCGGCAAAGAACGCGTTCCAGCCCTCAAGCTCCATCTTGAGAGTGAATCCCAGCGTCTCGCCGCCCGTCAGGCCGAACTCGGTTATCGCCGCCGCGGGCGTCGTCTCCACGGGCATGAGCGCAAAGAGCTCGTTCATGGCGTCCTGCAGGTCCGCCTTGAAGCCGTCAAGGTCCGCCTGGATGAGCTCCGGGTCTATCATGAACACCTCGGACAGCATCCGCTTGTCCATCGTCCCGCTGGCGTCCACCTCCAGCTTGCCGCCGGCAACGCGCATCGCGACATCCATGTCGAACGCGCCGAAGGCGCTTATTAGGGATGAAACGTCGGTGCCGCGCATGTCAAAGGCCATCTGCGAGGTGCCGCCCTGCAGCGTCAGCTTAAGGTTGTAATCGGGAGAGGATATCGACAGGTCGTCGGTCAATGTACCCGTAAACGCAACCGTGTTGCTCTCGTCCGCAGACGCCTGGAGGCGCCCCTCGTCCGCGTCCAGCTCGGCGCTCTCCGATATCGCCATCGTCGCGCCGCCCGCGGCGTCAAGCTCGAATACTGCCTGCGGCCTCTCCTGCGCGGATGCTGCGGGTACGAGCAACACGGAGGCTATGATTAGCGCAAATAGGACCTTAGGAGCCATTTTCACCGGATATTTATCGGTGCTTTTATAAAAAGTCCTTTAGGGGCCTTAAACCCGCGAGCCTTGCAAGCGGCCCCCGCTGGAAAAGCGTTCTTTAATCCGGAATCCTAAATCTAAGCGACAAAATCAAGTTTGGCAATAGATCAAGCTAAGTTTAAGCCAAGCTTGGGCGACAGGTTAAGCGACGAGGGGCCAGAAGATGGAGCTGATAGGGCAGGGGAAGGTAAAGGACGTCTACGCGCTGGGCGAGAAGGAGCTGCTGTTCAGGTTCTCCGACAGGATATCGGTCTTCGACCAGATAATACCGTCGGCCATACCCCGCAAGGGCGAGTCGCTTGCGCGGGAAAGCGCCTTTTGGTTCAAGAAGCTGGAAAAGGCCGGGATAA
Organism: Candidatus Altarchaeota archaeon; assembly: GCA_041306005.1. Classification (GTDB taxonomy): domain Archaea; phylum Altiarchaeota; class Altiarchaeia; order JAFGQM01; family JAFGQM01; genus JBFYKJ01. The sequence goes on along the minus strand of JBFYKJ010000075.1, from coordinate 5,525 downwards.
GGACGCACTTCATCGACCTGCCAAAGCCCAATGAGATGAAAGTCAAGCGGGTCAGGGTCATCCACGACTGCTCAAAGCTAAACAACAAGACCGGGGATTACCAAATACCGCTGGAAATCGTCGTGCGCTGGTACTGCGCGGGGTCGTTTTACCAGGCCCTCAAGAGCGGGAAGAAGAAGCCGCGGGATTTTGGTTTGGGCCACATGCCCAAATACGGCGAGCGCCTGCCCGAACCCTACTTCGAGCAGACGACCAAGTTTGAGCCGATAGACCGGAAGCTTTCCCGGGAGGAAGCGCTCAAGATATCCGGGCTGACGGAGTCGGAGCTCGACGGGATAAAGGACATCTGCATAAAAGTGGACGAGATGATGCAAAAGGAGGTTGGCAAGCGGGGCCTCATCCACGTCGACGGTAAGAAGGAGTTCGCGATGGACGAGGGCCGGAACATAATGCTGATAGACACCTTCGGGACCGCGGACGAGGACCGCTGGTGGGATGCCAAGGAGTACGACAAGGGCAACATCGTCGAGATTTCAAAGGAGTTCGTCAGGAAGTGGTACGAGAACGATGTGGTGTACAACTGCCCGTGCGGTGGCGACTGCGGGTGCTTCTTCTCCTACAAGCAATTCCTCGACAAGCTGCGCGAGGACAAAAAGCCCCAGGTGGGAATACCCCCGCTCTCGGGCGAGATGGTGGATAAGACCGCACAGCTGTACAAAGACCTGTTCGAGCGGATAACCGGGGGGAAATTCTGATCGTATTTGCAAGCCGCGTAGTAGAGCACATTGCGTGGACTGCGCCCTACGCCAGCGGGTCTGCCTCGAGGTTCTCCGCACCCCTCTGCATGGCCTTGACCTTCTCCTTCGGGAAGTTCTCGTATAGTTCCTTCAGCCTCGACTGCAGCTTGCTGCACACGTCTTCCGCATACTTGCCCTGCATCCTGCGCGCCCCCTGGCACTCGCGCATGAACCTGTCGTAAGCCTTTTTCGCGGTCTTCGTGGACCGGATGTGTATGCCGCTCACTATCGGGTCCTTCTCGCTCCTGACGAACATGAAGAACTCGTTTATGTCGTCGATTATCGGGATGAGGACGTCAAAGCCGAACGGCTGCTCCGTGTACCTGACGTCCAAATTGTCATACGCCTTCGCCTGGTTCTCAAGCTGGCGTATGATAAGGTCCGCCTCGCGGTATGCGGCCTCCGTGTCCTTATAGAACGCTAGCGAGCAGTCAAACGGGTGGCTCACGTCGAGATGGGTTATCACGTTCAGCTTTATGTCCCGCGCGCCGAAGCACCGATCCTGCAGGGTCTTCAGGTACTGGCTCCTTTTGAGCACGTTCGACGCCGGGTATGTGAACGTGATGCTTGGGAAGCGGGAGACCATGCAGCACTCCTTTGCATACCTGAGCTTCTTCTCGAGCACGTCAAAGAGATCCTTGTGGTCCAGGTATTCTATCGACTGTTCAGCCTTGTCCTGCGGTGCATCCAGGTAGCGGTTGAGCGAGCTTGCCATATCGTCCATCTGGGCCGCTTCGTCCAGCAGTTCCCCCCTGCGGTGCATGAGATCGGATTTCATGGCCTCAGGCACGACGACGTAGTCCGCCTTGCCGGCCTTTGCGATGAACCCCTTGTCGGCCAGCGCCTTTATCTGGGTGAAAAGGTTCGACTTGTGTATCAGCTTGTTCTCGTAATTCTTGAACTCGTCGCAGATGCTCTTCGGGCTAGCCGGCACGCCCTGCGCGCCGAGCTTGTTTATCACGGTGATTATCATCAGCTGCTGCTTTGTGATACCTAGCCACTCAGACATCTTCTCAAGGTCAGCGTCTGCCATGTTGCACCCTTAGTCGCCCGCCCCGTGCCGGCGTAAAAACCCGGACCCGCCGTATACGGCTGGATGATGCTGCACGAGGGGAATATAGTGTTCATATAGAGTATACAAATATATAAATTACTACTATCATGCAGTATAGTATAACCAAGCACTTGCTAAGTTTATATAGAGACTCTCAATAAGACCTCAAGGGTGGGCAAAAAGATGGTCCTGACCTTTTCGATGGAAGCGTACCTTGACAGCAGGGTAAAAAAGGCGGATGCAAGGCGCAGGCAGCGCGCTCAAAAAAGTCCTTCCCTTGTGTAATCCGCATGCTTGCGGCACACCTAGACACTCTTACCCTTGTTGACAAGCCCGACCCGTTTCTTTCTGACCCGTAGAGTACCACTAAGCAGCACCGCTTTTTGGATTCCGAGCTTATTCCTGGCCCCTATACCCCGAACATCCCCTTGAAGAACACCGACAGCCCCCAGTTCATCAGGAAAAACACGCCGAGCACCGCGGGTATCAGCACCGGCATGAGCTTGACGCCCGCGCTTTGCTTTCCATCCCGTATGATCCCGAGCAGCAGCGAGCCGAATAATGCTATGCTGAAAAGCGCCAGGAAGGCAAATGTGCTGAGGTAGTTTGCGGTTATGCAAGAGCCCGGCACCGGCTCCGCGGTCTTCTGGTATTCCGAGGAATATGTCTCTCCGGTCTCGGGGTTGATGGTCCCCGCATCGGTCGAGTTCTTTGAGTTGAGGCCCCACTCCTTTTCCACGGAGTCGGGTATCCCATCCCCGTCAAAGTCCTTCGGGCATTTGCCCCCGCCCATGCTAAGCATGTTAAAGCCCTGCATGCCGCCCATCGCGGGGCTCGACTGGAAGGACGCCATGTCGACGGCGTCCATGCTCTCAGGCTGGAACTTGTTTATCACGTCCACGAACTGTATCGACACCGAGAACAGCAGCGGGGCGCCGATTAGCATCCCAAAGAGTATGAACATGAGGTACGACATCGTGTTCGCCGCCATCTCCCTTTGAAGGAGCCTCATCTGCCTGATGTCCGTGGCTATCCCCTGCAATATCGTCGACAGCTCGCCGCCCGCCTTCATGCCCTGTATCAGGAGCCTTATCGTCCTTTGCAGGACGTTGGACCTGACGCGCTTGCTCATGTCGGTCAGGGCGTCCTGGAAGGGCTTGCCGCCTAGCGTCTCCCTCTGGGCCACCTTTATCTCCTGCGCAAGGGCGCCAAACTCCTTCCTCGCCGAGACCCACAGCGCGTTATAGGGGGTCATGCCCGACGAGATGTTCGCGCTCACAATCTGCAGGACGTCGGGCAGCGCCGCCTCGACCTCGTCCGTGCGCTTGTCGGCCATCAGGTTGACCACAGAGTACACAACTACCCACGTCGCGAGGAATATGAACACTCCGGCGGCGGCCGACACCGCAAGGCCCCACCCGAGCAGGAAGTATAGCAGCGAGAGTGTAAGGATCCCAAGGACCGCGCCGTTGACTATTGTCATCCCGGTGACCTCTTCCTGGGTCTTGCCTATGCCGCTGTATATCACGAGCTGGTTTATCCTTTTCTTCCAGCCGAAGGGGGACAGCCCGCCCGCGCGCTGGTATATCGCCGTAAGGAAACTGCCGATCAGCCGGACGGCGAGCCGGGCGAGGTCTATCGGGACTGCGACCAGCGTCGCGAAGAATACGAATATCCCGTGGCCTATGGCCCTGAAGAAGGAACTGATCGCGCGGTTCACGCCAGCGGCGACGCGCTTGAGCGGGTTTGGCCTGCCGGCCCGCTTCTCTTTCGCCATGGCGGCATGCGCCTCAAGCCGCCTCTGCTCATCGATTATCCTGTCCAGTATTTCGGCGCGCGTTTCAGCCTCCGGGCCCGGCGGCGGCGGGGGGGCGAACGACGGCTTCATCATCGCGATGTCCTTCCGGACGTCTTTTGGCACCTGCCGGCTTTCCGGCCGCGGGCGGGTTATGACGGTCTCGAGCATCAACGGCTGCGGTCCGGGCTTGGGCTGTCCGGCTTTTGCGGCGGGGATTTGCGCCGCCTTCGCGCTCTTGGATGCCGCCTTCGCGCTCTTGGACGCCGCCTTTGCTTTCCTCGCAGCCTCTTTCACCGCCTCCTTCGCAATCCTCGCCTCTATCTTCACCCTCTCCGCGGCGAGCCTCGCCTGGTCTTTGGCCCTTTTTTTGGCAAGCTTAGCATCCGCTTCGGCCCGCTTCTTATCGGCCTTCGCTATCTCGCGGGCCAGTTTTTCCGTTATCTCCGCCCGACGCTTCGCCATATCTGCAAGCGGCTTAGCCATCTTCGCCCGCACGTCCGGGAAACGGGAGTAAGCTAGCATGGCGCCGCGGGTGAATGCCTCGTGCCCGCCGATCCTTAGCCGCGCGCATATGTCCGCCCTCAGCTTTGCCTCGGGCGATCCGAACAGGCCTTTCTTGGACTTAAGCAGGATGCGATGCAGCTCCTCTGTGGAGAGCGCGGCTATCTCGGGCGGGGGCTGCCCCCGCCGAGCCTGCGTGCCAACCGCCTTGCTTGAAGTCTCCTTTGCCATTTCTTTGGACTATCGAACTGCGTTCCCTATTTACACTATCGGCCTCTTGTTCTTTATCATGCCTATCAGCATGAACTGGAAGATGAAAAGGAAGATTACGATGCCGCCAAATATCAGGTTCTTGTCCACCTTGCCGAATATGTCGATAAGGGTGGAGAGGATTATCAGCAGCGTTATGGCAAGCGCCGGGAGCACTATCACCATCAGCATGTACATGAGCGACCAGAGGTTCATCTCCTGCCCGTAGGTCTTTATCCTCGTCTGCTTGTCGCGGGTCAGGTCATCGCTGATGGAAGCCAGGGCAACGCTTATGTCAGAGCCGGCGTACATGCTGTTCACTATCTGCCAGATTATCCTCCGCAGGAACGGGGATGCCGTTTGCATGCCCACTTCGTCGAGCGCCTTTATTATCGAGGTCCCGCTCTCGACCTTGCGTATCACCGACTTGAACTCCTCGGAGCACTCGCTGTACCCTCCGTTGGCGACGTGGACCATCGCGTCGAAGACCGGTATCCCCGCCCCGGTCTGTATCTCCAGGTCCTTGAGGGCGTAGCCGAGGTTGCGCTCTATCATCGCCGCGCGGCGCTTTATCTTGACGTGCGGCATGGCCAGTATGTAAAACAGCATGAATATCGAGAGGCCTATCGACGCGGCTATTGCCATTGTCATCCCGACCTCCATCTTGTCGGTGAGATAAGCCGGGAGGAGTATGCCGGCGAATGTGGCGATGCCTACCGAGAACGCCATATATATCGCTATGGAGATGTAGGCCAGGGGCTCGGTATGTATGCCCGCGCGCTCCAGGTTCCACTCCATGTTGGGAACTATCCGCTCGATCTTCTGCGCCAGGCCTATGAACGGCTGGGCGGTCTTCTGGAGCCTTTCGGATTCAAAAGCGGAGGGCATAGTGGCAAATTAAAGGGAGGGGGGATAAAAAAGGTATTCGGTCTTGGAGAAGGGGTGCTAAGGAGGTCTTGTATGAGGGTATCTAAGGAGGTCTTGTATGAGGGCGTCTAAGGAGGTCTTGTATGAGGGCGTCTAAGGAGGTCTTGTATAGGGGATGCTAGGAAGGTCTCATACGAAGGATGCTAAGGAGTTCTACAGGGCGTTTCGGGCTCAAGGCTCATATCGATTCATACCCCTC
>JBFYKJ010000074.1:0-26899 GCA_041306005.1 Candidatus Altarchaeota archaeon | reverse complement strand
CTAAGCGCATCTAAGCCCCGTAAAGCTTCGAAAACCCCATGTGGTTGGCAATAATCGGCATGAGGTCTGTGCCCCTTATCCTGCACAGGCCGCCCTTGGCGCATGCCCTTTCGCCGAACTCGTAGACGTCATCCGTTCTTATCCCCGGCCCCGCCATCAGCACCGGGACGGGCTCGTAAGAGTGCCTCTTTAATTCGCAGGGAGTCGTGTGGTCCGCCGTGACGACCACGAGGCCGTCAAAGCCGAGGAGCCCCCCGAGTGCAACATCCATCTTCTCGATCATCTCCTTCTTCAGCTTGAAGTTCCCGTCTTCACCCGCGGAGTCGGACGCCTTCATGTGGATGAAGATGAAGTCATAGTCTTTGGATATCTCCTTGGCCTTCCTGACCTTGGCGGAGAAATCAGAGTCGTACTTTCCGGTCGCGCCCGGGACCTCCACGATGTCCATGCCGAGGAACGCTCCTAAGCCTTTATAGAGCCCGCCCCCCGCGATGCATGCGCACTTCATGTGGTAGCGCTCATCCAGAGTTGGCACCGGGACGTACTGCCCCGCGCCCCTGAAGAGGAGCATGTTGCCCGGGAGCTTTCCCTCTTTCACGCGCTTCTTGTTGTACTCATGGGCGTCTAGCTTCTCATAGGACAGCTTTGTGAGCTTGTTTAGGACGGCTGCGGTCTTCTTCGCTTCCTTAGACCCGTCCAGGGGCTTCACCTCCTGTACCGGCACATTGGTGTCCTTGGAATCGTTGCCCGTCACCTTATCGCTTAATCCTGCACCCCTTAGCACTAGCGCAGCCCTGTACCAGGAGCTGGGTTTTAGTATTATCTCAATGCCGTCTATCTTAATGCCGTCTAAGGCCTTGCACAGTTCGACCGTGCTCTCTATCCTCCCGGCACGGCGGTCCTTGACAGTCATCTTCTTGTCCACAGTCCCCATGTTCACCCTGAAAGCTATGTCGCCGTGCTGAAGCTTCAGGCCAACGCCGCACGCTTCTATAGGCCCCCTGCCGTGGTAATGTTTATACGGGTCGAGGCCGAAGAGGGCTAGGTGGGAGGTGTCGCTGCCCGGCGTTATGCCCGGGGCGATGGTGTCCAGTATCCCGCAGATGCCCTTCTTTGCCAGCTTGTCAAGGTTTGGCTTCTTTGAAGCCTCAAGCGGCGTCTTGCCGCCAAGCTCCTTTATAGGCCTGTCCCCAAGGCCGTCCATGACAATGAATATGGCTTTCATAGGAAATCCCGATGCGCGGCTTTCATAGGCGATGCGATTGCTAGAGTTAAAGCGGTTTTTGATAAAAATAGACACGTCTGACAGGCTAATAGTTTTTATCGGCTATCCACATAACCCTTAATGGCTACCAAACCCGCGCGAAAGATGCGAAATCCCACTGCTCGCGAGGCAACTAATAGGGCGAGGCCGACGCCGGCGCAGCTGAGGAGCGCTCTTAGGCTCGTTGATGCCATGGCGCGCTTTGACGCCACAGAGAAGCACGGGCTGGATACCGTAGTAAACCTGCTACAGCACCCTAAGATAGATTTCTTCAAGAAGCCCGAGGCGCACCAGCTAAGGGTATGTTTCCCCACTATGCGGGCGATCGACAATTACGGCCCCGAGGCGGTGATGGGCTTTTTGGACCATCCGAAACTCACTGCCACGAGCGTCCCGGAGTTCATGGAGGCCTTGCAGGTTATCGGGCCAAAAAACATGCGCAAGGTCCTATTGCGCAAAGAAGTGAACAAAGGCAATCTCGCGCATTACTCGGGAAAAGCGCGCTTGGCGTGGCTGAAGTCGGGCCGCGGCGGGGCGCACGCTACAAAGTAGGATAAAACCCTAGACGGCGGACAGTAAACTGCAAACCCAAAACCAAAGACTCAAGACCGGGAACTCAAGACCCAAGACCGTTAAGTCCCCTCTCTCCACTCGCCCATGTAGTCCGTCTGCTCTTTCGTCAGCGAGTCGATGCCGACGCCCATGCTCTTTAGCTTGAGCTTGGCTATCATCCGGTCGAGCTCCTCGGGTATCTTGTACACCTTAGGCTCTAGCTTGCCCCGATTCTTCACTAAAAACTCCGCGCCGAGGGCCTGGTCCGCGAAGGACATGTCCATTATTTCGGCCGGGTGGCCCTGCCCGGCGACCAAATTGACCAATCTGCCGTCCGCGAGGAGGTAAAGCTTCTTCCCGCCGATGTCGTATTCCTCGACGTTATCCCTGATCCTCTTCGGTTTGCCCGACTTCTCGAGGAACGCCTTTTCCACCTCGTTGTCGAAGTGGCCGGCGTTCGCCAGCAAAGCGCCGCTCCTCATCACCTTCATGTGCTCGCCGCGTATTATGTTCTTGTTCCCGGTTGCCGACACAAACACGTCGCCGATCTTTGCCGCTTCGGCCATCGGCATGACCCTAAACCCGTCCATGCAGGCCTCAAGCGCCCGGATCTCGTCGACCTCGGTGACTATCACGTTGCAGCCCATGCCGGAAGCCCTCATCGCTATGCCCTTCCCGCACCACCCGTAGCCGCAGACTACGAAATTCTTCCCGGCGAGGATGAGGTTGGTGGCGGCCATTATGCCATCGATGGTGGATTGCCCTGTGCCATACCTATTGTCGAACATGTATTTCGTATATGCGTCGTTGACATCCATCATCGCGTATTTCAGCACGCCCTCCTTTTCCATCACCTTCAGCCGGTTTATCCCGGTCGTCGTCTCCTCGCAGCCGCCGATGATGCCCTTGAGCAGGTCGGTCCTCTTTGTGTGGACGAGCGAGACCAGGTCGCAGCCGTCGTCGATGGTGATGTTGGGCTTGTAGTCCAAGACCTTGTTCAGGTTCTCGTAATATTCCTCCCTCGTTTCCCCGCGCCAGCAGAAGACGTCTATGTCCTTCTCCGTTGCGAGCCCGGCGGCGGCATCATCCTGCGTTGTCAGCGGGTTGCACCCGGTTATCGCCACCTTCGCCCCCCCATCCCTGAGGGTCTTTGCCAGCACGCAGGTCTTGGGCTCCACGTGGAGTGCCATGCCGATGACCATGCCCTTGAAGGGATTCTCCCTTGAGAACCGCTCGCGTATAAGCCCGAGGACGGGCATGTGGCCCTCTGCCCACTCTATCTTCAGCCTGCCCTGCCCTGCCAGCTCCGGATGCTTCACTTTAGATGCCATCTTGCGTACCCTTTACACCCAACCCTTTACACTACACATTACACTACGAAATCTCACTTACTTAGCCTGTCGATTATCTTAAATTCGCCCTTCACAGCCCTATCGCGCATCACCACTTTGCCGTTTATGATGCTTGTGTCGACGTCCCCGCCGGCCATCGAATAGACGATGTTGCTTATTATGTTATCCTTGTTCATCGGGGCGATGTGCGGCTTCCTTAAACCGATCACCAGAAGGTCCGCGAGCTTGCCTTCCTCAACAGACCCCGCATCAATCCCCAGGGCTTTCGCCCCGTTAACAGTCGCCATGTCAAGCGCCTTCTGCGCGGGGACGAGCGTCGCGTCCCACTTCGCGTTCTTGTGGAGCAGCGCGGCCAGCTTCATCTCCTTGAACATGTCCAGGCTGTTGTTCGATGCGCAGCTGTCCGTGCCGATGGCGACGTTCGCGCCCCGCTCAAGGAGCTCCGGCACCGGGCAGAGCCCCCCGCTGGCCAGTTTTAAATTGGATGTCGGGTTGTGGGACGGGCTCACCCCCCGCTTTGCGAGAACGTCCATCTCCCTCTTCGTGAGCCAGACGCAGTGGGCGGCGACTACTTTGTCGTCAAGGAAGCCGTTTTCATCTAAAAACTCAACGGGCCTTTTCCCGCTTTGCTTCACCTGGTCATAGACCTCCTTTCTGGTTTCAGAAAGGTGCGTGTGCTTCCTCACGCCGTATTCCTTCGCCAGCGCACCCGCCCTCTTGTAAGTCTCGGCAGATGCGACATACACGCCCTGGACGCCGACTTCGGGGGTTATTAGCTCGGACTTTAATTCGAGTTTCTTGCTTGATGATCCCTTGCCGGCCCACCTCTTTATGAACGCCTCGCAGTTGTCCGCAGGGTCGCCCTTCTGTGTGGTCTTGTCCTTGTCAAGGACCGCCCACGCGAGGTTCGCCCGCAGGCCCAGCTCTATTGCCGCCCTCGCTATCTCGTCTTCGAAGTAGTATAAGTCATTAAAGCAGGTCGTCCCAAACTTTATCGACTCTAGGCACCCGAGGAGCGCGCCCTCGTAGACGTCCTTCTCGGTGAGCTTTGAGTCTATGGCATAAGTCTTGTTCAAAAAGTCGTCCAGGGCCACGTCGTCAGCGACGCCGCGAAGCTTCGTCATCGATATGTGGGTGTGCGTGTTTATCAGGCCCGGCATCACGAGCGAGGACGAGCAGTCTATAACTTCGCCGGGTTTGGTTTTCCCCGGCTTGCCCGCGCCATCTAGTTTCCCTGTCTTCCCGACCCTAGTTATCCTACCGCCCTCTATCAGCACGTCCGCGTTCTCCAGCACGCGCCTATTCGGGTCCTGCGTGACCACATACCTGCAGTTCTTCAGAAGGAGGGACATGTCTTTTTCGGTTAACGTCCTATTTTGCCCTCGGTTTAACTTAAATCGTCTGGATGCCGCCTCTGCCCGGCCGGCTTCTATCTCTTCTAGCGTCTTGCGCGCCCGGCTTTAGTCTCCCTGGGCTTTTCGGCCGCTCTCTTCTCGGCAGCCTTCTCCTTCTCGCCCCACCTTAGTATCTCCATTATGCGCCGCACCGCCACATCCGCGAAGAACAGGCAGAGGGCCAGCAGGGCGAACCACACCTGCATCCCGGTCTTCTCGATGCTGACGCCAGCGGAGTTTGTCGCCGTGAAGCCGGAGACCTCGGATACGAGAGCGGCTTTCTCCCCGGCCGGATAGGCCCTGCCCCCGGTGCTCTTCGCCATGCTGTCCAGGAGTTTTAGATCCGGGCCGAACTCGCCGTACTCCTCGGGGTAATTCGCGGCTATCGCGCAGGAGTAGCCGCCCGCCCGCGCCACTGCAAAACCTGCATGCTCCGGCGTGTAGCTGAAATAGTAGGTTCGGTCGTCGATCCTCTCAAGGCGGACGGCCTCCCCGCCGACGCCGGCCGACGCCGCATCCCGCGAGACCACGCTGATTTTGGTCTCATCCCCGGCCCGCGTGTCGGCGCAGTCTATCCTGACTTCGCTGTTCCTCTCCGGGTCCCCGGTTGCCCAGCTGGCTATGGAAGATATGATCTTGGAGTTCTCACCCGCGTAAAGCCTGCCGGCCCAGGCCAGGCCGTTGTCCACTGCCAGCGCCGCGACCCTGCCAAGCCCGAAGTGCCACACCGCCAGCAGGGGCTTCATGTCCGGCGTGGACGCAAGGACGCGGGCGTTTGCCTTCGCGGCGACCCTGTCAAACGATGCTATCGTGACGTTGCCCAAAGACACCCCCTCGGTTATGAAGTGGTACGGGTCGGTTATCGAGAAGTAGAGCCCGGTTGGCTCTTCCTCTATCTCGAGGGCACCCAGTGTTATCTTTACCCTGCCGGCTTCGGTCGGCGGGAAATAGGCGCCCCCGTTCCTCTCCGCGATGCCGCTCATGAACTGCCGGTCGGTGTCAAAGCCCACGCCGACCGCGTGCACCGTTATGCCGTCTGTTGCCATCGCGGCCGCTTTCCTCAGCGCCTCGCTGGGGTACTCGGTGACGCCGTCCGAGACGAGCACCACATACTTCGCGCCCTGCGTTGTCTTCAGCTCCTCCCAGGCGCGGTCGAGGCCGGTCGCTATGTAAGTGCCCCCGCCGAACCTCAGGCTCGCCACCTTTTCCACGAGCGCCGGCACGTCCTTTTGCTCCTTTAGGGGCGCGACGATGAATGCCTCCGAGTTGAAGGCTATGACACCGAGGCGCGAAGTGGACGCAGTGTCCCTTATTATCCTCGACGCAATGGCCTTCTCGACGTCTATCTTCGTCTCCCCCCCGATTGCGTTGCCTGTGGAGCCCGAGATGTCTATGAGCAGTATTATGTTTATCTGCTGGTCGCTCGGCGTCGGCGCCTCGCGCGACTTCACGGGCAGCAGCCCCTCTAGGCTGCTCTCGTAATAGCCTCCGTTGTTGTAGGAATTGTTCCCGCCGACCACTACAAGCCCCCCGCCGTCGTTGACAAACCCCCTTAGCGCGTCAACGCCGGTGACCTCTCGTGCAGCCATGTCATCAATGAAGACTGCCGCATAGCCGCGCAGGTTGGGGGGCATCGAGCTTTGGGCATCGACATCGTAGAACTCATCCAGGACCTGCCCCAGCGGCGAGGATGCGGAGCCGCGGCCCACGAGAAGGACCTTTGGCTTCTCGACGGCCTGCACTGCCTTGTTGAACACGTTGTTCTGCGGGAATACGTCGTCCGCCGGTTCTATACTCGTGGTTATCTCATGCGGCCCGCCGTTTTCAAAGATATGTTCAAACGGGAACTCCTGCAGGTCGAGGCCCTGCACGACGTCGTCCTCGAACACGGTTTTCCCGTCTATGGTTATGCGGATGCCGTAACTGGCCTGCGGCCCCACTTTACCCACGACTGCTATGCCCGAGTACCCGGCGCCCATCGGCGTCTTGGCGGCCCCTTCTATGCCCTTGACATATACTTCGGTGTCCCTCTCTTCCGGCGCGAGGGCATATATCATCGCCCCGGCGCGCGCGGCATAGGCCGCCACGTCCAGGGGCTCCGACCCGTAGTTGCTCAACCCGTCCGTGAGGAGCACGACCGCCACGTTCTTCAGGGCCGAACCCGTTATCCCGCGGTATAGGGCGTCGCCGAGCGCGGTCCTCCCCTTTTCGCTCATATTAATGACCCTGACCTCGGCGATCTCCCCAAGCCCGGATTTTATCGAGGCGGCAAGCGCGTTCGCATCGGCGCCGTCCAGAAGCGACATGCTGTCGCTGCCGTCATCTATTATCAGCACCGAGGTGGTCTCCCTCATTATCCCCTCCTCCCTAACGACGTACGGGGCCGCAAGGACCATCAGGAGCGATGCGAACGCCGCCGACCGCAATGCTAAAAGATGCAAGCTCGATTTCTTCCGTATAAGGTCCCGGTTTAGGTATACAAACAGGGCGACGGCCGGGGCTATCGCAAGCGCCGCGGCCTCGTTCCCGAGCGACATCCCGAACAGCATCATATCGAGCCCCTCCTCCTGCAGTAATACCATTCAAACGCTATCAGCATCAGCGCGGCTGCGGCGAACGCCGGGAACAGCTCGGTCGTCACTTCCTCGGTCACTCTTCCACCTTCATAGCCCGCATTAAACCCCCCCGGGCCAGGCTCGATGCTGTAGGACAAATCAGACTCGCCGGCGTCGAGCAGGCTTGCCGCCGCCCGCATGATTGAGCCTATCCTGTAAAACCCTGCCTCGTCTAGCAGCACATCCCTGCCCTCCATCACATCGCCTGATGGTTTTTCAACGCGGACGGAGGCGTTCGTGGCGAGCGGCAGTTTGTCCCCCGTCGGGACGTTTGCCCCTTCTGCCGCGACCCTCTCCTGGTTGAGCCAGTATAATAGGTTGTGCCAGAATATCGGGAACGAGGGTTTTAGGTGGAAGTCGCTCGCCGAGGCATCCGCGGGCACCCCCACATAAGCCACCCTGCCGGCGCCATAGCCCCCAAGGGCGATGAGCGGGCTGTCGAGTATCGTAGCCAGTGTGACCGTGCCCTCGAGGGCCTCTACCTGCAGGTGCCTGATGAATCTAACATCCTCCAGGTCCACGTCGTCAAGGATCGGGTGGGTGAACGATAACCTCGGGCTGCCTCCGACATCCAGCGCCTCGATCAGCTCCACCGGGAGCAGCCCCGCGAACATGCTCTGCGGCACCTTCATCAGGTTTGCCGAGCCGATGAGTATCAGGTTGCCGCCGGCGCCGACGAACTGTGCAAGTTCCGGGAACGTTCCTGCCAGTATGTTCTGTGGCAGTGCCTCCTGGAATACCACCACATCGTAATAGCCGTAGTCTTGCGGGTAGACCGGCGGGACGGCCTCTTCGACGCTCACGCCGCCCGCGGACTCAAGCGCGAACTTTATCTGCTCCCCGCCGCCCCGCTCCCTTATCAGCAGGGCCCTTATGGCGGTCTCCTCGGGTATTATCGCATAGGCGCGGTCGTCCGCCGCGAGAGCGCCCCCGGGACTTATGGATGCGACAAGGTCGTGGCCCGACCCGGAGCAGGCGCCGGACAGCATAAAGGGTTCAGAATCCCCTGCACCCACCTGCTTTTTCCCCGAAGCCGACTGGGCGCCGTCTATGGTCATCACAGCTTCGACATCCCTTGCCTGCCCGTAGTTCTTGACTGTGAACTCCATATAGCACCCGCTGTCCCTTCCGGCCCTAAGCGAGATTATGGCAACATTGTCTTCAGGAGAGCCGACTTTTATCATCTCGACGCGCGAGCCCTTAGAAACGGCTTCCCTCTGCGCGGCCAGCGGGTCCAGGCCCTCGTACCGCGAGAAGTCTGATAAGGCATAAACCTCCTTCTCGGCCTGCGAGCCCTGGAGGATGTCCGCCGCCAGCAGTATCGCGCCGCCGAGGCCCGTGGGCGTGGCCTTCACAGTGGCCCTGTCAATCACAGCCTGTGCCCTGCCCGCGTCCCCCTGCCTCAGCGCCACCATGGGCACCTTTTCCGCAAGGATTATGGTGGCACGGTCGCCGGGGCCGAGGCTTGCGAGTATCGCAGACGCATGTCCCCGTGCAGATTCAAAACGGCTGGGCGAGCCGGCCCCCATGGACGCAGACACGTCCAGGACTATCGCGACATCCCTCTGCACGGGCCGGTCGACTATCGAGGTGTAGAACGGCTCGGCCATCGCGAGGGCTATGAGCGCAAGAGCGGCCAGCTGCATCAGGAGAAGCGGGTCGTGCAGCACCCTCTTGAAGAGCGCGTGCAGCCTGCGCCTCTGGTCCATCTCCACTAGGAACATGAGCGAGGGGACCTTGAGATCGCGGGGCTTGGGCTTTAGCATGTAAAGGATTATCACGGGTATGAGCACGGCAAGGCCGTACAGCGCCCATGGGTTTGCGAATTCGACCATTTTTTAGTCCATGCGGTTTTGCCTTTAACCTATTTTGCCTTGCTTTTTTACCCTACTTTCCCCGTGCGTGTCCCCGTGTCGCTAGGTGCGTTATCGCGAAGAAGATGTCAAAGACCGGGTCGTCCGTAGACGCGGAGAAGAGATCCGCATCCGCAGACTCGCATATCTTCCGGACCTTCTCGAGATGGGATATGAACCTGACGGCATAGTCCCTGCGCATCGCGGGCGTGAAGAACATCTTCTTGACGTCGCCCGTTTCCAAATCGTGCAGGCGGACGTCCCCCTGCCAGTCCAGGTTTTTTTCCGCCGGGTCCGCGACGTGTATGACAAGCAGGTTCTTAGACTTCTTCGCAAGGTGGGTAAGCCCGGCGCGTATGCTGTCGAGCGGCTCGAGGAAGTCGGATATCACGATGCACAGAGACCTGCTCCTTATGTAGTTCGAGTACTTGCCGGCCGACACGTCAAGGTTCGTCAGCCCGGCGAGCTCGTGGCTGTTCAGCAGGTCGAGAGCCTTGAAGAGCTGGTTTTTCCCCCTGCTTGGCTGCATGATGTATTTCAGGTTATCGCTGTAGGTGCTCACAGCGAAGCGCTCGTTCTCCCTTGCGAGGAGGTAGCCAAAGCCGAGGGCCAGCATCCCGGCGAAGTCGTACTTGCTGTACTTGCCGGACCCGAAGTCCATGCTCTTGCTCGAGTCGACGAGTATGTGCGTCGTCAGGCTCTTCTCCTCCTCGAAGCGCTTGATGAAGAGGCGTTCGGTCCGGGCGTAGACCTTCCAGTCTATGTACTTCAAATCGTCGCCCGGGTAGTACTCGCGGTGGTCTATGGGCTCTATGCCCCTTCCCTGGGTTATCGACTTTTGCCCCCCCGCGTAGCTGCTCATTATCTTCTTCTTTGCGAGAAGGTCCAGGGTCTTCAGCTGCTTGAGGAACTCGAGGTCTATCATCTTTTGCCGTGACTTTCTTTTGTGACGTCTCCCGTTTTGCGGGCGCTAAACAGCCTTTATCAGTCGGCCGGCAAGCCGGGTCAATTGCTCCGCGATAACCGCCACATCAGGCAGCAGCCTCACTTGACCTCTTTGAGCAGCATGCCGACTATCTCGTCGCTTGACACCCCCTCCCTCTCAG
The DNA here is from genome assembly GCA_041306005.1 of Candidatus Altarchaeota archaeon. Taxonomy (GTDB): domain Archaea; phylum Altiarchaeota; class Altiarchaeia; order JAFGQM01; family JAFGQM01; genus JBFYKJ01. The sequence goes on along the minus strand of JBFYKJ010000074.1, from coordinate 16,763 downwards.
ACTCGAAGTTCAGTATCAGGCGGTGCCTCAGGACGGGGTACGCCATCGCGATGACGTCGTCCTTGCTAACATAGTTCCTGCCGCGCAGCAGCGCGCGGGCCTTGGAAGCGAGGACTATCCCTATCCCGGCCCTCGAGGACGCGCCGTAGTCAAGATATTGGCTGGCAGCCTTGTTCTCCCTTGTCGGCCGGGATGCGACTACAAGCCTCATCACGTACTCGCGCATCTCGTCGGCCATAGGTATCATGCGCGCAAGCTTGCCCAACTCGAGGATTACCTCCTTCGGCAGCACCTTCTGCGGCCTTGGCGCCCCCTCGCCGGTGTATAAATCGACTATCCGGTTCTCATCCTCGAAGTTCGGGTACTTGACAAGGAGCTTGAAGAGGAAGCGGTCTAGTTGTGCCTCCGGGAGCGGGTATGTCCCTTCCATCTCGAGCGGGTTTTGCGTCGCTAGGACGAAGAAAGGCAGGTCGAGCGGGTAGGTCTGCTTGCCGACGGTCACTTGCTTCTCCTGCATGGCTTCGAGCATCGCGGACTGCGTTTTCGGCGTCGTCCTGTTTATCTCGTCCGCCATGACGATGTTCGCGAATATCGGGCCCTCCTGGAACTTGAAGCACTTCTTCTTGGCCTCCTCCTCGATTATGTAAGTCCCGGTTATGTCGGACGGCATCAGGTCCGGGGTGCATTGTATCCTGCTGAACTTGAGGTCCAGCGTCTCTGACAGCGCCTTTATCATCATTGTCTTGCCGAGGCCCGGGTAGCCCTCGAGCAGCGCGTGCTGGCCGACGACTATCGCGACGACCATCTCCTCGACGACCTCGTCCTGGCCGATAATCGTTCTGCCCATGGACTTCATCACCCTGTCAAAGAGGGTCTTTGCCTGCTTGTAGGTCTCAGCTTCAGCCATTTTAGGGTTAACGGAACGTGATATATAAACTCCCATAGACTCCCGTCGGCGGCAGCCCTCACTCTTCGGCAAGCCTGTCGAAATACGCCCTCACCGCGCGCTCAAGCTCTGCGGGTATGTTCTCCGAATATGTCTCGGCCGCCGAAGGCTCCAGGATGCCGTCCCCCCATTCCCCGGGCAGTTCCTCATGCTCCTCGCCAACGCCGAGGTCTTCGCCTTCCCCGTATTCGGGGTGCAGCTCAAGTTCCATGTCCTGGCCCTGCAGGGTCGCCATCGAGACGTCACCATAGATGTCTTGCGACGCCCCCATCCCTGAACTGCTCTTTGCAGTTTCAATCGGTTCGCCCTCCCCGCCGCTGCCGCCACCGCCCCCGGTGCTGGCCTGCGACCGCGAGGCGGTAGGCGAGATGATAGAGCCGAAGGCGCCGGGCAGGTCAAAGCCCCGGAAACCTGTGAACAGGAGGGAGAGGATGGCAAACACGCATATTATCGAAATGCCGACATAGGTGTCCACCCTTTTCGTGTTAAGGAACGCGTCGGTCCTCATCTCGTCCATGTCCCGCGCCACTTCGCCCATGAGCCCGCGGACTATGAAGTTCGGGCTGTCCTTGTTGTCATAGGCCGCCGACAGCCGGTCCCTGAGCGCGGGGTTGCCCCTCTCTATGGCCCGAATAGGCGCGTCGCCCCACCCCTCCCGGTAATACGCGAATGCTGTCGCGCACGCAGCCGGCACAAAGGCCATGTACGGGCTTATCATGAACACCATGAACACAAGGGCGGAGACGAGGAACGCCGCCATTGCCAGCAGCGAGTATTCGAACAGCTTGACGTCCAGCACCTTGCGCACTGCGCTTCGCACGCGCTGGTCAAGGCCCCCGCCACCATACGTTTCGTCGGCTCCCATTTTTATCTCACGTCCCTGGCCGTGCAACTGTACCGGCAGCGCAAGCCCCGCTCATATGCCCTTGCATTCGCTGCAGTTGGCATGGGCGGCTATGCAATTCTCGAGCTTGGTTATCCTCTTTGACAGGTCCGTCTTTACGCTGCTTAGCTCGTCGATCTCCAGGTTCAGTATGGTTATCTGCGTCTGGGCGGCCTGCCATGTCGCTTCGCGCTGGCGATACTTCTCGACGTAATCGTTCAGCTCTTCTATGCTTTCTTCCAATTCGTCGCTCGCGCTCTGGAGCTCTGTCCTGCAGGATGAAAGGCTGCCCTGCGTGCTGGCCAGCTCCCCCTCGAGCCTGGACCTGACGTCCGAGAGGTTGGTGTAAAGCTGGTTTAGCGCCTCCCGGGTCGATGCGCTGATATTTAGGTCCTCGGACATCGCGCTCATCTGGCCCATCGCGGTGTTTAGGTCGGTCGTGCACTGGCCCAGCCTGCTCTCCAGAGTCACCCTCTCCTTGTTTTCCATCTTGCTCTCGCCGGCGATTGTGCCGTAGCTCCAGATGAAGTAAAGAGTCGCCGCGGCAAGCGCGGCAACAAGGGCGGCTACCAGTATCAGCAGGTGGAAGTTTATGCCCTTGGGCTTTTTCTGCGGGCGCTTCCGGGCGTCGGTCAGCTTCTTCAGCTCAGCCCTCAGCTGTTCCTTCTCGGCCTCATTCATCGCCTATTTTAGGGCCGACGGGTAAAAAATAGCGTCGAGGGCATGCTGCCCGCGCCAGGCGGTTTGTCGATAATGGTTGAAGATGGCTGAGGAATATGTGGGAGTCAAGTTCCGGACCCTGTTTGAGGGGGCGTCGTTCGGGAACGAGCCGGAGCGCGCGGCCGTGCTGGCCGAGCTTTCCCGCCTGCAGGGAAAGGGCCTTATCCACGGCATCCCCGGCAACGTGAGTATGAGGGCTAATGAAGGCATGGTAATCACCCCAACGGGCCTCGACCTTGCCAAGGTCAAGGATGCGGACATGGTCTTTGTGACCGGGATAAGCGAGGAGGCCGGCATCGTCAAGGCGCGCGGCAGGCGCCAGCCGTCGTCAGAGTCTATGATGCACTGGCTCATCTACAAGGAATTCCCCAAGGTGAACGCCATAGTGCACTTCCACAGCGACGAGCTCCTGAATCGCCCCGGGAAAATCCCGGAGACCGGCAGGGCGCACCCATATGGGACGCCGGGGCTCGCGCATGCGGCGCTCGAAGTTCTAAAGCGGCGGCGCTCGAAGATTATAATCCTGCGGGACCACGGCGTGCTGGCGGTCGGCCCGGACATCGGCTCCTGCCACAAGATTATCGAGGCGGCCCTGAAGACGGCCAGCTAGTTTCCCGAAGCCCGGATAGTTTCCCGAAGCCCGGATAGTTTTTAAGACTCCTTTTTCAATTAATCCGCTCTTTCTAAGATGATTGACGGTTACACGGACTATAAGCGAAGGGAATACTGCAGGGATGTCAAGTGCCCCGTACAAAGCGAGCTTGACCGCCATAAGGAGGGCTCCGCCGACTACGAGCGCATAAGGGGCATCTGCAAGACCGACTGCATAAAGACGACCTATGATTTCCATCATTGGCTGATGGGGAAGGGCTATCTGATTGTAAGGCCGAAATAGCATAACAAAACATCGAAAACCAGGGACTCAGCATAAAACTCGATTCAAAATGGACTGGGGAATGAAGAACAGGATTTCCAAGGTGATAAAGCCGAAGACCGGAAGGGCGCTGATGCTGGCCGTCGACCACGGGTATTTCCTCGGGCCGACGACAGGCCTTGAGGATTTCAAAAAGTGTGTCAAGCCGCTCATACCCTACTGCGACACGCTTTTCCTGACGAGAGGGATGCTAAGGGCGTGCGTCGACCCGGAGGAAGATGTCCCGATAATGTTGAGGGCATCCGGCGGCACGAGCATAATAGGCCCGGAGCTCCTCCATGAGGGCGTGACAATCTCGGTCGAGGACGTGATACGCCTGAATGCAGTCGGGATCGGATACTCCATCACCGTCGGCATGCCCTGGGAGCGGGACACCATACTCGACTTCTCCAAGTGGGTGGACGACTGCGAGAGGTACGGCCTTGTGGCGATGGCGGTGACGGCAGTCGGCAAGGACATGGCAAAGGACGCGAAGTATCTCTCACTTGCCTGCAGGATGGCGGCCGAGCACGGCGCGCACATAGTAAAGACCTACTACTGCGAGGACTTTGGCAAAGTCGTGGACAGCTGCCCGGTGCCGATAGTGATGGCAGGCGGGAAGAAGACCCCGGAGCTTGAGGCGCTGAATATGGCATACAACGCGATGGAAGCCGGCGCTGTCGGCGTGGATATGGGGCGCAACATCTTCCAGTCGGAAGACCCCATCGCCATGGTGCAGGCCGTCCGCGGGCTGATACACAAGAAGATGACGCCCAAGGAGGCCATGGACCTCTTCAACAAGCTGAAGGTCCCGGGCCGCGGGCCGGCAAAGAAGGTGAAGGGGCAGGAGCAGCAGGACGCGGGGAAGCTATGAGCGTTGCCCCGTTAATCCCCCAAGACCGAAGACAACTCCAAGCTCCCTCTCTCCAAGACCGAAGACCGATAAGATGCGCGTAGCGATGTATTACCGGAACGACGACGTCCGCATAGAGGAGATGCAAAAACCCAATCCGGGCCCCGGCGAGTTCATCTTCAAGGTCAGGGCCAGCGGGATATGCGGCTCGGACGTCCTTGAGTGGTATCGTATAAAGAGCGCGCCGCGCGTCCTTGGGCACGAGGCTGCGGGGGACATAGTCGAGGTTGGGGCAGGCTGCCCCTACAAAGTAGGCCAGAGAGTCTTTGTCTCGCACCACGTCCCGTGCGGGGAATGCGCTTATTGCAAGAGCGTGCATGATACGTCGTGCGAGACGCTCCACACGACCAATTTCTATCCGGGCGGATTTTCTGAGTACGTCCGCGCCCCGAAGATAAATGTGGATAAGGGGACATATATCCTCCCGGACGGCATGTCATATGAGGAAGCCACGCTGATAGAGCCCTTAGCGTGCGTCGCCCGGGGGCAGAGGCTGGCAGGCGTCGGCAAGGGCCGAACAGCCCTAGTGATAGGCAGCGGGATAGCGGGCCTCCTGCACGTGAAGCTCGCCAAGGCGAAGGGCGCAAGGGTGATAGCGACCGACGTCAGCGAATGGCGGCTGGGGAAGGCCATGGAATTCGGCGCAGACGCGACCATAAGCGCGATGGACGACGTCCCCGCAAGGCTGAAAGAACTTAACGGCGGGAGGCTCGCCGATGTTGTTGTTCTTTGCACCGGCGCGACGCCTGCCATGAAACAGGCGATGGCGTCGGTTGACCGCGGCGGGGTCGTAGAGTTCTTTGCGGTCCCAAAGCCCGGCGTCCCGGTCGAGATACCTGCAAATGACTTTTGGAGGAACGAAGTATCCGTGATCACATCCTATGCCGCCGCGCCGCGCGACTTGGAAGAGGCGGTGCAGCTCATATCCTCCGGGAAGGTCAAGGTCAAGGACATGATAACCCACATCATGCCTCTCGAGAAAGCGCAGGAGGGCTTCAACCTGGTGGCGGATGCAAAAGAGTCGATAAAAGTCGTACTCAAGCCGTGATCGCTCACGGCGCTAGAACCCGTTTGCCGGCATTCCGTTTCTTCATAAGACCAATCACTTCATCGTAGCCCACGTCGTGCCAGTCCTCATAAACCTGCGCTACGGCCTGGAAGAAAGGGGGCGTCTCAAGCACCACTAACTCATCAGCCTCACCCCTCACAAGCTCCGCAGAATCCGGCCCGGCAACGGGCGCCGCGGCAATGACTTTTGCAGCGCCCTTCGCCTTGCACAGCCTTATCGCGGCCATCATCGTCGAGCCCATGGCTATCCCGTCGTCGACTACGATGACGGTTTTACCCTTCATATCCGGCAGGGGCTGCCCGCCCCGCAGGGTATTCACCCTCTTCTTGGCTTCAATCTTCTGCTGGGCTATTATGGCATCGATGGTCGCGGCGTTTAGCTCTTTGCGGGCATAGGGGAACATGAAGACGCTCCCATCCTCCGCCACGGCGCCAAAGCCGGCCTCCGGGTTATACGGGTAGGGCAGCTTTCTTGAGACTATGATGCCAAGCTGCGCCTTGAGGTCTTCGGCGACATAATAAGCGGTTATGGCGCCGCCTCGGGGGATTCCAAGGACAAGGACGTCCCTGCCCCGATACTTCCCAAGCGCCTTGGCGAGCTTCCTGCCGGCATCTTCGCGGTCTTTGAACATGGCAAACTGCACCCGCCGGGCGTGCCGCGCGGCCGGTGCTGGCAATAACTTCATCCGTTGGGATTAAAAATCCAATATGCGCGCCCTGCCGGCAGTATGCCGGCTTTTGCGAACAGCCATATAACACAGACCTTTATATTGCGCAAGACCTTATTCTCACATGGACTATGGCCTTGCGATGCGCGTCCTCATGCTGACTGGTGTCCTGAACCTTATCTTACTCTTGATGATCCTGCTTTCCTGCAGGTGCATCATGGTGCCAAAGGCCATTGAGCGCGTGACCCGCAGCAGGAGGTTCCACAGGTTTTACGGGATGCACTGCTACCTCTGGCCCGTGTTGATAATCTCGACAATAGTGCACCTCGCGCTTGCCGTTTCCTTATTCGGATTCGGCGTATGATTTGCTCCAGCCGAGGCACCCATAACCCAAATGCCAACTGAACGCAGGATCCTTGCGATATCTTCCATAGCCGCCCTCGCAGCGCTTGCGGTGCTGGTGCTATTCCCCGCAGATACCGTGAAGCGCAGTGCCGTGCCTATGGGGCCGGTCGAGGTCAGGGGCTACGACGGCGAAATGCTATCGGCAATATCGGACTTTCGCGAGAACTCGATAAGGGGCCCCCAACAGGTATCCGAGGAAACCTACCGGCTAAAGATAACCGGACTTGTAGACAGCCCGCAGGAGCATACCTATGACGAGGTCCTGGCACACGACAAGTACTCTAAGGTTGTGACCCTCTTTTGCGTCGAGGGCTGGGAAGCCACGATACTTTGGGAAGGCTTTAGGGTCGCGGACCTGCTGGACGAGGCGGGCGTCAAGCCCGAGGCAAACACCGTGATCTTCCATGCATATGACGGCTACACCACTTCACTGCCGCTGGATTACATACGGAACAGGGGCATAATCGTTGCCTACAAGATGAATGGCGTCGCCCTGCCGCCAGAGCGAGGCTTCCCGCTCCAGCTCGTAGCCGAGGACAAGTGGGGCTACAAGTGGATAAAGTGGGTGACGGAGATAGAGCTGTCAAGCGACCCGGACTACAAGGGTTACTGGGAGAGCCGGGGGTATAGCAATTCCGGCGATCTGCCCGGCGGATATTAAGGCTATCGCGGCAAGCCGCACTCTTTCAAAGCAGCTAAGAAAGCCCCTTCACTTCGTCGCCCAGAGGCCGTGCAGGTTGCATTGCTCGCGCGCGGTCAGTTTCTTCGCATCGACGCAGAATTCTGCTTCCGGCGCGTCGCCCGGCTTGAGGAACTTGCGGTAGGACCGCCCATCAGCTACTATCTCTATCCACTCGATGTAGTGTTCCTTCTCCATCGGGTGCGGGACTGAGCCGACCTTGACCTTTACACCCGTCTTTGTTTTTTCAATAACCGGCACATGCTTCTCCTTAGACGCGTCGACGGTGTTGGCCTTTAGGGCTTCCATCGGCTGGCCGCAGCAGACAAGTGTCCCCACACCCGCGCGGACTACCTCAACCATGTTCCCGCAAACGTTGCACTTGTATATCCGGAGACGTTCGGTCATTTTGGGGATAAACGATACTGACAGCGAAAATAAAAGAAAAGGGGCGAAGATTATGTCTTCGCCAAGAGCACCTTCAGCTCCGATATGTGCTCTTGCTCCTCCATGAGGATGTGGCGCACGTCGTGCTCGAGCTTCATGTATTCGTATGGCAGTTCGTCCCTGTTCGCGTTCAGTTTCTTGAGGATCGCGGCATAGGTGTCTACCGCCTCTTTCTCGCCCTTCAGGTTGACCTCGAGTATTTCCTTGACCGTCTTTGCCTTGTATGTCTTGGCAACGCCCATCGAGGGGACGCCGAACAGTATGCCGCCTATCAGGTTCCTGAAAGTCTCGGCATGTTTCATCTCATCGCTGGCTATCTCCTTGAGCCTCTCTATTATCGGCTCGCAGGTTGGCCCATCCGGTATCTCGGCGTGGCTGAGGTATTGTATGTAAGCACCGTGCTCCAGGTCCAGCGCGTGGTTCAGCAGCTTGATTATGTCTTCCTTTACGGTCATTTTGCACCTTTGTTTTTACCTATGTTTGTTTAGGCAGTATATCAACCGGGCACGGCTTAAAAAGATACCCTTAAGGTCGTTGTTTTGGGCTACCTCTTCACAAACAGCCCGCACCAGCACCTGTTTTGCGTCCGCCAGACCTCCTGGGCCTTGAAGTTGCACGGGCAGAGCAGGCCCAAGTCCGTTTTGAAGGTACCGTCCCTAAGCCTGCAGGGGCAGAGTTTAAGACCGGTTTCCTTCTCGTTCCCCAGCACGCCTTCGGCGACCATGTCGACGTGGGCTTTGTCAGGGTTGAGCTTGAAATCGTTATTCTCTGCAAAGGCTTCCCATACCCTAATCAGCTGTTTCTTTTCCATTTCGCGTTCGTCGGGAGTCGGGCCGCATGAAGCTGCTTAGAGCCCCATGACCTTCTTTGCCTCCGCCTTCTCTATCTCCACATACGCGTTCTTCGCTTTGCAGGTCGGGCATGTCTCGGGCCCGGACATGCCGTAATGTATATCGTTGCAGATGTTGCAGCGCCAGTATTTCTTAGCCATTTTGTGCTTTGATAAATGCCCTCTGGATTACTTTTTGGCCTTAATATCCCCGTGCCTTCTTTCTATCTCGGCAGCCAGGCGGTCGAGCTTATCCAAGTCGGCCTTCTTTGGGTAACCCTTTGCCATCACAGGCTCCAGAGCTTCTACCCCAAGGCCGCTTAGCGCGCCGGTTATCTTTTCCGCCGCCTGCCCGCCCCACCCATAAGAGCCGAAGACCGCGGCAAAGCGGGCTTTCGGCCGAAGCGCGCTTGCGAGGGATGCGGCGTAAAGCGCCGCCGGGTGCGGGCCTGCGAGTACCGTAGGTGTCCCGAGGACTATGGTTCCGGCGTCCACAAGCGCCATCGCGAGCTCGCCGATGTCGGTCTTTGCCAGGTTGAACATCGCAACAGTTATCCCCCTGCTTTCGAGCTCTTCCTCAAGATGCCCCGCCATGGCCTTCGTGCTGCCGTGCATCGAGACGTAGGCGAGCACGACCTCGTCCTTCACCTCGTCAGATGTCCACCCCCTATAGGCTTCACGTATAACTCCCGGGTTGTCATATATGGGGCCGTGGCTCGGGGCTACTATGTCAAAATCGAGCGGCCTTATCTTCTCCAAATGCCCCCGTATGATTTTCCTGAAGGGCATCATTATCTCGGCGTAGTACCTCTTTGCCGACTCGTGCACCTTGCATTCGTCTTTCACAAAGAGTTCGCTCCCGGCTAGGTGGGACCCGAACAGGTCGCAGCTGAAAAGTATTCGGTCTTCCTTCAGGTGCGTGAGCATCGTTTCCGGCCAGTGGACCCATGGGGTGTGGATGAACTTAAGGGTCTTTCCGCCGAGTGGCAGCTCCTCCCCATCGGCCACCGTGATGAATTTTTCGGCCCCGATGCCGAGGAGGTCGATAAGGAACTCCTTGCACTTGGGGGTGCAGACTACCTTTGCTTCCGGGTGCAGTTTCAACACGGCAGGTATGGAACCGGAGTGGTCCTGCTCGGCGTGGTTGGCGATGACATAGTCGATGGTCTTGATGCCGGCGGCTGCGGCTTCATTCAAGTTTGAAAGCAGTTCAGCCTCTTTTGTCGGGTCGACGGTATCAATCAGCGCAGTCTTTTCCCCGCCTTTGACGATGTATGAGTTGTAGCTGGTCCCGTCCGGCAGGGGGATGAGCTCGTCAAAGAGCCTCCTGTCCCAGTCCTGCGCGCCGGCGTATGACACGCCGGGCCTTATCGATTTCAGCGCCATTTTAGGTCCTCTGAGTAACAGGTTGCCAACCACTAGATGCACTATACCCTCTCGAAGCTCTCCTTTCCCGCGCCGCAGAGAGGGCACACCCAATCTGGCGGCAGGTCGATGAAATCGGTCCCGGAGGGTATTCCCGCAGCAGGGTCGCCGTCCTTCGGGTCGTATACATACCCGCATATCATGCACCGGTATTTGTCCATGGGATAATTAGGGGGCTTAGGTTATTAATATCGTTTTAAGTCGCAAAAAGCGGCTTCGCAGCCACCCTCTTTCGGATCAGAATAACCCTTTTGCCCTTGCGGCATTTCGCAGCCCATAGGCCAAGATGCCGCCTCCGAGCGCGGTCAGCAGCTGCACGGGGCCCATGGCGATGAGGAAGGCCTGCGGCAGGATAGAAAGCGATACCAGCGCGAAGGCGGGGATGAAGATTGCGCAGGCCTTGGCCGCCGCGGATACGCCGAGCGATATCCCGTAATTCAGCTTCTTGCCCATCAGGTGCCTTATCCCAAGCACGAGCGCCGCGTTCCCGGCCCATATGAACGGCAGCATTAGGGCGAGGTAAGGCGTGTACGGCCCGAAGATGAGGCCCCGCGCGAGCACGCCTATGCTAGGCGCGGTCGCGAGCGGCACCGCCTGCCAGGCGGACTTCATCGACAGCGCGGCGAGTATGAGGGCGCAGTTGACCGCGACGCCGACGAGCTCCTGCGGGTGGCCGATAGTGAACGGTATGAGGAAGCCCGCTAGAACATACGCGTACATCATCACAGTCCCTTGCGCGTGCCCGAGCAGGTACCTGCCTGCATTCTCGTTGATTTCCATTTTCACTTGAAACTCGGTTGAAACTAACTTTAAAACTACGGGCTCATCTCCCAGACGGCTGCGGGTTGCCGAACATGACATTGAAGTCCTCGACATGCAGTATCTTCTTTGACTTCTGGCCAAAGGGTTTGCCCAGGTAATGTTTGTAGAGTTCCTTAACCAAGGGGTTCTCATGCGCCGAGGTCAGCACCGCGTTGTCGTCGTAGTTCCTGAGCGCCCGTATCCTCTTTGAGATGAACTTGTCGTCGCCGGCGTTTGGCATCCCGGGCCCGCCGACGCACCCGCCGTGGCAGAACATCATCTCTACCAGGTGGTAGTCCTTGGCCTTGCCGTCGCGGACTTTCTTGCAGAAGTTGTGTATGCCGTTCGGCCCTTCGACCATAGCTACCTTGAGCTTGTAGTCGCCGCAATTGACCCGCTTCTCCCGCACGCCGTCGGCTATAAGCTTCTCCTCGTACAGGTGCTCGCTTGGGCAATGGCCGCCGTATAGCGCGGAAAACGTCCTGAGCGTCGCTTCCGCGACCCCGCCCGTAGAGGCATAGATGGTCCCGGCAGACGAGCTCATCCCGAACGGCGCGTCGTAGAACCCGTCCTTCAGGTCCATGAGGTTTATCCCCTCGGACTTCATCCAGCCGGCAAGTTCCATCGCGGTCAGGACGCCGTCCGTGTGGCCTCTTTGCGCCTCCATCTTCTTGGCAAAGCACGGCATGACGGCGCTGATGCTGATGTCCCCCCACTTGCGCTCATAAACAAGATAATTCTTGGCCAGCGAGCTCACCATCTCCATCGGGGACATGCAGGTCGAGAGGTGCCCCACGATGTCCGGGTACATCTTCACGCAGATGCCGACCCACGAGGGGCAGCAAGAGGTCATCATCGGCAGGCGGTCCTCGTTGTCTATGCGTTTCTTCAGTTCCGCGCTCTCTTCCATGACCCGGATCTCTGCGCCGAAGTCCGTCTCAAAGACTCTCTTAAACCCTAGCCGGTGAAGCGCTGCGACGACCCTGCCGCCGACAAGTTCGCCCGGCATCATTCCGAAGGCCTCGCCAAGGGCGGTCCTTAATGACGGGGCGGTCTGGACGCAGGCGAACTTTGACTCGACCAGGCTCTTGATGTTGTCGATTTCGGCCATCTTCGGGCAATTCACAACGGTTTGCTAGGCTTAAGACATATCGGTTTAATCAACGTAAGACATATCGGTTTAATCAACGTAAGCGATAATTAAAACCTCAAAACGCCGAGGGGGCATATTTTGGCCCGGCCGCCGCCGCCCGGCAGGCGGTTTAACACTTATGGAAAGCCTGTTATCGAATATCGAAGTACTGAAGAGGGGGCCGGTCGGGGCGGCTGTGCGAAGGCGCATTGCTCAATTCAAGAAAACAGGTTTTGGGCCGAAGGATGGCATCTTCAGCGAGCTGTGCTTCTGCATCTGCACCGCGAACTGCAGCGCGGAGAGGGGCATCCGCGCGCAGAAGGAGATAGGCCGCGGGTTTTCGGACCTCCCGGCTGCGGAGCTGAAGCAAAAGGTCCGCGAGACGGTCTGCAGGTTCTATAACGGGAAGACCTCGTACATACTCGCGGCGCGAAGCATACGAGAACCCCTTTTTTGGGAGTTGTCCTCGGGAAAGCGCGGGCCGGAGCTCCGCGACTGGATAGTGACGAACGTCAGGGGGCTCGGCTACAAGGAGGCCAGCCACTTCCTGAGGAACATAGGCTACGGCGACGTCGCCATAATAGACTTCCACATAATCGACCTGCTCGAGAAGCACGGATTGATAACGCGGCCAAGGACCCTGACAAAAAGTGCGTATCTTAAGATGGAGGAGGTCCTCAAGAGGCTTGCTTCCCGCGCAGGCCTCGACCAGGCCGCGCTGGATTTGTACCTTTGGTATATGGAAACAGGTAAGGTGCTTAAGTGAGGCGCATTTTCATCCGCCCGAAGGGCGGCCCTTTTATCTACCCCAAGGCATTAATTATCCCCCGCAAGCATTATCAAAGCCAGGCGCCCAGCGACCCACGCTCTAAATGGCCAAACAAAAGGATTGGATGCTCAGCAAGAGCAGCGCTTACAGCGGCAAGCTGGACAGCACGCAGGAGGTATCGCCGTACCTGCAGCCAAAGCCCCCCGGCCAGCTGTCTTTCCTGAAGGGCCCGCTTGCCACAATAATGATCGCATTGGTGGCGCTTCTGGCGCTGTTCTTCTACATGGACATGCCTAAGCAGTGCGTCGAGGACTGGCTTTGCGGTGAATGGTCCAAATGCGACGGCGGCTTCCAGCACAGGGTGTGCATCGACGAGGGCGCATGCGGCACAATACGGCAAAAGCCTTCTACTTCACAGTCGTGCGTTGCACCGCCGGCGATTAATGTCACCCAGCCAAAGCCGGAATGCACCGCTTCAGGCATTAACTGCAATGCGTCAAAGGCCTGCTGCGGGCATTGCGTCCACGGCTACTGCAGGGACAGTTCGGCTTATTGCGGCGATGTGATGTGCGATGCGGGGGAGAACTGCACAATATGCCCTTATGACTGCGGTGCGTGCCCGGGCTCGAGGGACCTGCCCCAGAACGTTTTCACCGAGCCTATGACCAGTTTCATGGAGCAGGACTTCAAGAAAGCCGGCTACGTGATAGTCCGGTATTTCTACACGGATACCTGCGAGCTCTGCAAGTACCCCGTGGACATAGAGGCCCAGCTGCGCGGGATGGCCGCGGCCGGCAAGGACCTGTTCATACTTATAATGGTGGATTCGAATGAGTTCAAGAAGGAGGCTGAGAGGTACTCCAAGATTGGGGCCGTATCATACACCCCGTTGATACGTGTCGAAGGGGCCGCTGCGCAAACGTCGGTATACGGCCGCGACCTCGCCGCTGCGCTTGTGGACTACGACCTTTCGCGGGACCTCGAGCCGCTTATATGCGGATATTCCGAATATTGTGAGTTCGGCGAAGCCGGGATAGAGAGGACAAGCACGGGGTGAGCCCGCCAAGCGGTGCGGCATGCCACCCAGTGCCGCGTAAATCGCGTATAAATCATTCGTACGTCAATTACCTAAGACAAGGATGGTCGTGAGGGTGACATTCAGGCCGGTCGCGAGGAGAGACCTTGAGCGGCTCAACGAGATAGTCAACGACCCGGACGTCTCGCACTATCTTGACGTAAATTGCCCGGTGCCGATGTTGTCTACCGGCGACTTCTTTGACCACTGCAAGGGGGAGGGCGGCTTTTGGTATGCAATACTTGTCGACGGCGAGATAGCCGGCTCGTTCTCGCTGATGCCCTTCCGAAAGGGGACGAAGCGCGGCCACGTGGCACGCTTTGGCATTGCCATAGCCAAGGAGTACTGGGGCAGGGATTTGGGCGATGCAGCTATAGACTATGCAATCTCGCTGGCGGAGGATATGGGGATAAAGAGGCTTGAGGTCTTAGTCGCCGAGGAGAACGTCCGGGCCCGCGACCTTTACGAGGACAACGGCTTTTTGAAAGAGGGCGTTGCCCAGAGGGCCTACAAGATAGGCAAGCGCTACCAGAATGGGGTATCCATGGCGCTCTGGCTAGATTAAAAACTGCTTTTTGAGTGTCCGTGCGCGGTAAGATGAAAATCAACGGAAAGGACTACAGGAGCGTCTGGATGGAGGGCGGCGAGGTCGTCATGATAGACCAAAAGCTGCTGCCATATGGGTTCAAGCTCTTCAGGTGCAAGACCTTCGAGGACACTGCCAGCGCGATAAAGGACATGACTATCAGGGGCGCCCCGGCTATCGGCGCGGCGGCCTGCTACGGCATGGCGCAGGGGGCGCTGTCCGGGAAGCTTGCTAAGGCCGAAGAGGTTATCTCCAAGGCCCGCCCGACTGCATATGACCTGTTCGACGCGGTAAAATACTTCAAGGCAAATTATGCGGGTTCAAACCCGAAGGGTGTTGCGGACGCCTATGCCGATGCATCTGCTGAGCGGTGCAGGAAAATAGGTGAAATCGGCGAGAAGCTCATAAAGGGCGGCATGAGGATACTCACCCACTGCAATGCAGGGGCCCTTGCGTGCGTCGATTATGGCACGGCCCTCGCGCCCATAAGGCTTGCAAACCGGAACGGGAAGAAGATCTTTGTCTGGGTCGATGAGACAAGGCCGCGATGCCAGGGCGCCAAGCTGACCGCCTTTGAGATGGTGCAAGAAGGGATTGACCACGCAGTAATCGCCGATAACGCCGCCGGGCACTATATGCTAAGGGGCGAAGTGGATATGTGCATAGTCGGGACGGACAGGGTCGCCCTCAACGGCGACATAGCCAATAAGATAGGGACCTATGGGAAAGCTGTTGTTGCGCATGAGAACAAAATACCCTTTTATATAGCCGCCCCTTTCTCGACGATAGACTTCTCCTGCCCGACTGGTACGGGCATACCGATTGAAGAGCGGGAGGACGCCGAGGTACTGGAAGCCTGGGGCTGGGATGAGAAGGCGCGAACGCCTGTGAAAGCGCGCATAGCCGCCCCGGGCGCGAAGGCCCGAAACCCGGGCTTTGATGTCACCCCTGCGAAATACATAACCGGCATCGTCACCGAGAAGGGGATTTTTAAGCCGGGAGAGATTAAAAAGCTGAAGGGAGCGAAGTAGCAAGGTCAGCACCTCCCGATCATAAACCGCAATGGACAAGGCAAGCAATCCAAAGATAGGCATCTTCGGCGGTTCGGGCTTTTACTCGTTGTTCGAAGAAGCCGAGACGCGCGCAAGCAAGGCGCACAAGGAGCACCCGGCGCACTTAAGGTCGCCGCTGACTGTGGGCAAAGTAGGGGGTAAGCCCGTAGCTTTCATGCCTCGCCACAACGCCGGCCACACAATCCCCCCACATAAGGTCCCTTACAAGGCGAACGTGATGTCGTTTAAGGAAATCGGCGTCGAGCGGATAATCGGGCCGTGTGCATCGGGCAGCCTGCAGCCGGACGTCAAGCCAGGCGACTTTGTCATCTGCGACCAGCTGGTTGATCGGACCTGGGGCAGGGACGACACGTTCTACCATGGGCCAGAAGTCTCGCACGTGTCATTCGCCGAGCCGTACTGCCCGGAGATGCGCAAGGTCGCAATCGAGGCGTGCGAGAAGCTGGGAATAAGCTATCACCCGAAGGGGACCGTAGTAGTCATCAACGGGCCGAGGTTCTCGACGAAGGCGGAATCCCGATGGTATTCCTCTTCCGGCTGGCAGGTCATCAACATGACCCAGTATCCGGAGGCCGTCCTTGCGAGGGAGAAAGAGATGTGCTATTTGAATATCTCGCTCATAACCGACTACGACGTCGGCCTCGAGGGCGTGCCGAATGTGAAACCCGTGACCGCCGCGGATGTCGGCAGGATATTCAAGGAGAACAACGAGCGTGTGAAGAAACTCATAGCTGAGATAGTCCGGACGCTGCCCGATAAGCGAAGCTGCGGGTGCGGCGAGGCTATGCGGAATGCCAAGCTATAAGGCGCCCTGCCGTTAGGGCGTTTAGGGCGCTTCGTTTAGGGATGTGCGTTAGCCTAATACGCCAGTATCGACTCGACTTTGTACTTCGTCAGCCTCTCCCGGCCCTTGAGGAAGCCGAGCTCTACCAGGAAGAGCATCTGGTCGACCCTGCCGCCAAGTTCCTCGACAAGCCGCGCGGTCGCTTCCGCGCTCCCGCCGGTGGCCAGAAGATCGTCGACTATCAGGACCGAGCTGCCGAATTGGATCGCATCCTCGTGCACGCATAGTTTGTCTTCCCCGTACTCTTTCTCGTAGGTTGCTTCTTTCACTCGGTATGGCAGTTTGCCCGGCTTTCTCACAGGGATAAAGCCTGCGCCAAGCTTCAGGGCAAGGGGCGCGCCGAAGAGGAATCCCCGCGACTCGAGGGACACGACATAATCGAACTTGTGGTGCTTGACCTTGTCGTAGAGCTGGAATATCGCGTCGTTAAAGGCGTCCGGGTTTTGAAGGAGCGGCGTTATATCCTTGAACACTATCCCTTTCTTTGGGAAATTCGGCACGTCCCTGATAAACTTCTTTAAGTCCATTTTTCTTTTAATTACAAGCCGCTAATTAATCGCGGCGGGATTAAAAACTATTTGGCCCAT
>JBFYKJ010000073.1:0-2640 GCA_041306005.1 Candidatus Altarchaeota archaeon | reverse complement strand
TGAAACCTCATATACGCATACGGGGAATAATCACCCATACCTGGGCCAGGGGCAAAAGGCCCAGCGTGCGGGAGGTCTTTGAGCGCCTATACCCGAAAAACGAGGAAACGGCCGTTAAGTACATAATCGACGATCACGGGCAGCTGCACATCACGTCCATGACGCACGAGACCTTGCAAAAGAGGGTGGTGAGCATCAAGCACGCCGGCGACTTCACGATAGGGCGCTCCGGCAAGATCCGCCATGTCGACGCATCGCTTATAGGGGGCACCAGAGACCCGGTGTTGTCTATGCATATTGAGAGGGTATTGGGATACGTGCTTCGCAGGCAGGGATACCCCGTCCAGTTCGAGACTGACGAAGACCGCGCGAGGGCTATCACAAGCCTGAAATACAGCGCAAAGCCCGGCGCCTGGGCGGACGTGCATCTAAAGAAGCCCTCGCCAGGAGGCTGAGTTTTGCCCGACATCCCCTATTTTTGCCCCCCGAACTGCTAATTAAGGTGTAGAGGAAAATGAAACCGGCATTCGACCTGAAGAAACCCGCCATCGCGACCGTCTGCTCCCACTCGTCGCTCCAAATATTCCACGGGGCGAGGAAGGAGGGGTTAAGGACTATCGGGATATGCCTGAAGGCCCCGCCCAAGTTCTACGACGCTTTTCCTTTGGCGAAACCCGACGAGTTCTTTGTCATCGACAGTTACCAGGACCTCCTTAAGCCCGAAGTTGTGAAGAAGCTGAAGGAGAAAAACGCGGTCATCATACCGCATGGTTCATTCGTGGAATATATGGGCGCTAAGAATTTTGAGAAGTTAGACTTACCGACTTACGGCAACCGCCACGTCCTTGACTGGGAGTCGGACAGGCAGAAGAGCCGGGAGTGGCTTGAGGAGGGCGCCGGTTTAAGGATGCCCCGCGAGATAAAGAATCCCGAGGATATCAAGGGGCCTGTGATAGTCAAGTACCACGGGGCGAAAGGAGGAAGAGGGTTCTTCATAGCTAAGAGTAAAGCTGATTTTGAAAAGGGTTTGGATAAGACCCAAAAGTACACAATCCAGGAATTCATCTCCGGCGCGCGCTTCTACTTCCACTATTTCTACTCGCCGATAAAGAAAGACGGGTATAAGGTGGGCAACGGGACGCTTGAACTACTCTCAATGGACCGGAGGGTGGAGAGCGATATAGACGAGATATTCAAATTAGGTTCTCCGCCGGAGTTGGAGAAAGCCGGGATAATGCCGGGCTTTACTGTGACGGGGAACATACAACTAGTCCTTAGGGAGTCGCTGCTTCCGAAAGTGCTCGAGATGGGCGCGAGGACTGTAGAGGAGTCGATAAAACTCTTCGGCGGCCTCTGGGGCCCGTTCTGCCTGGAGTGCATAATCGACAAGGATTTGAACATCTATGTGTTTGAGATAAGCGCGAGGATAGTTGCCGGGACTAATATCGCCGTCCCCAGTTCGCCGTACTCGGCCTTCATAGAGGACGATTTGACGACCGGGAGAAGGATAGCCCAGGAGATCAAAAGGGCTGCGAAAGAGGGGAAGCTCGCGGAGATCTTGAGCTGAGGATGGGCCCGAAGAAAAGATCAAGCGGTAAATCCCTTGAAGAGATGGAGCTGGGGGACATGCTAAGTTTTCCCAGCGACGAAGAGGTCTCCCCATTGCACGAAGCGCTGGACAGGCTCGAGCGCGCTGAGAAAGTGCACAATAACTTTGTCAAGATCAGCTTGGACCCGAAGGAAAGCGCGAGATTAAAGGCAGGGTTGCTCAAGAGGGGAACTATCAGGAGCCCCTCTGAGTTCGAATCAGTCATCAAGAGGAGCATGGCTTCGGCAAAAAAGAACGTGAGTGATGCTCGGCTCGCGTTTGAAAAAGAAGCCGGACGGCGCATAAAGCTCGTCGAGCGCGTGGGAGCCCCAAGGCCAGCAGGGAGGGTTCGCTTAGTCAATCGGCTAAAGCCAGGCGTCGCAAAGACCCGACGCAGTAAAAAGCACTGAAGATGGCCAAAAAAGAGCCTCCGGAGAAAGCCGATTATGGAGTCAGCGGATTTGGCAGCTGGCAAGAGGTCCCTGAGGCGATAAAACGCAGGATAGCCAACGAGGAGCTGTTCAAGCTGTGGGATGGTGTCAAGAAAAAATATCCCGGCGTCCCGGAAGAGAATATCCGGCCGCTGATGGAGCTGCACATCCGGGGTATGGCGGCTAAAATCGAGGACGATATGCGGCGCCTGGGCAAGACCGACAATAGGTTAGAGCAGCACGAATATATGGGATTGCTGTTAAAGCTGCACCGGGAGGGCGAAGCGCGCCGCAGGATTGGTGAGCCGCACCATATGGGGGGCGGGCCGCACCGCGGGGAAGCCCACAAAGCGCCGAAGCCCGAAAAGCCCAAATGATCCGGCGGTGCCGTGAAAGCGACTTTGATGCGTTGTATAGTATAATCAACGATGCCGCTTGCGCATACAAGGGAATCATCCCGCCCGATAGGTGGAACGAGCCGTATATGTCTAGGGAAGCGCTGCGGAGAGAGATAGAAAGCGGGGTAGAGTTCTGGGGATATGTTAGCGGCGATGATGCTAAGGGTGAGTTAGTGGGCGTCATGGGCGTGCAGGATGTGAAAGACGTCACGCTCCTTAGACA
>JBFYKJ010000072.1:0-10380 GCA_041306005.1 Candidatus Altarchaeota archaeon | reverse complement strand
GCAGGTAGTCCTCGGCGCTGACGTTTATCAGGACTACGAAGTCCTTGGGCACCTTCCTTAGGTAATCAAGCAGCTCCTGGGTGGTCTTCATCTGGATGAGTCTCTCCAGATAAGATTATGCGAGGGGCAATAAAAAGGGGCTTTGCGCAACGGCGGGACTGCTTTGGCGCCGCTAAGTCTCAAACGTCCACACCGCGCTCCACGGGCCCCAGTTGCCGGCATTGTCCTGCGCGCGCACCCTCCAAGTGTGCTCCTGGTTGTTCTCGAGGGCAGAGAGCTGCCAGTACTGTATGTCAAATGTGTAATCGTCGGTCACAAGGCCCTTCTTGGTGTTGGTTATCTGTATCTGGTACCTATAGATGCCGCTCGCGTCGGCCGGCGCGTCCCAGAGGAATATCGGTGTGGTGTCCACGCCCGTCTCCCCGTTCGTCGGCCACTGCAGGGCGGGGGCGGGCGGGGGGCCGTTGTCGCCGCTTGGGCAACCTACGATGAATGCTATCACGTCCTCCGAGGCCTCCCCGATGACGCTGTTGTTGTCAATCGCCCTTGAGGAGAGCACGTACTTGTTTGTGGTCGCGGTCGCCAATGTGTAGTTCCATTCAGGGTCGCCCCACTCGGCGCCGTGCCACACGCCGTTTATCCTGACATCCACACTTGAGACCGTGCCGTCGCAGTCGTCCGCCGTCCCGTTTATCTGGACGCTCGGGCAGCCCTCAAAGAGCTGGGTGTCGGCGGGCACGGTTATATCCGAGATAGGTTTGACAGAAAAGGCATTGACCTCCGTGGTGTCCACGCCATAGACATATGCGTGCGGGCAGTCCAGCTTGAACGGGTATTCCCCCCCGCTGCATATCCCCGTGACCGAGCTTCCGCCGACCTCCTGCCAGTAAAGGTAGTCTATCCAAGAGTCGCCAGTGTTCGGCTCGATGCCGGAGGCGTTCAGCTGGTACGGGCTAACGAGCGTCTCTATCCCTATGTGCCCGTTCCCGAAGTATTCCATGGACTGGTTCGCGTAGAACCCCGACACGCTGTACCTCCCCTCGAGGCGGTCGAAGAAAGACGGCCCGTCCGGGTACTCCTGGCCCGGGCAGCTCGGCCAGTTGTAGCTTATGTCGCTGACAAGGTAGCAGCTCGTGTTTAGCGACTCGCTGTCGTAGCCCAGCACCACCTGGTAGATGCCGCAGCTGGGTATGACCTTGATTATCGCGCACTGCCCCCCGCTGATGTTCTCGTCGGCGCAGGACTCGTTCCGCTTCCAGCCCAGCCCGTAAACGGTCTCGTTGTCCAGCTTCCCGGTGGCGGCTATCCACGGTATCGTGATGTCGCACTTGTAGGTGAAGCTGTTCGGGTCGTTCTTGGCGTAGTCTATCGCGCCGGCGAAGTGGCAGGGGCTGCTTATGTTGAAGCACTGCGGGTCGAAGCTGTTGCAGTTGCCGACCGCCGTGTCAAAAACGATTATCGTGCTGTCCTGCTCCTTGTCGCAGACGGAACAATATTCGGTCAGGTCCTCGTTGTCTATATCCGAGTAGAACACCACGTTGCCGGACCCTATGTCTTCGCCCAGGTTCTCATTGCTGCACCCCGCCAGATCCTCCAAATCTATGTTGGGGCTGCAGTTTATTATGGGCTTTGTCAGGGTCCCGTTCGTATTGATTGGATAGAGGACATCCTGCAGCCCTATTATGCTCGTTATGGCCATCGCGGTGCTGTTGAACCCCCGGTAGTTGCACATGCCCGCCAGGTCCTCTACCTCGACGTTAGTGGAGACTATGGTGGCGAAGTCCCACGCGTCGTAGGGGAGCACCTTCAGCACGACCATCTCCACGTCCAGCCTGAATCCCCTCTCGAGCGCGTCCGCCTCCATCTCGCTGAGCCACTCGGGTATCGTATATTCGCCCATCTCGGGCACCGGGGTGCCATTGAAGGTCCCGCATGTCAGGAGCTCCGCGATAGCTGCCTCGGAGGCGTTGCCGTCGAACTGGTAGGAAGTGCAATTGGTGTAGGTGTAATCCTCAATAGTCCTCCGGGTCGCGCTGATGTTGTCCGCGATATACGCGGCGGCCCTCCGCCCATAAACGATGAGCGACCTTTCAAGATTGTGCTCGACGTCCTGGACGAAATAGTACAGCTCGTCGCACCTCACCCTGCTGGAGGTGTCCTCGACGCTTGTCTGTATGCTTGAGGTGTAAAAGAGCAGCATGGCTATGAGCGGCATGATGAGCACTATTATGGCCAGCGTGTACAGGTATCCCCTTCGGTTCACATCCAGGCCTCCCGCATCATGTTCACATCCAAACCTCCGGCTTCATGTCCAACGCCTCCTGCTTCATTTTCACATCCAGACCTCCAGCTTCATCTTCCCCCTCTCGTATATGGTCTCCGGCACCGCTGTGCTGTTGAATATGACCATCTGCTTCACCGAGTGCGTCTTTGCCTGTGCCCGGCCCTCCGGGACCGCCATGCGCTCGGCGATGGTGTCCCCGCCATAAACCAGCCGGTAGCCTATGTTATAGGGTATTAGCCTATCAAGGTATAACGAGCCGGTCTGGCTGGCTGCCGTCCGGTTGCCGAGCACCCACTCCTGCCCGATGCCGTCCAAAAGCCCGCTCTTGCTCATTATGTCCATGGTGTCCTCGGAGACGAAGTGCAGGCTTAGGAACGATTCGGTCGTGCTGGGGATGTCCGTGTACCACTGCGCGCCTATGGCCACTAAGATCACGATTATGAACACCATGGATATGACCGCGTCCAGCGCCAGCACAATGCCCTTTTTCATCGCCATGTTAGCCTGTCGTAACTCTCTCCCTGCCGTGCCGTAACTCTCTCCCTGCCGTGCCGTAATTATCTCCATACAACCATGTTGAACCTCACTATCGTGCCGCCCAGTATCGCAGTCCTCGTGACCGCTATCTTCGTCGTCTCGTTCACCGGGGCCTTCCCAGTCACAAACGGTGTTCCCCTGACGCTCACGACACTCCCGTCCAGGTCCGTCACGTTCACCCAGAAGTCGTATGAGCCTATCCCCGCCTTGTAGCGGTTCTTGTCGTAGTTTGTCCCGTTCATGAGCTCTATGAACCACTCGGCCTTCGTAAGGTTTATGAACCGGTCGTCGCTGGCCATCCCGGTTATCCTGACGTTGAAGTACCTCCAGTCCTCCGCCGCCCCTGGCGTCCTTATGAGCTGCTCGGAGAACTCGGACGTCAGCTTCTCCATCGCCCTCAGCTCCTCGGCATTGGATATGTCGTCGCTGACGGTCTGCCAGATCACAAAAACCAGCGAAAGCGAAAGCATGAATACCACGGTGGCTACCATGAGGTCCCCGCTGAAAAGCTGCCCCTTTTTCATATCCATATTAGCCCTGCCCTTAATGTCTGCTAATGTCCGCCGCTAGGTGAAGACGCATGTGCCGTTCAATATTATCAAGCCCCCGTCACTTGTCACGCAGTTCTCCTTGTCCTCGCCCTTCACAAGATGGCGTATCGAGACGTTGTCGGTTATGAGCGGCGTTGCCCAGTTGGTCTCGCCGTATGCTATCTCAAGGAAGTTGCCGCTGGTGCTTATCCCGTATTCCGTATAGCCGTACAGGTATTCGGGCACGGAGAAATACTTGTAATACCCGTCCCCGTTCTTCGCTATCATGTTTATGTTGTCGCCCACGCTGGTCGCGACCCTCTTGGCGTCCAGGAAAACCTGAAGATCGTAGGCGTCATCCTGCTTTTGCAGGGCCATGAACATCGTTATCAAAAAGACCAGCGCCACGAAGGATATCACTACGCTGAACTCGGGGCTGCCCTGTCCTTTCCTCCGGGGGATGTGTGGCATTATTTACTCGTGCAGGTTTACCGTCCCGTTATAGGCGCCGCCGTATTCGGTCGACTCCGCGGTGAAGATGTAGTATCCCTCGGTCGCCGGGAACGGGCTGCTCCCCTCGAGGTCCCAGCCGACCGCCCCGCGGGTGGACGCCCACACGTCGGTGTACCCGCTCCCGACGCGCATGGCAAGGTTGATCGTGCCGTTCCCTACGAAGCTCTCGCCGCCTTCCAGGTCGCCGGGGAGATAGACCGAAACGCTAACCTTGGTCGGGTGCCCGTGGATGTAGGCGAAGTCCGCGGCCGCCTTGAGCTTAAGGACCGCCTTCTCGGCCGAGTTGATGTCCACCTGCTTCTCCACCGCGGACATCTTGCCGTATGCCGCCACCAGCAGTATCATGAGCAGCAGCATGGTGAAGCCTGTCAGCACCAGGTATTCGATAGCGGCCTGGCCAAAGCGGCCGGGGGGTGCCTGAAGGGCGAACCGGCCGCGGTCTTCAGTCCTCGGTATTCGGTATTCGGTCTCCGGTCTTCGGTCTTCTGCCAGGAGTCTTCGGTCTTGGGTCATTGGTGCCGTAGCCTCACTTGCCTTTCTTGCCCTTAGCCTGCGGGGCCGGAGGCTCGGGGAACAGGTCGGGCGTGTCCCGCACGAAACCCGCGAAGTCCGTGTAGAAGCGCTTTATGACCGCCTCGACGGCCTTGACTTCCGTTATGCCCTTCCTGAGCATGTAGTTCAGCACAGCCTCGCGCAGGTCCAGCTCCTTGAGTATCTTGGACTTCTCGAACTTGGTGGCGTTCGAGAGCTTGTCTAGGAACAGCATCGGCGTCTCCAAATCGTGCTCCTTCTTCCTGATGACCAAGTCCGTCTTCGGGTCCCACTCATAGACCTGCCCCATCATGACGGTGTCCTTGATGGACCCGGTCACCTCCGCCACTTCGGTCACGCGGCGTATGACCCTGCCGTTGTGCACGAACTTGTTCTGGACGAGGACGAGGTCAAGAGAGCCGATGACGCTTGCCGGGACGTCCATCGGGGAGCTCTCCAGCCGGGAGACGACCTCCCTTGTGCTCGACGCGTGCAGAGTGCCCATCCCTATCCGGCCTATCGCCATCGCGTTGAACAGGGTTATCGCCTCCTTGCCCCTTATCTCGCCGACCATGACCCGGTCGGGGCGCATCCTCAGGGTGTCGCGGAGGAGGGCGTCCATGTCGTAGTCGTCGTTCGCCTCCAGCTGGACCTTGTTCTCGATGTTCACGAGGTTCAGCTCGAACGTGTCCTCTATCGTCACGACCCTTTCAGACGGTGGTATGAAGCTGCAGATGGCGTTGAGAGTCGTCGTCTTCCCGCTGCCTATGGACCCGGCGACGAGTATGTTGGCCGGGGTGAGGTTCATGCCCTCGACCGCGAGCCACAGGAAGGCCGCCAGCTGCGGGGAGAGCGTCCCCTGCTGTATCAGCTCTATTATGCTAAAGGTCCTCCTCCTCTGCTTCCTTATCGTTATGGTCGCGCCTTTTGAAGTCAGCGAGTCGCCGGTTATGTTTATCCGGTTCCCGTCTATCGCCGCCAGGTCAAGGACGGGCTTGGGCTCCTTCTTGTTTATGTAGCATATGCTGTTCACGAGCTTTGCTATCGCCTCGTTCGTGGTGAATAGCAGGTTCGTCTTGCACATCCCGTGCTTCCTGTGGAAGACGAAGATCGGCTGGTTTATCCCGTTTATCATTATCTCCTCGAGCTCGTCGTCGTCGACAAGGAGGCCTATCTCGTCGTACCCGAGCGCCAGCCCCACAATCTTTCTCGCGACATAGTCCTTGCCGGGCGTGTTGTCAAGCGAGGATAATACCTTGGCCTTCAGCTTCTCCCACCTGGCGGAAACATCGGGCTCGCCGCGCATCATGTGTATCTCCGACTGCGGGGCTATCTTCCTGTAGTCTGCAAGCTCCTCAGTCTCTTTCGGCGTCAGCTTGGGCGGGACTATCGCATAGACCGGGCAGGCCTCGCCCTCGACCTTGCGTATCTGCACGTGGTCGTACTTGTCGAGGAGTTCCATGGGAATATTAGGCCCGGCGGTTTAAAAAGCGCCCGCACTGCGGGCGGCCCTGTGCTATAAGGACGGGGCGCCTTTTTATTGCGCAAACCGCAAATTCTGCACCCAACAGCCTTTTATAGGAGCAAACGTATAGTAACCAGTAACCCTATCAAATGGCATATCGGTAAAACCGAGGCAAAAAAATGATGCACACAAAAGGACAAGGTGCTATGGAATACTTGATGACCTACGGGTGGGCAATACTCGTTGTCATCATAGTAGGTGTTGTACTGTGGCAGATGGGAGTGTTCACTCCGGGCGCGGGAGCGGCCGCGAACTTCTCGGGCTTTGGCCCGTTGAAGCCGGTTGAATACTACTGCGTTGCAGGCGTTGGCGCGACTGACACCGTGACGGTTGTCATGAACAACGGCGCAGGCGGCCAGATAACGAACGTGACGGTCAGCGTCGCCGGAGGCAGTGCAATCGCATGCGACCCGACGACAGTCGCTGCCGGCAAGACGGCCAGGTGCTCAGTCCCAAACGTTGACTGCGGCACAGACACCAAGGGCAGCAGGTACGAGGCTGCAGTGAGTGTCGGCTACTCATCACCCGCGGGTGAGGCCAGGAATAGCGCTGGTACCATCTGGGGACCGGCTGAATAAGGGCCACTGGCCCTTATCTTTTTTCTTTTTTCCTCTTTTTTTCTTAAGTCTCTTCTTCTTATTCACTTAACGCTAATTACTCTTGAGTCAAAGCCCGCAGACACCCCAAGCAGCAGACCGAGAACCGTGGACACGATTTTCACCAAAGGCGAAAATGTGCCCAACTTGCCTTCGGCAAGTTCGGGCCGAAGACCTTTAAACAGATCCGGCCAAGCCGCCATGGAATACCTCACCACCTACGGATGGGCGGTGCTCGTGCTCCTGGTCGTGGGGATGGCCTTCTGGCAGATGGGGGTCTTTGAGTTCGGCTCCATAGGCGTCGGGTCTATGGGCTTTGGCCAGCTAAGGCCGGTCGAATACTACTGCAAGGCTGGCCCGGGGGCTTCCGACACTCTGGTTCTCGTGGTGGTAAACGGCGCCGGGGCGACAGCCGGCGGCGTGAATGCAAGCTCGGGGGATGCCTTCGCCTACTGCTCGCCCGAGGCCGTCGGGATAGGGAAGACGACAAGGTGCGCGATAGAGTATGCAGACTGCGACGCTGAGCGTGCGGGCGAAAGGTATGAGGCGGACGTGTCCATAGGCTATGTGTCGCCGTCCGGCGGGCAAAGGTCGAGCGCCGGGACCGTGTGGGGGCAGGCGGAATAGGGGTCTTGTATAGGGGATTCTAAGCATGTCTTGTATAAGGGAGGCTGGGCAGGTCTTGTATAGGGGATTCTAAGCATGTCTTGTATAAGGGATGCTAAGCATGTCTTGTATGGGGGATGCTAAGCATGTCTTGTATTGGGGATGCTAAGCATGTCTTGTATTGGGGATGCTGAAGATGTCTTGTATAAGGGATGCTAAGCATGTCTTGTATGGGGGATGCTAAGCATGTCTTGTATTGGGGATGAAAAGAGCCGGTGTCAAGAACCACCGGCTAATTGGCCGATGCAAACAACACGGAACGTGTTGCTGCATAGGTTCACCTTCGGTGAACCTTGTGGCATGCTAAGTGGTTCTTGACAGTAGATTTTCCACCTAGCCACCGGTCACTAGACCGGTGGAAAATCCTGATTTTTATGCGTCCTCCCGTCTTATTCCAAGATGCACGCAAAAGGCCAGGCCTCGATGGAGTACGCCGCCACCTACGGGTGGGCGGCGCTGATAGTGCTGGTACTCCTTGTCGCCGCGTGGCAGATGAGGCTCTTTGACATCGGCGGAAGGCTGGCGCCCGGCTCTTCCGGGTTTAGCATCCTCGTCCCGCTCGAGTGGGGTTTGACGGGCTCCGGAGAGAACTGCATGCTGAACGTGGTGATGGCAAACGGGGCAGGCGAGAGCATAAGCGGGGTCCGGATGCTGGGCGGCGGCTATTGCGATGATGTGAATGTGCCTACGGGCGGGAGGACCGTCTGCACGAAGGGCAACATCAAGTGCGCCGGGCCCGGGAACGGCTTTGAGGAGGAGGTTACGGTGACTTATAATAGGTCCTCGGACAACCAGTCGTTTAGGACCGCGGGGATGCTCTGGGGGAGCTCGGAGTGATGCTTTTAATCATGGTTTAGCATATTTGCGCGAAAGAAAATGGGTAAGGTTATTGTAATTGTCGGTGCGCAATTTGGGGACGAGGGAAAGGGCAAGATAGTGGATTACCTGGCCGAGCAGGCCGGCGTGGTCGCCCGTGCGACGGGCGGGAACAACGCCGGGCACACCGTCGTTGTCGGGAAGGAGAAATTCAAGTTCCATTTGCTGCCTTCGGGGATAATACACAAGGGCAAGCTTAGCGTATGCGGCAACGGGATGGTCATCTACCCGCCGCAGATAATAAAGGAGATAAGTGAGCTCGAAGCCCGGGGGTTTAAGGTCGATGGGAAAAACCTGGCGATAAGCTCCGCGGCGCACGTCATAACCGAGGCGCAGATACAACTCGACAAGAAGACGGGCGGCAAGGTCGGCACTACGGGGAGAGGAATCGGCCCGTGCTACATGGCAAAGATAGAGCGGACCGGCGTTCGGATGGGCGAGTTTGTGAAAGGGGATTCGCCCGAAGCTGTGAGATTAAGGCCGCTTGTGAAGGATACCTATGCGATACTTGATGAGGCGATAGAATCCGGGAAGAACGTCCTTGTCGAGGGCGCCCAGGGCACGATGCTAGACATCGACCATGGGACTTACCCGTTTGTGACCTCGTCAAACCCCACCGCCGGCGGGGCGTGCACAGGTTTGGGGATAGGTCCAACGAAGATAGATAAGGTCATAGCCATAATGAAGGCTTACACTACAAGGGTGGGGAGAGGCCCGTTCCCGACCGAGCTTGGGACTGAAGAGGAGACGTCGAGTGAGGACATGGATGCGGATGTGACGGCTGAGGATATCAAAAAGGCGAATGAGGGAAAGGAGTACTATGCAGGCAAGGTCTTAAGGAAAAGAGGTGCGGAGTACGGGACGACGACCGGGAGACCCAGGAGGACCGGGTGGTTTGACGGCGTTATCGCAAGATACTCGCGCATCGTGAACGGATTAAGCTCTATAGTGGTGACTAAACTCGACTGCATGTCCGACTTTGACACGCTGAATCTGTGCACGGCCTACGAGATAGACGGCAAGAGGACTGTGGATTATCCATTGGATTTATCCCGCCTCGAGAGGGCAAAGCCAGTCTACGAGGAGATGGATGGATGGAAATGCGACATATCGGGGGTGACCGAGTTCTCGAAGCTTCCTAAGGAGGCTAAGGAATACGTCAAGAGGCTTGAGGAATTGACCGGCTGCCCGATAAGCATATTGTCCACGGGGCCCGGGAGGGAGCAGACGATGGTACTTAAGAAGGGAGAATTGTTCTAGGGCGCATCACTCACTTCTTCAGCCCGAGGCCCTGCTTTATCGCCCTGACGCGGTCCTCGGGGGACATGAGCTCTAGGATGCGGCCGATGAGCATCTGGACCGCGGCGCTCGTGTCCGCGGCCATGTTCTGCATCTCGGCGCGGGTTATCGTTATGTTCTCGGGGCTCGCGACCTCTACTGCCGAGGGGCCGTACCTTAAGGCCAGGTAGAGGACTAATTGCGGGTCCCTGGCGACGAACGTGCACTCGACGAAGCCCGCATAGAGCTTCTCTTTTTCCACCACGGGGTGGAATTTAGCTACTCTTAAGGTTACGCCCGGCTCGCCCTTGAGGTCTGTGAGGAGCGTCGCCCTCAATGCTTCCCCGACCGTCTCCTGGTCGTTCGCGTGCGCCTCTATGAAGAACGTGACTTCGATGCCGCCGGCTTTCGCTGCCGCGTCGGCCTTGTCCTGGTTGCCAGTTATGACCCGGATGCCGTCTGGACGAACTTTGGTCTTGGGTCCTGAGTCTGCAGTCTTCTCAGCCATCGGGGTAAATTGAGAGGGGAGGGATAAAAAGGTAGAGGAATAAGGTCAGCCTCACCCTATGACCAACGCGCCGCCTTCAGAGGGTGCTACTGTCTGGCTTGGCATCCCGGAGTAAGTTAAAAGCGGTTCCTGGCCCATCGTGCAGCTTTGGCAACATATTAACTTGCCTTTGTCCGTATACCTATCTTGCGCCGCAGTGCCTAACTTGCAGGAAGTGAGATCATTGCTACAGCCTTTGCAACTGATTTTGCCCCCGGCCGCATCCAGCGTAGTCACCATGAAGCCACCCCCGCCTTCAAAAAAGCCGCAATCGACCGCCGTGACTGCGATGCCCGTTAGGTACCAGGTATCCAGGTCGAACAGGGATACTGAGGTATCTGGGTAAGCCGACGTGGGGAATGAACTTGTAGCGCCCTGAGTAAGCTTGCCGCATGTTTTTGGATTGTCGGCCACTAAGAGATTTAGAACGCCCTCCCTTTGAGGCGGGTTCCCGTCCCATTTGATGTACATCTCAGCTTTGTCAGCCTCGCCGGTCG
>JBFYKJ010000071.1:0-41727 GCA_041306005.1 Candidatus Altarchaeota archaeon | reverse complement strand
TATCCCCGAAGATGGCCGCTCGGGTCCCGGCATCCCCGGAAGGCGAATCCATATAGCGGACAAAGTCTTTTGGGCGTATTGGGACAATGACCAAGTCCAGGCTGTGAGCGTCTTGGCCAGACCCGTAAGCCAGTTGGCAGCCCTGTTGGGCCTCAAACTGCTCTCTTGAGAGGGTTGTAACGCCGGAGGTTGCCGGGAGGAAGTAGTCGTTGCCGTCGAATTCGGCAGCCAGGCCCCTTATCATCTCGATGGCGTCTTTTTCGTCCGCGCGTATTGCCGTGTACGCCTCGATGGGTATCCTTACTTCCATAGGCTCCTGGGAACTTGGCACCAGCCTGACGGATTCACCCGCCCTTATGCCCATCGGAGGGTAGCTGAGGCTTATTATGAGCTGGGGATAGCCCGGTTCCCGGTAGCCGGCCAGGTAGGTGAGGTTTAACATGGGCGCGACGCTGCGGGTAGACCTGCAGTCAACGTCTATAAATCCCCCCCCTCCCGCCGGGTCCCTGACGCGTATATGCCCGATATCCGGGCATATGTCTTCCTCCACCACGGGCCGTGTATAAAAGGCCCCCAAGAACGTCTTTCGGGTGCAGGAAAACCTGTCCAGGGCGTCAAAACACGTTTCCAAGCCGTAATAGTTGTCCGACAAAAAAAGCCTGGACAGCGAGGCCGAATCGCCCAGCTTCAGCCCCAGTTCCTGGTCGTTATTAGTTATGTTGTTGTCCTCGAGTCGGATCATGCCGCCGCCGGAGAGCTTGTCTATGACTATGCCGAAATCGGAGTTGCCGGCCACCGTGTTGTTGAGGATCGTGATTTGCGGCTCGAACAGGCGCAGGGTTTCACCGTCCGTTAGCGAATCGTACAGTTCGATGCCGCGCCCATTGCCGGTTATTGCCGAGTCCTTGATCTCCAGCGTCGAGTTAAACCCCCCGAGCTGGACTATGCCGTATCCGCTGCCCTCCAGGCGGCACCGCATTATGGCGACATCCTGCGCGCCGCCGTTGACGTATATTGCAGTGCCTTTTTCGTCATGCCCTCGTATTGAAAATCCGGCGCAGTCGAGCGTGACGCCCTTCCCCGTTATGTTGACGCAAATGCCCGGCCCTTCCGGATCAAAAAGGGTGTCAAAAGAGATGTCGTGGGAGAGCCGGATTAGGATCGAATCCCCCGCAGCCGCCTCGGTGCAGCTCTTGCAGGAGCCGCACTCGACGGCCTCGGCTGCAGCTGTCTGGAATAGGGCCGGGAGCAGGAGCGCCAGGGCAGCGGTCAGGAGGATGCCTCTCATGCCCAACTTATTGAAAGAATGATTAAAAGTCACTTCTTGGTGAAGCTTCCCCAAAGTATCAGGGCGACGACTATCGCCAAAGCAGTCACAATCACCCAGAACCACGGGAAGGGAGCTCCTTTCAGCTCGGCAGGCGTGGGCTCCGGCCCTACTGAGCCTCCCCCAGCCCCGGTGCCGGTGCCGCTTGCCAGCCCGGGCAAGAACTCGGATAATTCGGCTCGATAGATCTTGTTGCCGTCCCCGTCTTCTATCTGAAGGGCCGTTGCATTCGGGGCAAACGGGAGGAGGTAGGTGTTGTTGACGTTGTCAAGCTCTATCGCGCCGCCGGTCATGTTGCCGCTCTCGTCCAAGTAGTCGTAAAACATCACCGGCGGGTACTGGCCGTGGAACGAGTAAAGCTCGCCGTTGCCTGCCATCACCGAGAACTTGTAATACCCCTCCGCGGCGCCGTACTCCTTTTGCGTCTCGTAGATGGCCTCGTCAAGAGCCATGTCGGGGATGTACTCGAGGTCCAGCTCGGTGATGTTCGTCACTGCGAACCTGCCGTTGCCGTAATTCAGCGAGACCTCAATTGCGGGGAGGGCTGGGCAAAGGGGTAAGATAGAGGCGATTACAAGTAGGATATAGGCGATTACAAGAAAGATTAGCGCGTTCATCAAAGATATAATGCAGGGGCGTTTAAAAACTGTGAACGCTTCGGCCCCGCCCCGGACCTATTTTTTATCCCGCAAACCGCTTACGGGCCTCAAGGACCGCTCGAATACTTCGCTCAAGCCGAGCACACTCTCATCGTCGTCAGCTCTATCTCGTCCCAGATATGCCGGGCCATGTCGCGCTTGGACTGCCTTCCGAACTCCTTTGTGGACTGGCGGCTGGCGATGACGACCTCGTTCTCATCGGCACCGAATATCCCCTTCTCGATGTCGTTGGCGACTACCATGTCAAGGCCCTTTCTTTTCATGAAGTCCACGGCCTTGACCCTTAGCTCCGCCCTGCTCATCCCGTACTCGGCCTTGAACCCTACAACAAACATCTCCGGGTAATCGGCCCTGACCATGTCTATGAGCTTAGGCGTCGGCAAAAGCTCCAGCTTCATCCTTTTGCCGCTGCGTATCTTGCCGCGGGCCTTCGGCGCATAGAAGTCGGCTATCGCCGCGGCCGAGATGAAGAACCTGTATCCGCCCTTCCCGCGCTTCAGCTCCCGTGTGACCACGTCTATCATCTGTTTGGCGGTCTTGATGGGTATCTTATTGCACCCCGGGAGCATTATGTCCACCGGGCCGTGGACGAGCGTGACGTCGTAGCCGCGGGACATGGCTTCAAGGGCGAGCGCCGCGCCCATCTTGCCCGAACTGCCGTTCGTTATGAACCTGACATCGTCTATGGGCTCCTGCGTCGGGCCCGCGGTGATCAGGACCCGTGGCCGGACAAGTGTAGGGGTTGTCATCCTCCCTGCGGGGAGGAGCGAATGCGCCTTTGCATGGCCGCTTGCGGGCAACGAAGGCTTCTTGGCGGCTGCAGCCCCTTTTTTAGCCCTCTTCATACCGGCCTTTGCCGCCTTAGCCCCCCTTTGTGTTCCCTTCACCATTTTTCCTTAAGGACGAAATCTGCTACGGTGTGCCAATCGAGCTTGGCTTTGCCCTCCTCCCTTTTGGGCTCGATGACCTTTACCCCAGCCTTCTTTAGCTTCACGAGGTTCTCCCGGACGAACGGGTTCTCGATCATCGACTCGTGCATGGCGGGCGCGATAATGACTGGCATCTTTGCCCCCAAAGCCGTTGACGCGAATGTAGTGACGATAGAATCGTCTATCCCGCAGGCTATCTTGGATAATGTATTAGCCGTGGCGGGGGATATCAAGAGCAGGTCGCACCTTCCATCCCAGTCGCCGCAGTGCTGCACGTGCTCGCACGCGCCGGTTATCTCGGTTATGGTCTTCTTCCCGGTTATGCATTCAAGGGCCCATGGGTGTATTATCGTCTGCCCGGAGGCTGAAAGGGCGCATGTCACGTCGGCGCCGTGCCTCATGAGCTCCCTGGCGAGCTTGGGCGCCTCTATCGCGGCTATGCTGCCGCAGACTGCAAGGACAATCCTCTTGCCCTTAAGGCGCCTCGATTTTGTGCCGGAAATAGTCTCTTGGTGAGACGCGGCAGAAGAAGCCCGGTTAATCATCCCGAGTAATAAGACTGGGTAATTAAGCCTTTGGAGCTTAAAACCTTTAGGCATTGGGGTTTAGCCCGGTGGGCTCGCATATGGCCATTTACACGGCGCTCAGCCGCATCGAAACCCGGCCGCAAGGGTTTTATGCTTACAGCTGTAAAACAAACCCCCAGATGGCGGCGTTTTAAGCGCGGCCATGGGGCAAAGAAAATGATCCCAAGAGGAAAGCTGACATGCATCTTCCAGGGCGCTTACGCCAAGCCGGAACCGTGCTGCATGGGGCCGCACTGCAAGAACGGCGGCGGATGCGGCTTTGGGGCGGACATACGGACGACGCCCTGCCTTGAGTCGCTGGTAAGGACCCTGACCTCAAGGGCGCCGACACTGCGAAAAGTCGGCATCAGGCACGTGAAGCTGATGTCGGCGATCTCAAAATCCGGCTATGTGCCGACACGCGGCGATATAGGCGCCGACGGCATCGAGGGCCTGGAGGACTGCTACTGCGCCGCGCTCGTGCCGGATATGTAAGTGTAAGAGCCTCTGCACCGGCTCTAAGCCGATAACCTAATCCCCTATCGATAGCCTTGGCCCAGCCGAGGATTTATTACCCGCGTGGTTCAAAATAATCCATGCACCTCAAGGTACTTGACACCACGCTACGCGACGGGGAACAAACGCCGGGCGTGTCGCTGGCCCCTGATGAGAAGCTGAGGATAGCCAAGGCATTAGACGACCTGGGCGTTGATTTTATAGAAGCCGGTTCCGCCACGACGAGCCCCGGCGAGGCTGAGGGCATAAAGCTCATAGCCAACGAGGGCCTGAAAGCAAAGGTGCTTAGCTTCGCAAGGGTGCTGGAGAAAGAAGTGGACGCCTGCAGGGCGTGCGACGTGGACGGCCTGTTCCTCGTCGCCCCGACGAGCGACTCGCACATAAGGTTCAAGCTGAAGACGACGCCAGAAGCGTTCCTCAAGACCCTTGACAGGGTTGTACAGTATGCCAATGACCACGGCCTTTACATAGACCTTTGCTGCGAGGACGGGTCGAGGAGCGAGGTGAGCTACCTCAAGAAGGTCCTGGATACCGTGGGCAAGCGCATAGGCCGCCTGACCCTGGCGGATACCGTCGGGGCGTCGGCGCCCGAGAGGATGGCCTCCTACTTCGAGGCGCTGTCGCAGCACAAGAAGATGTCTTATGGCGTGCACTGCCACGATGACCTAGGGCTTGCGGTGGCGAACACTGTAGCCTCGGTCCGGGCCGGGGCCGATACCGTGGACGTGACTGTCAACGGCCTCGGGGAGAGGGCTGGCAACGCGCCCCTGGAGGAAGTCGTCAGCGCCCTTGACATACTCTACGGCTACAAGGTCAATGTCAAGACGGAGAGGATATTCGCGCTGTCAAAACTGGTCGAGGACCTGACAGGCGTCCCTGTCCAGCCAAACAAGGCGCTTGTCGGGAAGAACGCGTTCACCCACGAGTCTGGGATACACGTGGACGGGCTGCTGAAAAAGGCCGAGACTTACGAGTTCGTGAAGCCGGAGTACGTCGGGAGGGAGAAGGAATTCAGGTTTGGAAAGCACGTGGGCAGCAAGGGCCTAAAGCTGATACTCGACAGCATGAAGGTGGCCGTTACGGAAGAGCAGTTCAAAAAAACGCTCGACGAGGTCAAGGCTATGGGGGATCGGGGCAAGAACGTCACGGACGCGGACTTAGCGGCGATAATCCGGCAGGTCAAGGGCGAGAAGGCAAAGGGATTCCTTGAGCTGGTCGAGCTGAAGATAGAATCGGGCAACAAGATAATCCCGAGTGCCGTCGTGGAGCTCGTTGCGGGCGGGAAGAGGGTGACCGAGACGTCAAACGGCGACGGGCCCGTGGATGCCGCGATCAAAGCGATAATGAAGGTCGTCGGCTCAAGGGACATAAAACTGGAGGAGTACCACGTGGACGCCATAACCGGCGGCACCGATGCCACGGTCAGCGTCACAGTCAGGATGAAGTCCGGCGGCAAGGTGATTACCGCG
Source organism: Candidatus Altarchaeota archaeon (assembly GCA_041306005.1). GTDB lineage: Archaea > Altiarchaeota > Altiarchaeia > JAFGQM01 > JAFGQM01 > JBFYKJ01. The sequence continues at coordinate 36,261 of JBFYKJ010000071.1, read as the reverse complement.
TCGGGCGTGGACACCGACATAGTCATGGCCTCGGTCCAGGCGATGGTCAACGGGATAAACCTGCTGATAGGATGAGCGTCGCGGGCGGGGCAATGCGCCAGCCGCGCCTGCAAAACGCCCGGGCGCGGGCCAAAACAGGATTTTTCTTCTTATAGCGGCTAAATTAAGCCGCTTTCGCAACTGATTCTAAAATGACATTCAAGAAGACGATAGTGGGCGGCACCTTCGACCACTTCCACAAGGGGCACGAAGAGCTGCTGAGAGTGGCATTCGACCTTAGCGATACCGTATTCATCGGCGTCAGCGGCGACCAGTTCGCACAGAGATTCCGAACCGGCGAGGTCGAGACCTTCAAGATGAGGGGCGACGTCATAAACCACTACTGCAAGGAGTTCAAGAAGAACTACAAGATAGTCGAGATCAACGACTTCTACGGGCCTTCGACGACCGACCCCGACCTCAACGCCATCGTAGTCAGCGAAGAGACGTCCCTTAGGGCTAAGGAAATAAACGCCGTGAGGACAAAGAAGGGCCTAAGGAAGCTGGCCATCGTGGAGATCCCGTTTGCCCTATCAGAAGACGGCAAGCCCATAAGCAGCGAGCGCGTCCGGATGGGCGAGATAGACAACGACGGCAACATCGCATAATCCCGCACGCTCGCAGGCGCCGCAGAGAATTCGCCGCCATTGCGCTTTCCCAATCGGCACGATGAAACCCTACAAGATGCTCGTGTTCTCGGATATGCACGGCAACCTAGAGGTCGTGGACAAGGCTGAAAAGCTTATTTCGCAAAAGGGCTTTGATGCAGTAGTCTATCTCGGGGATTATTCCAAGAGATCCAACGATTCGGAAGCAAACCTCACCGATGCGGGTTACCTTATAGAGAAGCTCTCAAAAAAAGCCCGGGTCTTTTCATTGTTCGGCAACTGCGACTCCCACGCCCTAAGGAAGTTCCTTGAGGATATGGGCGTTGCGCTCCATGGGAAGACAGTTTCGGCTGGAGGCTTATCCCTAGCCGGCTGGGGCGGCAGCCACCCGACGCCGTTCGGGACGCCGAGCGAGTTCAGCGAGGCGGAGATAGAAGCGGGCCTAAAGAAGGTCTTGGGGCCTGCGGGCCAGGCCCACCTGGGCGGGCCGGGGAAGCTCGTCCTCTTCACCCACGAGCCGCCCGCGAGGACGAACGGTGACAAGCTCCCCTTCGGGCACGTGGGCAGTGAATCGCTAAGGAAGATAATTGAGGCTTACAAGCCCGCGCTGAACGTCTGCGGCCACGTCCACGAGGCGAAATCGACAGACCATATAGGCGAGACCAAGGTCATTAACGTCGGCCCGGCGGGGAGCGGGCATTTCCTTGGCGTCTACCTGGATGGCGGGGCCGAGGTGGAAGAAATCGACGTCTAGCTTTTTCTATCAAGCTAGCTAAATATCCGAGTCGCTAAACCGTTTCCCATGGACAAGAAAACACGCAAGGCCGCGAAGGCACCGTCCGCCACGAAGATGAGCATAATCAGGGGCAGGTCCAGCTCAGTCCAGGCCCCCATGCTTTCGGGCGACCGAGTAATAATTTTCGATCCGCGGGAGACCGGCAGGCTTGCGAGCGGCTCATTTGGCGACAGCGACGGCCCGCGGCTGAATATCAGCCTCTATGAGGCGTGCCTGCTGATTGAAGACGGCAAGCTCGGAGTAGAGGAAGCCGGCAAGAAGATAACCCAAAAGAGGCTTATGGAGAAGGCCGAAGCCTTGAACGAGAACTTCACGATGAAGTACGCAGTCTTCAGGGACCTTAGGCTTAACAGGGGATATATAGTCAAATCCGGGGTCAAGTTCGGCTGCGACTTCGTGGTCTACGCCAGGGGCAAAAGGCCCGGGAGCTCCCACTCCAAGTGGATGGTCCACGTGATGCCCGAGACTGCGAGGATGGACTACTCCGAGTTCACGAGGGCGGCCCGCCTGGCCACGAATGTTAAGAAGAAGATGCTGTTCGCCACAGTCACCGAGAGGGGGCCGATTTACTACGAGGTCTCGAGGGCGAAGCTGTGAGGCTGCCGGTGACGCGGCTTGGCGCATATGCCCTGCAATACGTCATTTCAGTTGCGCCCAGCTCTGCAATACCTCCCTTCAGCCTGAAACAGGCAAAAGTTTTTATACCGGAGCCCGATAATAACCCTACCCAAAATGAAGAAGAAGGCTGCAAAGCCGCGCATCACGAAAGCCTCCGCCAAGCGCGTCCCAAAGGTCTCCAAGAGTAAAGAGAAGCCCTCCAAGGGGAAAGAAAAGGAGCTTGAAGACGTTGAGGACGATGACGAAGAAGGCGAAGAGAAGAAGGGCAAGGTCGACGAGATAGAGGAGCTCTTCAGCGAGGAAGAGGAAGACAAGCGCAAGAAGAAAAAGCGCAAGGACGAGCTTGACGAGCTGTTTGAGCAGGGCACGAGCGACGAGGACATTTACGCTACTGAGGAGTTCGAGCGCTACGACGACGGGGTGCCCGACTAAGTCTTTAGCGCCCGCTAAGCTGTTTGAAGTTTCTAATCTGTTTAGGCCGCGCTTTTCTCAGCGCCGCCTTTTTAATTCTGCAAGGACCTCGTCCAGTTCTACGCCCTTAGCCGCGAGAAGCACCAAAAGGTGGTAGATGAAGTCCGATGCCTCCCAGACGAGGGAGTCTTTTCCATCGCCTTTGCCGCCCCGGAGGTGGCCCTTCTTTGCGGCTTCCTCAATCTCAGAAAGCTCTTCCTTGAGCTTCTTGAATATGAGCTTCTCGTCCGCGAGCAGCTTATTCGTGTACGACCCCTTCTTCGGGTTATCCTTGCGGCCTTCTATTACCGCCCAAAGCTCCTCGATTATACCCAGGTCCATGTTTCCACACGTGAGGATTACGTTATAGTTTAAGGGCGCAAGGTAAAAATCACTTGCCCATAAGCTTTATGAACAGGCTCGTGGCTATCATGTCCGCGGTCGTCCCGGGGCTGAATTTGTTGCCCTTTGCGCGAAGAAGCCGGTCCATCTCGTCGGCGCGCAGCTTCTTTGAGAGCACCCTGCCGGCAAGGCGTGAAACGAACTCTGCATTCTTCCACCCGGCCTTCCGGGCGATGAATGTGTCGGGGTATTCCTTAAGGAGCCTTAAGTACGTGTCGATTATAGAGCCCTCGTCAAGCCTTATCCTCTTTGAGGTATTGAAGCATATCTGGTATCCGCTGGCCCACTCGGACGCCAGGCGGTCGTGCGGCTCGGAGAGCCTGAAGACCTCAAGAGGGGTCATTTTTTCCCTCATTATCCTCTTAAGCGCCGCGTCCGAGAACACGTCAAGCCCCGAAAGGCCCTTTTCCTTAAGCTCCATCCCGCCCAACTCGCACTTGCGCATGGCCCGGTATATCCAAACGGTGTCCTCGGGAGAAGCGTGCCTAAGGAACATCCAGAGGCTCTTTCTCAGGTCGCTATGCCCATAGCCTGCAGCCACCGCAAGGGGGGTGAACATCAGGACTATCCCGAAATTGACATTTGCATGATGGGCTCGGCTCGGCTCGAACGTGTCGTAGATTATCTTCCCTAGGCCCACCTTGTCGAGCTTGATCTTTCCCGATGCCACTTTCCTTCCCCGTTCGGCCGCAAGCAGCATATGCGGGCGCATCGCGAGGGCGGCGTGCAGGAAATCGGAATAAGCCAGATCATCGAAGCTCTTTGTCGGCGTCACGTTCCCGGGCTTCTCGGCGCTCGCCTCGAGGACCGCGGCAAGTGCCGCGGCATTGGCTACGTCTTTGGGATGCATGGTAAATTAAGGGGGTGCAAAACAAAAAGATGCTGAGTTGCGGGCGCTGGGGCGGGGTTCTAAACCACCCTGCTGACCCCGTTCTCCTTCACAAACCTTATCGTCCTGTCGACAAAGCTTTCTATCTTCGGCTCGTGGCTGACTATTATCGTCTGCCGGGTCCCAAGCTCCGCAAGCACGTCCCTGACCGAGTCCATCTGGTCCGAGGAGAAGCCGTCCGTGGGCTCGTCGAGTATCAGCAGGTCCTTGGTCCGTATCCGTTCTATCAAATCGTTTATCACGCGGTTTAGCGCCAGCCGGTATGCCAAGGCTATCGCCGTCCGCTCACCCCCGGACATGAACGCATAGTCACTCTCAAACCCGTCCTGCTCGACGATGACGCTGAACCGGTCGTCAATCCTCGCCGAGAGCCCATCGTCCATGACAAGCATCGAGAACCACTTCCTGAAGAGCGAGTCGAACTGGTGCTGGACGCTGACCATCGCATGCTTCTCTATGGTCCCCATCAGGTTGACAAAGAACTCCCTGAGCCAGCGGTCGCTAGAGGCGTACGACTCCATGAGGGATTTTGCCTCTTCCTTACGCTTTATCTCCGAGGCGAGGGATGCCGCCCTGTCCTTAAGACCTGCTACCCTTTGCGCGAGCCCTGCCTCCTCCCGCCTGACGGACTCCCACACGGAGCGCAGCTCCTCATACGCCTTCTGCAGGCCCTTCAGCTCCTGCGAGAGCGTCTCGCCCTTCAGCTCCTTTATCTCCCGGACGACTGCGTTCAGTTTCTCGGCGAGAGCCTTGTATCTGGCCTGCTTGTCTTTCAGCTCCGACTCGTAACGCGACTTCCCTTCGAGGAGGTCCTTCTTCCGCTCAGAAAGGCTGGAAAGCTCCCGCAGTGCCGACTCGTGCTCCTGCGCGGCGCGAACCTCTTTCCTTAGCGCCTCAACCTTCGCGCGAAGCTCCGCCTGCCCCGCGCGCAGCTTGGCAACTTCGGCCCGCTTCTCGTCTATCCCCTTCTTGAACGACTCCCCGTCGGCTACCTTCTGCCCGCAGGTGCCGCATGTGCCCTTGTCGAATATCCTGGAAAGCGAGGCTGCCTCGGTTTCAAGCGACGATATCTTTGAGACCGCCTCGCGCTCTTTCTTCTCGCATTCGGCTATCCCCGCCTCTATCTCGCGCAGCGTTGCCGCCGGCTTCTTGAGGTTGAACTTTTCCATCCGCGCTTCAAGGTCCTTGAGCTTCGGGTCCGATTCGGCTATCCGGGCCTTCGCGCGCTCGCAGTCCTCGGCAAGAAGGTCGCACTCCTTTTTCAGCGACGCATAATCCTGTTTCTTCTTCTGGACCTCTTCTATCCTGGACTGCAGCTCCTCGAGCTCTGATTTCTTCTTCAGCGCCGCATGCTCCTGCAGGGCGGACTTTACCTTGGCCTCCGCGAGTGCCTTTTCCGCGGCCGACAGGTCTTTTGCCAGCGAGTCGCTCTCCCTTCTCTTCAGGTCAAGGTCGGCTACGGCGCCCAACAGCTCCCTCGCCTTCCCCCTAAGCTCGCGGGCAATCGTCTCGGCGTTTTCAGCTATGCGCTTGTATTTGTCTATCCCAAACAGCCGGCGGATGAGGCCAAGCCTGTCGTCGACGTCAGACTCTATTATCTCCTTCATAGCCTCCTGAGGCGTGTAGACGGTGTAGCGGTAGATGAGTGCGCTGTCCTTCTTCAGGGCTTCCTGCGGGTAGCCCAATAGCTCCAATATGAATGACTTGGATTCCTGCGCGGTCAGGTCTTTCCTTACGGCGCCGCCCTTATCGGGCGATCCGGATATCACGTATCCGGAACTCTGCCTGACGGAATCTTTGGACCTCTTAAGTGTGCGCTTTATTGAATACTCCTTGCCGCCAACCTCGAAATCCAGCTCGACAGAGCCCTGCTCCTTGCCGTGGCGAAGGAGGCTTGCGCCCGAGAGGTCCTTCTGTATCCCGAAGAGGGCGAAGTCTATTGCGAGGAGTATCGTCGACTTGCCCGACCCGATGTCCCCTGATAGGAGCACCGAACCCTCCGGGAAGCTCACCGTGCCTGAGGGGTAGCTGCGTATGTTCTCCAGGGTTATGCGCTTAAGGAGCATCGAATAAGTTTGAAGCGTGCGGGATAAAACAAACAGGCATGCCGGCGGGGGCATTTTTAAACCCCCCCCCCCATTAATGTTTTAGATAAAATGGCAAAAAAGCTGTTATTCGGACTTATAGGCATTGTTGTGGGTGTGATGGTCGGTCTTGGGATGGGATTAATGTGGAGTTTCTCCCCCGTCATAATCACAGCGCTAATCGCCGCCCTGTTCATTGGCATCGGCAGTGCAAAGGATTCGCCGGCCAAGAAGCCAAACCCCGGGCTTTGCCTGCTCTTCGGGTTTCTGACAGCCTTTCTGGTCGTGCTTTTGGCATATTACCTATTGCCTATAAAGGTAGGTGGCATGCTTGTTGGCATGCTTGGCTATGGGCTTACGATGACCGCCTCGCAAATTTTGCCGATAGACCGCTACTTGAGTATGACAATTGGCATCAGCTTTATTATCGAAACGTTTATAGGGTCCTCGATAGGCTTTGTCATAGCAAAGCTGTCGAGCCGGTAGGGCCTATTTGATAACCCGGATATGCGGCTGCCTAAGGATTCGAGCCGTTCACCATCGGCGACCGCTTCTGGTACATTAACGTCTCGAGCATCAGGCCGCATTCCGATGAGCAAAGCGTGGCGTTAACCCCTGGCTGGCAGGAGAAGAAGTCCTTCCAGTTGTCCTCGGCCTTCACGTACCCAGTCTTCATGGCTTCGAGGTCCATATGCAGTGTGAGCCCGCCGCAGCCGGCGACGGCGCCCCCGGCGACCTTGATCTCGCAAACCTGACTACCGCTTAGGTTAACCGCAGGCCGCTCTATGAACGTAGTGCCGTCGGACAGCTGGCGTGTGGCGTTGCCCTGCATGAATATGGCGCATATGTTGTCTATCCTTATGTCCCCCGGCAGGTTGAAGCTGTTCCTGAACCAGCCCTCGTCGGCAACCTCGGCCGTCGCCGGGTAGATTATCCCTTTCCGGCCCCACTTCGAATTCGCTTCCTCGCCGACCTTGGTGCCGAATGCGGCTGGCTGCGGCGCAGGCTTCACAGGGCCTATAGACGGGCCGGGATTTGCCGTGCCCGATGCATTCTGCCCGGCAGTTCCGTTAGAGCCTGCCGTGCCGGTTCCGGAAGCCCCAGTTGAGCCCGATGCCGTAGAGCCGGATGCGGTTGAGCCCGAATTGCCTGAAGTGCCGGTCCCCGCTGCACCGGGCTGCGGGGCGAAGAGCTGCATCACAAGCAGCCCTGCAACTATCCCGGCGAGAAGGATGCATGCGATTATCAGCTTGTTCTTTTCCATACCGGCCTCTTGCAAATGCGGGCTATCTCTTGCGCTTCTTCCTTGCCGGGCCTATGTAGACCATTTCCGCCTCGGCGACCTTCTTCTCCAGGTTCTTGACCAGCGCTTTCCTCTTTTTCGGGGGCAATTCGCCCCTGGACTTCTTGTATTTGTAGCCCAAGAGCGCCGCTACAGCAAGCACCGCCGCCAGCGCATACACCCAGCTGTTGTCACCCTTTGCGGGTGGCTGTATGGGCGGCTTTGCCGGGGCCTTTGCCCCGGTTTGGTTGCCCAAAGGCTGCACCGAAGGCGGCTGTGCCGGCGGCTGTGCCGATGATTTGTTTGATTGTGTTGTCGGCTCTGCCGTTGCCGGCAAAGCGGGCTCTGCAGGGGGTTGTGCCGGAGGCTTAACTGTCTGCTCCGAGATCTTTTTTGTCTCCCCGGTCATGTGCTCCCAGTCGTATGCGGCTTTGTCGTATGTGCCGCCCACCTCAGCCTCATAATAAGCTGTGTGCAGGACATCGACAATGGCGTTGACTATGTTGTTGAAGTTCTTGCCGGCGCACTCGGTGAACTCGGACATGTTGTCTAGATCGTAGTTCTGCTCCATCCAACTTGCCGAGCAGTCGCCATGGCGGCCCATGTAGGTATCCCTCCCCAGCCGGACTACGGCGTCATATACGTATATCTTCTCAAGCTTCCCGTCGAACTCGATGTAATCCCCGTATAGGTTGTCAAATGTCTTTGACGGGTATGCCGCAGTCGTATATCTTAGGACGTATCTTTCAAACCCGTCGCCGTGCCTGGAATACGGTATCACCCTGGAGAACAGCCAGGCGTCCGAGATGTAGGACGCCGCGACGCCAGCCCACTTGGAGGCTATGCCCTTGGCGCCCTTCTGTATGCTGCTGACCATGACGTCGTAGTGCAGCACCGATAGGTCCGCGAGCCTACTGTCCGTCAGCCTGCCATCCGAGTCGAAGCCCAGCACCTGGCCCACACGGTCGTTCAGGCTCTCCTTGTGGCCGTCGCTGTCGGGGAGCTCAGTGCCATAAAAGTAAGTCGAGTTGAGTATCCACGCGGCTTCCTCGGGCGCCTCCTGCTTGAGCATGTCCAATGCCCGCTGGGCAAGGTAGTCGTGCGTCCCGTACATGTCCACGCGCTCCCACTTGCTAAACTCGTCCGCGTATATGTCGCTGCCATAGACCGAATATCCGTTGCCCCATGCCGCCGCTGTCGACGTTAATAACACTATTAGAAATAGCAGAGAAAGAATAGTCTTCATCGCATTTAACCCCGTAAGTTTAGGGGTAAGAGAATTTAAATATGCGGGATAAGAGAAATCAAATAAATCGCGCAAGTGCTCAGCGCAGTCCCCGGGCTTCCCTAATCCGCTCTTTTCTGCTCAGCTGAAGACTATCCCCGCGGCCCTTTCGCTTATTTCTCTTGCCCCCGGCGGCGGTCTCGGGTTCGGCCTCCGTAACCGGCTCATTTATCACAACTGGTTTTGCAGGGGCGCTCGCCGGCCCAGCAACAGGCGCCTGCGGCATGTAAGAGGTTATCTTCTTCGGCCTTGCGGGCGGGGCGCCGCCAAGGTTCGCCTTGACAAACTTTGGCATATCGACTACGTTCATGCCGACGAGCGCATTGAGCTTCTCCGGTGATATGTGGGAAAGCGCCTGCGGGCTGTGGCCGTAGTTCTCAAGTACGCGGTTAAGGATACGCATCGCCCGCTCGTTCTCCAAAAGGTAGTTTGACACTTTGTCAGGCAAACCCGCCTCCAAGAACCGTAGCCCCATCTCGTCCGCCGACACATACACCGGAAGCTGGGCAGCGGCTTCCTTCGGCCTTGCCCACTCGGGTATTTCGCCCGGGGCAAGCTGCCTTTCGGGCGCCTTTGCAGCGGGCCGAATCACTTCTTTGGCCGGGGCCTCTGGCGACGAAAGAAGCTCCGGTTGCGGCAGCGGCTTGAACACCTCGCCCGGCAATAGTATGGCCTCTTTGCCCCTTGACCCTGCGGCGGCCGCCTCGAGCCGGGCATTCGCATCCGCCTGCCGTCTAGTCAAGATGCGCGGTATTGACGGCAGGTGGGGAAGCGCCAGTATCCTGCGCGGGGCCTCTTCCGGCGCCGCACTGGCTTTTTCCAGGGCCTCGCCAAACCAGCCCGATTTCATCTTTTCCACTTCGGCCTGCACCTCGCGCTCCACCTGTTCCCGGGTCCTTCTGCCCGACATCTGGTTAAAGCCGGTCATTGACATCAGGCTATTCGGCCCGCTGAACACATGCGCGTCCATAGGCTTGCCGTCGCTTGCAATGACCTGCTTTCCAGCTGCGCGGTAAAGCTTCTCTAGCGCGAGCATCCGGTTGTTATGGGCGACTACCTTGCCCACGGCTTCCATAAACCTGGGCGTTAACGAGGGTTCGGGCGTCTTTTCCATGTAGTCTACAGTCTCCGTTATCTCGCCCCGCGTGCCCTCCACGAATTTAGCCAGCTCCTTTCCAAGCAGGTCGAACTGGTGCTCTGACAATTTCGGCATCCCGGTCGGCAGGTCCTCATGGCCTGAAGCTATCTTGTCCGCAACTGGCCGCAGCTGCTTTGCAAGTTCCTCATACCGCCTCCTGAACTTCGCATCCCCCTCAAGGAACGGCACGGGCGTATTCCCACGCAGAGTCTGGATATCCCTTAAGTAGCGGCCCCTGTAAGACGCGGTTATCGGCACATGGCTCTCGGGAATGCCAAGCTCCTGCGCCATCTTGGAGGCTATAAGGGAATTAAGGAGGAAATCCTCTTGTGTGGCGCGCCCGGGCCCCTTATTGGCGCGCGCCATGAGGGTCTTTACCGAGATATCGGTCAGGTGCGGCAGGAGCAGGGTCTTTTGGTGGTCGTCAAGCTTTGGCCAGTCATGGCCCTTGAACGGCTTTTCGTCAAGCTCCTTGGCTTTTTCCGAGACCACTCTTAACCACGGCGCCGCCCACGTGCCCTTAGTCCGGTTGATGAGTTCCCGCACCGACTCGAATGACCTCCCCGCCTTCATGAGGTTTGCCCTCATGAATATCTCGTCATCAGGCTCTATAGGCTTGTGCCCTAATGCAGATGCGGTTTCATGAAGGGCAAGCAACATGGCCCTTCCAGTTTCAGGAGCCTTGTCTTTATACTGCTCCACCAGTCGTCTGGCTTCGTTGTCTATTGCGGATATCACATCCTCGCGCTGCTTCGGCGTCAGGTCGGACAGCGCTTCTTTTATCTGCTGGGTGTGCTGCCTTAGCGTGCGTATCTCGTCTATAACACGCAGTTTGTCTTGCCGCTCGCGAAGCGCTGATTGCTCATTGGCGTCCTCGGGCGTCATCAGGCCCCCGACAAACCTTCGGGCCTTGTCCATGGAGATCTTATGCTTAGCAGCATACTCCTTTGCTTCCATCTCCACTTTCTCCGCAGGGGCAATGACTGCGCGGCGGTTTTCCGCTATCTTATCGTCAGTGGCATAGCTCTTCTCACCAAGGGAGCGAAGCATCCTGTGATGGCTCTCCACCATCAGGGCATAATCGTTACCGGGAAACTCGTAGGCATCGCTTCTCGCCCGGTCGGCCTCGCTGATCTCCCTTAGCCGCTTCCCTATTATGGCCCTTTCCTCCCCCGTGAGGTCCTTTGGCCACGGTATCTCCGGCGCCTGGAGGTGTTCGACAGCTATCTCTTTCATTGGCCTTTGTATGCCTTTCGAGAACACCACTTCTTTACCGGTATTTATATTTATCGCAGTGACCGGGCCTGCGTTTTCTCTGCCCTCCGAAGCGTGCCCAGCCGAGATGAACACCCCATCCTGGCGCACGCCAGGCATCCGTGGGAAGCGCATCCTCACGCCATTGTGCATTAGTATGGATTCCGGAAGCTCGCTAACGCTCCCAACCAGCGCTAGTTTTGAGTTCTTCGGTATCCGGACTATTTCCGGGATGCTGCTTTCGGTATGAAGCGCCTCGGCCGGCTCGGCCAGGTGCACTGTCTTGCTGTCAGGGGCAATCCCATCGGCGTGGCCTAGGAGACGCATCCTGCGCTCGAGGTTCTGGTGCCTGAAGACCACTTCGGTGCCCATCGGCAGGCGTATCGGGGTACCGCTGATTTGGTGTCCGGCTTCGCGCTGCCCGCGGCCCGAGCCCTTTTTCACCTGTCGGTTCTTTGAACCCATGTTAGTAAAGCTTTAACGCATTAACTTGCCTCGCACGCCGCATTAAACTCTTTTCGGAGCCTTTGGCCGCGAGCGCACGAATCCCTTAAGATGCTCGGCAAACTGCGGGCGGACGCTCTTCACTTCCGTGAGAACCTCTTTGTGCAGCTCCTCGAAGGTCCTGCCCCGGTCCATCTGGGCGACCTTGTGCACCGTGCGCCACTCCTCGGGAGTCATCGCGTGCGAGCCGTATACCCTGGAGTATAGCCGATCCCATGCCGCGGCGTGCAGGCATTCCTCGGGCGTGAGCGACTCCGATTGGTACTTGCCTTCCATGTCGCCTATCTTTTCCCTGACCAGGGAATACAGCTTCTTGCGGGCTTTTTTTGCCGCTGCCTCGGAGATGCCCGACGGCAGCTCGGATTCGGCAGAGGCGCCGGACTTGCGGATGCTCCTTATGCGCTCCTCCATCTCGTTTCGCAGATTCCCCTCGGCAGAGGACAGCCGGGACAGGTAAGCATACCCCGGCATCTGGGCGCCGTCAAAGACATTTCCATCCTTGTCTATGAACTTGTCGCTCGTAAGTATCCGCCGTATGCCGTAAACCTCCGCCGGGCCCATTATCTCCCTTCCCTCGCGGATTGTTCCCGACAGGACGTTGTCCAGGGCAAGCGTTTTTATGTAGAACTCCGCGCCATTCGCCTGCCGGAGCTTCTCCAGCTCGCGGTACTTGTCTGTCGCCCATCCCCTGAGCCTGTAGGCCTCCTCGTGGCTGACCTCAGGATACTGCCGGCTTTCGGGAGGCTCCTCGGTGACGCCGTAGACAAGCTTCACGCCGCCGAATGACGTGTATCTGTTGTTGCCGCCATGTGGGGAAATTGCAGTGTCCTCGGGTATCACCACCTTGCCGTTTTGCGCCTTTGCCGCATGGGACAGATGCGTATACCCGTCAGACGACCTTACGCCGCGCACGCCCCTGACATTGGCCTTTGTGCCGTCGTACTGGTAGAAGTCAAGCTCGCCAAGCTCGACAAACCGGCCGTCCGCAAGCTTGACCCTCGTGCCTTTGGGAATTGTCATCTCCTTGCTGCCGGTCAGGACAGCGTCGGTGGTCTGCGGGAGGTGCACCTCGCCGTCCCACTTCGCTTCGGTCGCGCCGAGGAGCACCCTCTTGCCGTTCACGTCGGCTTCCGTGCCCTGAGGGATCGCAAGCTTGCGGTCGACGGCGACGAGTTCAAACGGCTTGACCTTGGCGCCCTTTCCGAAAGGCACGACCCTCTCGCCCGGGGTCACGGCCTTCGCTCCTTCGGGGAAGACTATGTGCGCACCGTCCCACGATGCCCGCGAGCCTGCGGGTATGCTCGCCTGCTCGCCGTTTGGCAGCCGCGTCCTGACAGGTGTTTGCAAAACGCCCCTCTCGATGTGCGCGACGCTCTGGTAGGGCACGACTTTTGTCGTCGGCGCTATCCTTATCGGCCTTTCGTAAAGGTGCACCGCTTTTGCTGGCTCGGCCAGCACCGCGGTGGATTCGCCCTCTATACTTACGCGCGTGCGTGGCATGTAGATGGCGGGCCTATCGCTTGCGGGCTTCTCACCCATCCCCGGGCCCCCAAGAATCACGACTTGCGTGTCGGTCGGCAGGTGCGTCTCGCCGGACTTGATAGGGTGGAACGAAAGGAGGGGCCGGGAGATGGGCTTTGTCACAACCGGCTTGCTCAGGAAGCTTGCAAGGGCGTCGGGCGCAGCCTGAACGCCGGGCGGAAGCGGCGACCCGGCATATAAGCGCTCAAGCTCTTCTAATGTCAATTCCCGAGGCCTTGCCGATGCGGCAGGGTTGGAGGATGCGGATGCTGCGGCCGCTTTGCCACCCCTCTCTTTCTTGCCGCGTGAAGACTTGCCCATCTTATCGGTCCAAAAACGCTGATTTGGGTGCTAAATTAATCTGTGGGAATACTTAAATTAGCGGTCTTGGGCACATTATGGCGGGGCCAAACACAAAACAATACTCATTTTTTGGACAATGCATCTTCCCCTTCGGCTACGACCCGCCCCTCGAAGGCCGCGTTCGTCTCGCCCTCCGTCTTTTCGGTGTCCAGTGCGCGAAGCAGCCTGCCGACAAGCTCTTTCTCCTTCGCGACGTCCATGCCCGACTGCCCCAAGTGCTCCTTGATTATCCTCTCTTCCAAATCCTCAACGGTATCCGTCGATACTTTCACTTCCGCATACTCCACAGAGCTGAGCCCCCCGGTGCTTCGCCTGACAACCAAAGCGCCCTGCTCGTAAGCCTGCTCCGAAAGCCTCCTGAAGTCTATGTCCGTCGGCTTGCCCTCCTTGAGAGTCCCGAAAACGCGCATCAATAGGATGTAGTCCTCGCCGTCCAGCTTGGATACAGCCTCCTCGAGCGTCGCCTCCACGTCCTTAGCGGACTTGTTGTCCGCATCGGCCTTGATGACCCTAACCTCAGCTTCCTTTAGTTCGATGAACCTTGGCGCGCTCCTGCCCGACGAGTCTACGTCCACGATATAAAACCCGCCCGCTCCATGCCGTTCTAACTCCTGGAAATTGCACGGGAAGATTGCCCCGGGCATCACTACTTTGCCATGCCCGTATTCGTGCTCGCTCCGGTGGTGTATGTGCCCGCCGGCGTAGTAGTCAAAACCGGGCGGCAGAAGGGATATGGGCATCGCCTGGGCCTCCTTTAGGTATGCGGGTAGATGCTCCTTGATAGCGGAATGGAATAGGAATATTTTGTAGCCGGGCCCCCTGCAAGACGCGTCTAGCGCTTCGAGATCGATGTTCCGGTAGAACTCCTCCTCAAGGGCGCCTTTCCGCCCGAACACGCCGACGATCCTGGCCCCGGTCTTCGGGTCAGTCGCCATATCAAGCCCCAGTTTCCCGCCCCCCGTTTCCTTCCCGCGGGCGACATTCGTTATCAGCTCGGCGTTCTCAAGCACTTTTAGTATCGTCTTCCCGGAAGGGGAGAAATCGTGCGAGCCCGCGATGGAATACACAGGTATCCCGGCCTTCTTTACCTCGCTAAGCTTCCTTGACACGAGGTCGAGGGTGTCAAACGGCGGCATGGACGTGTCAAAGAAGTCGCCGCTTACCAGGATGAAGTCGACGCGCTCCGCGATGCACACGGCAATTGCTTTCTCAAATGCCGCCTCGTTCAGTTTTTCCAGCTCCGGGTCCCGCCAGCCCCCAAGATGGAGGTCGGCCATGTGCGCGAACTTCATGATAGAAGTCAAGAGATGTTCGCCTCGATAGCCGAAGGCTTCTTCTTCTGCGCGCCGGGCTTTGCCTGCGTGTACAATTCAAGATACGGCTTTTTGGCCCTTATTGTCTTTCTTGTCATCATTTTGTGCACCTGCAGGTTTAGCGCGACTGCCCAGGGCTAATATCGCGGCCTCTTAAGCAACTCTTCCCTCCGCTTCTTAGCCATCTCATCCGCTCGTTCGGATACGGTTCGTTTAGCTGCACTGGCTTTGACTGCCATGCCCAGGGCGTTTGTGCGAGGCCTTAGTTTTTGCATGGGTTTTTCCATCTTATCCGAAGCCCGAAAAATCGGTCTTAGTCTTTTTAGAAGTTGGGGTATTAGAAAGGCCTGCATGGCCGGCAACGCCGCCCGCTGCGTGGGCACCGGAGCCCCCCGCATGCCCGCCGACAAACCCCCTGTCAAAGAGGGGTATCGAGACGGGTATCGCGAATTTTGAAAAGTTGCTCGTTATGAGGGCCTCCCCCTTGTCGAGGGATGCGATATTCCTCCCGTCCTTTGACAGATCCTGCGAGGCGCTCTCTATTATCGCGGCCCTCTCGGGCTCCATCTCGATTCCGAGGATTATCTTGGTGTTCATGTTGGCGAGGACGTCTCTTGGGATGAGCGACGGCAGCTGGGTTATAGCGACAAGCCCGACCTTGAACTTCCGCCCTTCGCGGGCGATTGTGGAGAATATGTTCGGCCCGGCCTGGAGTATCTCTTTCCCCAGCACCCGCGGGGCCTCTTCTATTATAATAGATACTACGGGCTTTGTCCTGAGCTCTCCCGTGTCCTTGTGGTTTTTGTACCGCTCCATTATCCTCGATGCCGCCATCGAGGAGATTAGTATCTCGGTCTCGCCCGAGAAGGATGAGGTATCGAGGATTACTGTTTTCCCTTTTTCGAGTTCTGAAACTATATCATCAAGCGTCGTTTCCCCGGCGGTAGTCGAGAACACGCCCTTGCATATCACCTCGCCGTCCTTGGCTGAGATGTCCAGAAGATTAAGTTTCCTAACAAGCACGCCGACGGATTCCTCCTTCACGCCCTTCGGGTATAACTCTGAAGTAGGCTCCAGCGTAAGCAAATTCCCAATCCACCCTTCCGGGTCCTTCTTGTAGAAGGCGTACATCGCGTCCCTCTGTGCGGAGCTCAGGTCAAGGACGCCCTGGAAGAACCACGGTTTAAGGAGCTTATAATTAACAACGAGCGTCCTCGCGCCTGCAGGCGGCTTTAATGAGTAGTAAACTATCTTCTCCCTTGCCTTCGGGTGGTCCTTAAGCCCGCACTCCTTCCCGTTCTCCGGGCCCCTGTAATACTCGTCGTGCGGGTCGAGGATGAGGAGGCCGCAATAGTCCTTGTCGACTACTGACCACGCCATGACGCGGACCAGGTTTGACTTGCCCCTGCCGGTCGTCGCCGGTATCAAAACGTGGTGCGAAAGCACCTCTTTCCCGTCTAAATTCACGGGAATGCCCATGTCCTTTGAGCCTGAGCGCACGTTCCCGACGAATAAGGCATTCTCTGGAGTGCCTAGGAAATCGAGGTCCGCCTTCTCAAGCTTCCTTATCTCAGAGAAGAACGGCGGCAGTGTTTTCGGTATCTTGGCCCGCTTGCCCCTGACAGTGACTAGGGCCTTCATCTGGGCAAGGACGTAGTTCCTTAAATTGGCCTCCATGAAGCCCAGGTCGGAGCCGTAGCCTTCAAGGCGCATGCCCGAGAGAAGCTCGAGGGACTTCGGGTTTATCTGAGAGCCGTAAACAAGGTTGTAGACCTGGAGGATCGTCGTGGTCTCTGCCTGGGCGTCGTCGGCGACTAATAGTTCGCCGAGCTCCAATTCCTTCCCGCCCTTCTGGCGCACGAGTATTTCCCCGAACTCCCCCGACAAGACCTGCCCGACGACTTCCATATTGTTGTGATATTATGCGTGTAATAAAATAAACGGAGTTGGCGCCATCGGGCCGGCCAGGCGGCTCAAACCACCCTATTCAGCCACTCGTGCGCCTCGCTCCCGGCGAGGAAGTCCTTGAAGGCCTCAAAGCCGCCGGACTTGGACATCTCCGAATAGAGCAAAAGACGAAGCGCGTCCAGCTCTTCATACGACACCCTCGCGTTCTTGTCCGCATCTACTAGCCCGTACGGGTAGCCCGGGAACGAAACGTCGCGGGAATTCCCAGCCAGCGCGGACATCGCCCGTTCCTTAGACTCCTCCTGCCCCTTAAGGATCTCCACCCTGAACACATAATCGCTTGCCGCATTCAGCTTCGCGAAGTTCAAATCCGCCTTGTGGGAAGGGTCTTTGATGTCAACGATATGCTCGTAGTACCAGGGCGCCTGAATCCCCCTATCCCGGGCCAGCCTGCTTATCGCAGCTACGAGCGGAAGCCCGGATGTAGTGTAAAGGTGCGAGGTCTTTGAGACGCCGCAGAAGATTGCGCCGCTCTTCCTCGCAGCGTCATAAGCAGCATCCGCATAGCTAGATTGATTAGTATACGGCGCGTGCAGAGTCCCGTCCCTAACTAAAACGTCCCCGGTCTTCAGTTCACTGGCCACGAAGCGCGACAGTTTCCACTCCGCAAACGACCGCGCGACGTCACCGACTCGGGGTATCTCCATCCGCTCCATCCCGGTGCGCATAGTCTCGTCGTATGAGTCAAAGACGAGGTCGCCCTCGTCTGGAAGGAATTTCTTGTAATCCTCGTTTAAGGGGATTAAGTGCGTTTCATAGGTTATGCCCTCGCCGCTGTTTGAAGATGTGACCACCGCGAAGAACTCGATTCGTGAAGGGAGCTCGGAATCGCCCAGCTTCACCCGCTCGCCGCCCGAAAAGCAGTTGCAATACACCCGCTCGAATTGCACCGCAAACGACGGCGTCTGGAGCAAAGGCAGGTTCCCGCCGTCGACGCATGCGATCTTGGGGGCAGGGTCTTGGCATTCGGCCTTGCCGATAGTCTTAAAGTTCTTCGGGTCGAAGTCAAAGGAGCTGTAAAGGTTCTTAGGCTGGAACGCGGGCTGGCCTAAGGGGAGCTCTATTCGCCTTCCCGCGAGGGATGCGACCTTCCTGGCTGCGTCGGTGAGCATGAGCTAAGTTTAAGGGCAAGATAAAAAAACACGGTTGGCCAATGTCAACGACACCGGCCGCAAGCCTAAACAGCTCAGAATGTCTCCGTATTGAGCATCTGCTTGTCCACCGCAGAGATTATCAAATACTTCTGCTGGTTTGTCTTCAGGTTCGTGACAAGGGCCTTGTACTTCGGGTAATAAATCGTCTGCACGTCCACAGTCACCCTCTCGTCCTTGGTCTCCTTCGCGTTTTGCTGGCGCTGGACGAGGTCCGGCGTCAGGACAAGGTCGGTCAGGTGCGCGGGGCTGAAGTGCGTGCCGAGTATCTGCGTCCTTGGCATCGCCTTCTCGGGGTTGAAAGAAACTGTCTTCTTTCCCTTGACCAGGTTCGCCAGGTTGTCCTTGCGCACGCCGTTCAGGTCGAATGACACCGCTTTCTCCACCCGCTTCTTGACCGTTTCGGTGCCGGTAAGCTTGAGTGTTGGCGCGGGGCCGCCGCCGAACATGCCGCCGCCCCCGACTTGCGGCTTTATCTCGTAGTGTTTTGCATCCAGGTCGAGCTTTATCGTGCCCGGGTCGAGCTGCAGGTTGAAGTCCTTAGCCACCTCGAACGTCCCCTCGTATATCGCCTGCACGAGATGTATGGGCTCATAGAGTTTACTTAATGAGTCCACGCGGACGTCGCCCGGCTGGGCCTTGCTGAAGAAGCCTGAGAACGCGTTGGTCTTAAGCCCCTTGACCTCAAGCTCGTGCTCTACCGCGCTGAAGTCGAGCGTCTCTTCAAGCGACAGTATCTTCGGCGGGCTTGTGACTATGTTCTTCACGTCTATGTGCTGCTTTTTTGCCGGGGCCGGAGCCTGCTGGGCCGCGCCTCCCGGGGCCGCGCCCGCAGGGGCAACATGCCCTGCCGTCTTCGAGGGTATCGTAGCGCCGCAGTGGGCGCAGAACTTGTGGTCGTCTTGTGCCGGGGCACCGCATTTTGGACAGAACATCTTTATCTCTCTTGGCGCGTAAAGCCGCCTTGTTTGGATTTTATATTTAAGCTGTAGGCCATAAAAAACACCGTATAGGCTGCAAGCAGCCTGCGGACGAGACTTTATACAAGACATTATCAAAGATACCCGATGACAATGGACGTGTTCTTCGACCCGGTGTTCTTCAGCCACGACACGGGGCTTCACCCGGAAAACGCGGGCAGGCTGGAACTGCTGCTCGACGCGCTCGAGGCGGATGGCATCGCCGTCAAAAAACCTCGCGACGGGGAGAAGTACCTTACACTGGCGCATACGCCCGATTACATACAGCACGTGCAGATGATCTGCAAGCTGGGCGGGGCGCTTGACCCGGACACTCCGGTGTCGCAGGACAGCTACCGGGCGGCTTGCATCGCGGTGGGGGCGGCGATAGACGCCTCGAAATGCGGCGGCTTCGCCCTCGTCCGCCCGCCCGGGCACCACGCATTCCCGGACCGCGGTTCGGGGTTTTGCGTCTTCAACAACATGGCTATAGCGGCGCTGAAGCTGGCCAAAGACGGAAAGAAGGTCTTCATCCTCGACATAGACGTGCACCACGGGAACGGGACAGAGGAAATAGTCCTTGACAGGGGGGATATAAAGTTCCTTTCCACACACCAAATCCCGCTCTACCCCGGGAGCGGTTTGGGGAACCGGGGGAAGAATGTGGTGAACCTACCGCTGCCGCCGGGGACTTGCGATGAGGAGTATGCTTCGATCCTCGAGTACAAGGTCAGGCCCGAGATAGAATCGTTCAAGCCCGATGTAATCGGCGTTTCCGCCGGCTTTGACGCCCACGGGCTTGACAGGGGTTGGGTCGGGGGCAACGCGCTCGAGCTGACTGCGAAGGCTTACAAGGCTGTTAAGGGGTTAATATCCCCCTATGACCATTTCGTCGTCCTCGAGGGCGGGTATAACCCAAAGAGCATACTAGAAGGGGCGAGGGCGCTGATGGGGCTTTAGTCCGCCAAGGGATAATAGCTTATAATGAAAACGATCTTCATCCCCTGCCGCTCGAGTGCGGATATTGAACTCGCCGTCGACAATATACTCGAGAAGGTCCCGTTTGAGAGGATCGGCCTCGTAACGACCGCGCAGTATGTGCACCAGCTCAAGGAGATCCAAACCCGATTAAACAAAAACGGGAAGAATGCCATTATCGCCCCCGGGCGGCCGAACCCCGGGCAGGTCCTTGGGTGCGACGCGGGCGCGGCAAGGGGCGCAGCTTCAAAGGGCGCGGACTGCATAGTCTATCTGGGCACCGGCCACTTCCACCCCCTCCGCGCTGCTATGGACACCGGACTGCCGACTTATATGACTCATCCGAGCGGGGGCATTGAAATCATCTCGAACGAGCTCCTCATGAAGCACGCGAAGATCAAGGCGGCGAGGATGCACTACTTCAACCTCGCAAAGAGGGTGGGCATCCTTGTCTCGACAAAGCCCGGCCAAAGCCGGATGAAACAGGCCTTAAACCTGCGCGAAAAACTGAAAGGGGTCAAGGAAACGTTTATATTCGCCGCAAATGAAATTAAACCCGAGTATTTAGAGGGATACGACGTGGACGCATGGGTGAGCACGGGATGCCCGCGCATCGCCGAAGACAGGTTCAATAGGCCCGTCGTCGACATTTCTGAGGTATAAAAGGGAATATTCGCGTTTGGAATGGGAGAAACACTGAAAATGACTGAAAAAACAGCTGGCAAGTTCGTGATACCGGGCGACCCGGTGAAGACGGAAAAGAAGCCCGGCCAGGGGCTGTACACAGAAGGCGGGCAGGTATTTGCCGCGACCGCCGGGATGTTCAAGGAGAGCGAGAGCGGCGCGGTAGTCGACGCGACAAACCCGATAGTCGAGGTCAAAAGAGGCGACACGGTGATCGTATCCGTCGAGTCCGTGAAGGAGAAGGTCGTCCTTGTGAAGGTGATGAAAGTGGTCGGGAAACAGAGAGCGTTACCCACTGAGGACTTTGGCGTAATACGCGTCATGGACATCGCACCGGGCTACACCGAGAAGGCGAGCGATGAATTCAAAGTCGGCGATATCGTGAAGGCTGAAGTGCTTCAGGTCCTCCCAAACGATATCGTGATGACGACGAAGGGACCAACACTGGGCGTCATAGAAGGCTACTGCTCCGAGTGCCGGGGCATGCTCGAGCAGGACAAGGAGGGCAAACTTGTCTGCAGCATCTGCGGAAGAACTGACAGAAGGAAGCTGTCAAGGGATTACCTCATCAAGAAGGGCGAGTAAGGTTTTAACTGGAACAATAGCGGCATAACGAGAACGGCATAAAGATGGAAACAAAAGTCGTTGAGAAGGGAAAGGATGTCTTGAAGGTCGAGATCCGCGGCGCTGACCACGCGATAATGGGCATGCTTAGGGACAAGCTGACAGAGGACAAAACCGTCGAGTTCGTGACGTATTACACGCCCCACCCGCTGCTAGAGGGCTTTGTGATATCCCTAAAGGGCAAGGACCCGGAGAAGTCGCTGAAGGCTGCGGTCGCCGGGATGAAGGAAGACGCAAAAACCCTCGAGGCCGCGTTCCAGAAGGCAAAGTAGGGGTGCGCCCTTGGCCGTCCGGATAATGCAGAACTCCAACCCATAGCGTTCAGCATGTGGCCGTATTGCCGGCCAGCATTTCGCAATATTTATCTCTTGACCGGTTAAGCACATCCTAAAACAAAATGCCGATAGGGGGCCTTAAATGGCGGAATGAGCTCGAGCCTCGCGAGTTTAGGCAGGTCAAGTCAGAGGTCCAGGTCCTGGGCATAGACGACGCCCCGTTCGAAAGGGGCGATGACGAGGTAAAGATAGTCGCCGTCCTCTCCCGCGGGGCGAAGATGGTCGACGGAGTCTTCCACTCCTCGATAAAGCGCGACGGCGTCGACGCGACCGGGAAGATAGCCCGGCTCGTGAGAAGCATAAGGAGGGAGAACGCCCGCGCGATATTCCTTGACGGCGTCACATTCGGGGGATTCAACGTCGTCGACATAAAGGCGCTCTACCGCGAGACGGGGATACCGGTCATCGCATGCATGGACCGCCACCCGGATTACGGCGCGATAAGGGATGCCCTGAAGAACCTGCCAGAAGGCGAAAAACGCCTTGTGACGATAAAGGGCGGCGGCCCCATCCACGAGGCCGGCCTGCAGGGCGTCGGCAAGGGCGGGACCGGGGCTAAAGCCTACTTCCAGTGCGCCGGCATAAAGCCCAAAGATGCCCAGGCCCTGATAAAGGTCGCGACGATAAACGGCATCTCGCCGGAGCCTATACGCGTCGCCCACCTCATCGCAAAGGGGGCGTATACGGAAATACCCGAGATGGATGACGGGGAAGAAGGCCCGCACGTAAAGGCTTACCACTTCATCAGGAAGAAGCATAAGGAGGCCAAGAGGCTGAAGGGGAAATATTTCCCGGGCTTCGCGGGGGAGGTCTTCAGCTTCCTGTTCGCGCTGCTCATAGCGTGGCTGTTCATACAGTTCCTCGGATGGGCGCTCGCGACGCCTGCGCCGCTTGTCGTCGTAGAGTCCGAATCGATGATCCACACCACCGGGTGGGACCAGTGGCCTTATAACCAGAACCTTAACCCCGATTCCTTCGGCTTTGATGGGGGGATGAACGTCGGGGACATCGTCCTTGTCAAGGGCGACGAGCCGGGGGACTACAATGTCGGGGACGTGATAGTGTACACCAAATACGACCTTAGCCTGATAGGCGGCGAGCCGATAATCCACAGGGTGATAGGGATATTGGACGTCAACGGCACGCAGGTGAAGACCGAGGGTGCGGTCAGTTACTCGGGCGGCATGATAGTCACGCCCTGCGACTCAAGGTCGGCATACACGCTTGACGAGATACGGGCGATTTACACCAATCCGGCGATAATCAAGCTCTTCCCGGGCATAAGCACCGACAGCTACAGGCTCTTCATAACAAAGGGGGATAACAACGCCATCGAGGACCAGTGCAAGACCGCGAGCCTTATATCCTTCCCGGTGCACGAAGAGCTGGTGCAGGGCAGGGCGAAGATCGACATACCCTATCTGGGATACGTGAAGCTGGGCCTTGTCTGCGCTTATAGGTACGCTTCTGGAAGCGCCTGCGAATGCAGGTGCTGGTGGCCCGCGAACCACCCAAAGTGCTGCAAATGAGCCGCAAAGGGCCGAAATCAGGGGCATTTCAAGGATGAAACAGATAGGTTTGACTGCGGATGCTGTGATAATCCGGGACGGCAGGGTCCTGCTGGTCAAGAGGCGGTTTGACCCTTTTAAGGGCATGTGGGCGCTGCCGGGGGGTTTTGTCGAGCATGGCGAAGCCACGGAAGGTGCCGTGCGCCGGGAGGTCCTGGAGGAGACATGCCTTGAGGTCAAGTCCGTAAAGCTCCTGGGGGTCTATTCCGACCCCAAGAGGGACCCTAGGGGGCGCACGGTGACTATAGCGTACGTTTGTGAGGCTGTGGGGGAGCCGAATGCGGGCGATGATGCGGCGGAAACACGGTGGTGGCCCCTAAACGGGCTGCCTGAGACGGCTTTTGACCACGGAAGGATAATAGGCGATTTCAAGAAGGCAATAAGGCAAGCAAATCGGGCAAATGCCCGGTAAGAAAGCCAGACGTCGATTTTTTAACGAAAGTTTTGATAATTTGTCATGGCACTTAAATCCCCAACAAGGCTGAAGCCCTTTCAAAAGGGCCGCGATATATCGCCCAGCAGGATAGAAGAGGTCATTGCCCCCGAACACCTGGAGCCCGGGATTACGGCCGCCCGGCGCCAACGCATCTTGGCATTAAGGCGCCGCGCGGTCGAGAGGCATGTTGATGACGCACTATCGCAGGGCAGCAGGGGCCCGCAAGGCGACTACACCCACGGCATGATGCAGAACTACATTGAGTTTATGAGCGGTGTAGCGCCAAGGGTTCTAAAGAATGGGGCGGAGTGGAAATCGACTAAAAATATCGCCGAGAGCCTCAAACTGGACCGTGCGGCCCGGGACCAGTGGCTCAGGATGACGCCAACGCAAAGAGAAAATTTCATTAAGCTAGTCGCCGAAAGCGACCTGCCGATATTCCGATACACTGGAAGGGAACAGTATGTGCGCAAGAGGATGGGGCCCATACACGAGAGGGGCTAAAGCGGGCCTGTTGCTATTGGGCAGGTAAGCTTGGGCATTCCCCGGCCCGCTCAGCAGGGGCCAGTCATCGCCAGGCATAGCCGCCTGAGACGCGCCTTTTATGCCCCAAAAACCCCTTTTTATCCTTTTAGACGTTCACTTTCAGCTTGGTTTTCCCGTCCGGACGGGGTCTTAATCGGGTTTTTATTGGGAGAAACGTTAAATTCCGGAAAGTTTGGGGGTAGAAAATGCTGAAATTAACCATATCTGACGCCAACTCCTGGAAGAGGAGCATAGACGCTATCGCGGCACTCATAGACGAGGGCACCTTCGAGTTCACGGACTCGGGCATGGCTCTTAAGGCCATGGACCCGTCACAGATAGCGATGGTAGATTTTGAGATGCCGAAAAAGGCGTTCAAGGAATACAAGGTCGGCGAGAAGCAGAGCATCGGCGTTGACCTTTCAGAACTGTCGCGCGTCATGCGAAGGGCGCACCCGGAGGATACCCTCACCCTCGAGCTCAAAGGCAACAAGCTTGAGATACTCTACGAGGGCAAGACCAAGAGAAAGTTTTTGTTGCCGCTCATAGACTCGACCGCACACCCGAACAAGCCGAAGATAGAGTTCAACGCATCGGTCAAGATGCCGGCGAGCGACATCAAGGAAGTCTTGGCTGACGTCGAGCTTGTCAGCAACTATGTCGTGTTCGACGCCTCCGAGAAGGGGCTGAACATATCGTCCGAGAGCGAGAGCGGCAAGGCGGAGATAAGCCTGCCGAAGGAGTCGCTCCTGGAGCTGAAGGTCAAACAGGGCTCAAGGGCCATGTTCCCGCTCGAGTACCTGAAGAACATGACGCGCAACACCGACGTGTCGACGGTCATCGAGCTTAGCCTGAAGAACGACAACCCCATGCAGATGGAATACTCCATCGGCGAGGGGAAGGTCACATACTTCCTGGCCCCGCGGATAGAGAACCCGTAAGCGGGTTTATGTTTGGGTCGGCTTGGCGGTCTTGAGTTTTCCGTCTTGGGTCTTCGGTGCTTAGCGCATAAGCTAAGACAAGACCCAGTACCCAAGACCGCAGACCTGTTCTTCCTCACGGACAACCAAGATGGCCTACTATCCCTTCCTAGCCGGCGAGAGGGCAAGACTGAAGACCCTGGACCTAAGGCTGGAGAAGCTTGCACAGCACCCGATATACGGCAGTGCACTTGAGGGCGCCGCATGTGATGTCGAGGGGAAGGGAAAGCCGCCTGCAGATGCGGATTTCGCGGCCGTCGAGTTCACGCTTGCAAAGATACTTCTGGGCATAATCGGCGAGCCTGACGCGAGCGAGGCATATGCCGAGAGGAAGGGCAACGAATTCAGGGAAAGCCTTGACAAGGAGAACCTGACTCTCCTCATAAAGATCGCGCGGGAGGAGTTTGGCATGGAGGTCAAGACTGAAGAGAGCCTGCGCCTGCAGTTCATAGACTTCCTTAGGTACAAGCCCGAGTTCCTTAAACTGGCCCAGGCCGACCTGCAAGACGGCTATGTCCAGCTAAGCAAGACCCAGCTGGCATGGGTCCTTAAGGGCGCGATAAAGAGGCAGATACTTGACACCATACCAAAGGGCAAGGGGTTCCCCGAAGCCTTTTCAAAAGCTGCGAACGCGGTGAGGGGAAAGATCGCAAAGCCGAAAGCCCACCGGGAGAGGCCGACTGTCTCAAGCCTGACAGAAGACGCGCTGCCGCCGTGCATCAAGGGGATACTCGCGGGGCTTGAAGGCGGGGTCGCAAACCACAACGCGCACTTCGTCCTTGCAACGTTCCTGACCGGCCTCGGGCTGGAGGAGCCCGCAGTCGTCGACGTATTCAGGAGGTCAAGAAAGTTCAACGAGCGGACGACGGCATACCAAGTCAAGTTCGCAAAGGAGAAGGGCTATACCTGCCCTGCATGCGACTCCATCAAGGGCTATGGGCTCTGCAAGGCCGAGTGCGAGAGGAAGCACCCTGCCAGCAACTACTTCCTGAACCTACGAAGGCTGAAGGGCGGGGGCGGTGGTGGAGGGACTACGATAATCATCAGGAAGGGCAGCAAGGCCGAATCGGAAGCTAAAAAGGGCGGCGCCATAGCGGCCAACGAGAAGGCGGCGGTCGTAGAATCGGGGGAGAGAGATGACTGAAGACAGAAAACTTAAGACCGCGGACCGCGAAGGCCCGGGGGCGGCGCGGACAAAGCTCTGGCTAAAAAGCCTCTTCCAGCAGTATTACAGCGGCCTTAAGCGCATAGACTGCCCAAGAGAGGTGGACCGCCGGGAATTCGGGTTCGGGTCGTTCGCAAAGAAGATAGCCATCCGGCACCGCTCGTTCAAGACCGAATCGGAGCTCCTCGCATATTTGAAAAAGGAGGCGCCTGCGCACGTGAACCACTCCACCGCGCGCTACGAGTTCCCGGAGAACGAGGAGATGAGGGAAAAGGCCAGGCTGGGGACTGATTTGATATTCGATATAGACGTCGGGGATTTGGAACTAAAACACGGCCACGAGGACGGCTGGGTCTGCGGGGAATGCTTTTCGGCGCTTAAGGAGGAGGCGAGAAAACTTTTTGATTTCCTGACGGACGATTTCGGATTCTCGGAAAACGAGCTTTCCGTCAACTTCTCCGGCTCGAGGGGCTACCACGTCCGCGTGGACAACGAGAAGGTGATGAGCCTTGATGAATCTGCGAGGAAGGAGATATGCGGATATTTAAGCCTTGACACCGATCTGACCCAGCTCATATTCGAGAGGCAAAACCTCATCTTCGGGCCGCGCCCGGACCAGCACGGCCTCCGCGGAAGGATAGCTGAAACGGTCATCAAGAGCATCCTTGCATCAGACATCCAGAACAAGGCGCACGTCGCCGCGCAGATAGAGAAGGGCAACTGGGGCGCGTTCCCGAAGGGATACGGGATAAAGAGGGTGATGGACTATGCCAAGAGGGCCGCGGTGAAGATACCCGTCGATTCGAAGGTGACTACCGACCTGACCCACATGATTAGGATGGCCAATACCATCCACGGCGGGAGCAGCCTCCTTGCCCGCGTGGTGAAGGATTTGGACGGCTTTGACCCGCTGAGCGAATGCTTTGTCATAGGCGCGGCGGATACCGAAGTGGATTTCTTCAAGGAAACACCTCAGGTGGTTGCCAAAGACCAGACCTTCGGGCCGTTTAAGGAAGGGAAGGCTGTGCTTCCGGCATACCTCGCGGCGTACCTGTGCGCAAAGGGCAGATGCTGTGTAGTCAGGTAAGGCTATCTGCTTAGCCCGGGTGCGGACTATCGGCTTAGCCCGGGTGTGGGCTGTCGGCTTAGCCCAGCTTGGGCAGCACGTCGCTCCTTACGCCAGTCTGGCAGAAGTGGGTCTTTGCCGAATTCTTGAGCGAAGCCATGACATCCGCCTTCTTCGGCGCGGCCCGTCTCGAGAGCTCGCATAGCCGGTGCACGTCGAAAAATGGCAGTGTTATCTTTTGCTCCCCCTTCACCAGCTCGACAAGCTCCCCTACTTTTGGGTTGCCGCTCTCGACCTTCAGCTTCGGGTCGGCGAAGCGGCCCTTCCAGAGCGGGCCTGCCCACTGTAGAGCGCCTGAAGCGCCGCAATTGGGGCATACGGCCTCAAACTCATCGACGCCCGCATACCCCCTCCAGTCGCACTTTAGGCAGTGCTGCAGGTAGGAGATCTCTTCAAGCATCTTATCAGCGCGGGAAGCGCCGTTTTCAGTCATGAGGAACAAGCGGAAGTAATGCCTGCGGGCGTAGGTGAAAAGCGGCCTGACCGCGAACTCGTACTTCGCGGCGGCCCGGGCGCACGCGCCGATGAGTATCCTTAAGCCCACCTCCTTCGCGAACGACGTCCGTATGGGCAAAGCGTCGTACTTGCGCCTGCAGGCGTTCTTCGATACCCCGTTGAGTGCCGCGGTGTCTGTGGCGGTCAGGCAGAGGAGGCCCCCGTCACGCCGTATCGCGCGAAGCGCCGAGTCAAGCGCGCCGATGAACGACCCGAACGGGTCCACGTCTATCGCGTCGAACTTGTCGCACTTAAAGCCGCGCAAAAAGAGGTTTATGTCCTCGGAATGCACTTCAGCTTTTATTTTATTCCTCTTGAGGTTCTCCCGCATCAGTTTTACTGCCACCGGGGCGCAGTCATTCAGGCAAAGCTCCGTGTAGCCCGCCTCTTTCACCGCCCTCATGCCCCGTATCCCGGAGCCCGCAAGGGCGTCGCAGTACTTGTACCCGCCGTGCGCGCGGCGGACGGCCCGGGCTATCGCCACGGCCAGATCCCTGTCAAACTCCATCTCGGGGTTATAGAAGACGGGAAGCTTCTTTGTCACCTGCCCTTCGGCCTGCGACGCTTCGAATGAGACTTCACCTTCCCTGAATATCATCTAAACCCCCGGGATTATATATGGTCTATATAACAAAGGGGAAGAAAAGCCGTTCGGGCTTTTTATCCGCTCCCCCCTAAATCCCCCGATGGCCAAGAACGCGTCTTTGGCTGCCGATAACCCCAAGTGGTTTGAGAGCAGGGAGAAGAACCCCAGGGTGGGCATTGCGGTCAGCTGCTTCGGGCAGCTGCCGCCGCCGTTTGTCGCATCGTTCACGGAGGTAGTGAGGGCGGCCATGTTCGAGGGCGTCGTTGTCGACACGGTGTTCGACGCGACAAAGCCCCTCGACCGCAGCAGGAACCTGTGCGTCAAGGCCCTGCTGAAAAAAGAGCCCGACTATGTCTTCTTCATGGACAGCGACATGGTGTTCAAGCCGAACACTCTGCTGGAGCTCATAAGGCAGGATAAGGATATAATAAGCGGCGTCTACTGCTACAAGAGGCCGCCCCACCCGCCCGTGCTCTCTCTTATTGACGCGGGGGGGAGCCAGACCTACAAGATAATGGACTACCCGAGGGGAAAGCTCTTCAAAGTGGACGGCTGCGGGGCCGGGTGCCTCCTGGTCAAGAGCAAGGTCTTCAGAGCGGTGGAGGAGCCCTGGTTCAAGATGCGCATGGGCCTTAGCGAGGACTTGTACTTCGGGCTCAAGGCCGCCAAGAGCGGCTTTGAAATATGGGCTGACGGCGGGGTCGAATGCGGCCACCTATCCGAATACATTTCAATAGAGCCGGAATCGTTCTGGAAGCGGCGCGACAGGATACGGGAAGACATGGAAAAGGTCGCACAGTTCAACGACGGCAGGATACCGGCGTATAAAGACTACAAAGGGGATGCCGAAGAGCGCAAGTAGGCGCAAGCGGTATTCCGGAGAGGGCACACCGGACTATGTGTGGACGGCAGTCGCCCTGCAAAGCCTCGCAGGCGCTTGCCCTGCAAAGCCTCGCAATCCCTATCCGCGCCGAAATCAGGGCTTCTCGGGGAAAATCGTGCCGTCAATGACCTTTCCGTTCGGTATGTCGACGTTGGGCCCGACACGCGCGTCGCCCTTGATGACAGCCCCCTCGCCTATGTTGACGCAGTCGCCTATGACGGCGCCCGGCCAGATGTCGGCGTTCATCCCGATCTTGCAGCACGAGCCTATTATGCAGCTCTTTAGGGTTGCGCCGTTCCCCACCGAGACGTGGTCGAAGAGGACCGAATTCCTTATCTCCGCGCCCCCATCGACGACGCAGTCGTCGCCGAGCACCGACTCGACGACGTGGCCGCCGACCTTGCAGTCGTTGCCGATGAGCTCTTTTTCCCTCAATAAGTGGTGGGTCGCCTCGAGGTAGTCCTTGGGGGTGCCCACATCCCTCCAGAACTCATGCGTGACCGAGCCGCATATGCGCTTCCCCTCGGAGAGCATCTTCGGGAACAAATCCCTTGAGAAGTCAAAATGGCCCGGGGGTATCATGTCGAGCAGTTCGGGCTCAAGGATGTATATGCCGTCATTGGCCAGGGTGCTGAACGTCTCGCCGTGCTTGGGCTTCTCCTTGAACCGGACGATGTCGTCGCCGCGCATCTCCGCAATGCCGAAATGGGTGACGTCGTCCACATCCATGAGCGAGATTGTCGCAAGGCCGCCCATCCTCTTGTGGTCCTTGTATAGCTCTTTGACGTCTATCTCGCTTATGTTGTCGCCCTGGACGACGGCAAAGGTTTCCTCCAGGTGGTCCACGGCGTTCCTGACTGACCCCGCCGTACCTAGCGGGTGCTCCTCATGGAGGACCTTCAGCTCAGCGCCCCATTTGGAGCCGTCGCCGAAATAATCCCTTATCTGCTCGACTTTGTAATTCGTCGTTATTATTAGCTCCTTGAACCCCTGCTTCACGAGCCTTGAGACTATGTGCTCGATGACAGGCCGATTCATGAAGGGTATCATGGGCTTTGGCCTTGTGTAGGTCAAGGGCCTTAAACGAGTGCCTTCGCCCCCGGCAAGGATGACTGCTTTCATCGTGGAGATTAGAAGGGGAGGGGTATAAAATGGGGCAAAAGAGCCTTAAAAAGCTGTGAGGGGGCAAGAAGGCATTTGGCGCCTGACAGGCTATCGACGGCCGGCTACTCAAACTCTATCGTCGCCGGGGGCTTGTTGGTCAGGTCGTACAGGACCCGGGTCACGCCCTTCACCTCGGACGTTATCCGGTTTGATATCCTCTGCAGCACGTCCCAATATATGTGCATCGAAGTCGCGGTCATCGCGTCGAGCGACTCCACGGTCCTTATGGCTATCATGTACCCGTACTCGCGGGAGTCGCCCTTGACGCCTGTTGCCCGCCCGGGCAGTATTGCTGCAAGCGCCTGCCAGGGCTTCATCCCCGACTTCTCTATCTCCTCGAGGACTATGGCATCGGCCTCCCGGACTGCGTCCAGCCGCTCGGGGGTTATCTCGCCGAGGACCCTTACAGCCAAGCCAGGCCCCGGGAAGGGCATACGCTCGGTTATCTGCGGCGGGAGGCCCAGCTTGCGGGCGATTTCCCTCACCTCGTCCTTGTACAAGTCGCGAAGCGGCTCGACGAGCTCGAGCACCATTCCCTGCGGAAGCGTGACGTTGTGGTGGCTCTTTATCTTCCCGCCCGTCTCTATCCAGTCCGGGGCTATCGTCCCCTGGACCAGGAACTTGGATTTCGTCTTTTTAGCTTCCCGCTCGAAGACCTCTATGAACTTGTGGCCTATTATCCTGCGCTTCTCCTCCGGGTCGGCAACGCCCTTCAGCGCCTTCATGAACTCGCCCTGCGCCTCTATTATCTTGAAGTCGAGGCCGTACTTGCCCTTGAAGGCCTTATCGACGAGCCCGGGTTCGCCTTTCCTCATGAAGCCCGTGTCCACAAAGACCGCAGTCAGGTTCTTCCCTATGGCCTTCGCGACAAGCATCGTCGCGACGCTTGAGTCAACCCCGCCGGAGAGGCCTATGACAGCGTGGCCGTCCCCGATTTGGGCCTTGATCTTCTTGACAGCCGAATCTATGAAGTCTTCCACGGAAGTTTTGCTGTTAGCCGCTTAAAATATGCGGAAACTGGGTTTAATCTTAAAACCGGGCGGGCCAAGAAGCCCGACGTAGAAATGCAAGTAAGCAAAGCCTAGAACTGCGGGCCTATCAAGCCTAGAACTGCAAATCCACGAAGTCCCCGTTCTTCAGGCCGAGCGCCGCTTTCAGGTTCTTCTCGGCGATGACCTCGACTATGCCCTGCTCCTTGTAGCCGCCCTTTACGGGAAAGACCGCATATGCCCGCTCGTAGTTGACGGCGCACGGCGCTATCCTCACCGCGCCGAATTTGCCGAACGCAGGGATCTCCGTAGTGTCAAGCGGGGGTATGCCGGGGACTTTCAAATTTATCGTGCCCATGAAGGGGCGAAACCCTATGAGCTTCGCTATCTTGTCGCTGTAGACCTCTATGTACTTGGCCCCTTCGCCCTTGCCTTTCACCACTTGCGCTTTCATCGTTATCGACCGGGATTCTGCATATTTTATGGATTATTGTTTATGGATCGGTTATCTTGCACACCTTATGGATCGGTTATCTTGCACACCTCGGGAAGCTTTCTCTTGTGCTCCGACGCATTCATCATCTTGCGGACCTTCAGCTCAGCCGCGCTCGGCGCCTTGCCGGCGGCGGCAATATCGCCTGAGAGTATATTGTCAAGCTCCCTATAAGTAAGCCCTATCTCGCCCTCGTCGGTCTGCCCGGGCCAGAGGCCGGCGGTCGGCGGCTTGTCGATTATCCTCTTTGGGATTTCCATGCCGCGCGCAAGGTCCCGAACGTCGCGCTTGAACAGGTCGCCTATCGGCAATATGTCCGAGCCGCCGTCGCCATATTTCGTGAAGTAGCCTATCGACAGCTCCGTCTTGTTCCCAGTCCCCGCGACGATGTAATTCAGGCGATTTGCGTGGTAATAAAGAAGGCTCATCCGTATGCGGGCCATGAGGTTGCCCACGGCCTTCTCGTCGCGGTCGAGCTGGCCCATGAAGGCGTCTAGTATCGGCCTCATCGGCAGGAGCTTGTAGTGGATGCCAAGCTTTATGGCAAAGTCCTTTGCATCCTGCATGTCGTGGGGTGAATTAGTGGGCGAGGGGATTATCAGCGCGAGAACGCGGTCCGGCCCGACTGCCTTGGCGGCAAGCGCGGCTACGACTGCCGAGTCTATGCCCCCGCTAAGGCCGAGGACGACGCCCCGGGCGCCGGCCTTTTTCACCTTCTCGGAGATGAACGCCTCTATCTTTTTTTCGGCGGAAAGGAAATCCACGCATATTTAACGCGTTTTTATTTGAAAACTCATAGTATTCGCCGATGCCCGCATACCAAATACTCCGCTTCGGCGCAGACGCCGTAAAATACGAGGAAATTGCCAGCCTTGACAATGTCAAGCTCGGCGACGGGCCCGTCTGGATAAACCTAGTCGCCCGGGCCGAGAAGGAGCTCGAGGGCATTAAAAAAACCTTCAACTTCCACCAGCTGGCGCTTGAGGAATGCGTCGGCGTGATGCAGAGGTCGAAGCTCGAGTCCTACGGCGACTACCTGCTGGTCGTCATGAAGAACCCCGATATCGGGGTTACCGCATCCACCGTAGTCATAAACCAGATAGCCATATTCATAGGCCCGAATTACCTTGTCACCGTCTGCAACAGGAAGCTATTGGAGGTGGAGGCCCTCATATCCCGCATGCGGGCCGAGACTAACGTGAAGCATTGGACGCCGGACTTCATAGCTTATAAGATATTGGACTTGATTGTCGATTCGTACTTCCCAATACTCGCCAGCCTGGAGGCTAGGATAGAGGCGGTAGAAAGGGAGATCCTCGAGGATCCTACGAAAAAGCCCATAATCCGCAAGCTCTCGAAGGTCAAGAGGGATCTTTTGGCATTGAGGAAGGCCATGTGGCCCTCAAGGGACGTGTTCGTCTCGCTGTCCAAGGAAGACCTGCCTAACATCTCCGAACGGAACAGGTTATACTTCAGGGACGTCTACGACCACGTCGTGGTCCTTATCGATCTCATAGAGAGCTACAGGGACCTTTTGAGCAACACGTTCGAGACGTATCTCTCGGCGGTGTCGAATTCCCTCAACGAGGTCATGAAGGTCCTTACGGTCATAGCCACGATATTCATGCCCCTGACCTTTATCGCCGGCGTCTATGGGATGAACTTCCACTACCTGCCCGAGATATACTGGGAGTACGGCTACCCGATGATACTCCTCCTCATGCTGATAGTCGGCGGGGGAATGCTCTACTACTTCCACAGGAAGGGGTGGGTATAAGCTGGGCGATGCGTGGCTGTCTTCAGCCCGGGTTATCAGTCCTTGTTCATAGGTTTCAAGTCGCCGGTTTGGCGCGCGCTCGAACTCTCACATTGGCGGTGTTTACGCTACAGCTTGCCAAACCCCGGTTGGGCCTACCGTTGCATGTTTTCGTTTAAGGCCTATTTCGCGCGCATACCCCGGGGTATTTTGAGTGCGGTTTTTAGCCTTACACTAGCATGATCGCGTTTAGACGGGTTTATAGCGCATTAGACGGGTTTTCCCGCCTCCGAAGCCTGAGGCATGTAAAACTTTCAAAATGGGCGCTATGGGGGCTTTGCGAGCGTTTGGGGCTCGCGCCCATAGGCCTGGGTAATGCCGGCAAAAAACCGGGAAAGATAAGTATTCCTAAAAACATCTATCTAAAAATATTTTAAATAAAGAGTTTTTTAGTTAAAATCCTTTAAAAAAGATTTTTCAATTAAATTTTTAATTATAAGAGTTTTTAGAAAAGTTATTTTAAATCAAACTTTATTCAAATCGCTATCTGCCTCACTTTCTTGAGGCATTGTTTCCTGCTCGTCGGGATTGCCCAAATCGGCCGAACTACCAAGCGCCGACTGCTCGCCACCGTGGGCCTGTTCGACCTTCTTTACGGTCCTAGAAAGTCGGCTAAGAGCCGATGAAAACCGCGTGAAATTGACCCGATACCTGCCGGTTTTGAGGTATTTGCCTTCGCTTGAAATCAGCCCGATAGTCTCAAGATCCTGCAGCGTGCGCTCGACCGTTGCCTTGGTATAACCGTCTTTCACGAGCGCCTCGACGATGGCGCCCCTGCGGGAATTCGGGTGCTTGAGAAGCATCTCTACTATCTTGACGCCAGTTTCCCTCCTCAATCCGCTGTCAAGGAATAGAGTAGCTACGTCCTTCAGGTCCTGGGCCTCGTAGGCCTTGTGCCAGTCGAACATTTTGCAGTGTTTGAGCCCCCTGTAAGGTGCCGGTTTAAGGGCGCCCTTAAGGGCCCAAAAAAGCCCCAAAAAACGCTCGCCAAATACCCCGGGGTAAACGAGTTATTTAAGATGCCTCCGCTTTTTGAGGTAATCGAGATATATCTCAAAATGCTACCTAAAGCCTATGCCTCAGTAAACTGAGGCTTTTATATAGCGTGCTCGGATACCCCCGATATGAGCTGCATATATATTAATCTGTAGGGGATTTGAGCACGGATGCCCGTTTCCGCCGGTTTATGCGGCCGGTTGCCTCAGAAAACTGAGGCCTTTTAATAGGCCTTAAAACGCCTCAAAACCCCCAAAAATATGATCGGCGAAGTGCCTTGATACAGGCCCGTTGGAAGCTAAACCTCACTTCCTGGCATGCTTATCCTTTTCCTCTTTGCCTTCGTCCTCGGTCTTCAGTTTTTCTGCCTTCCTGCCCTTCTTCTTGGCCTCTTCCTGCAGGTTCTTGAGAGTCATCTCAAGGCCCTGGAGGTGGTGGGCCACCTGCTGGCCGAGCTCGGTGAGCTTTATGTACTTTGTGCGCCCTTCTTTCTCGCTGCTGACAAGGCCGTACTCCTCCAGTTTTTGTATTACGCGCACTATGTGCGAATAAGTCGCAGCAAGCGCCTTAGAAACGTCGGCGGGATATGTCCGCTCGTCCTTGGTCATCTCAAGCAGGATCCTGGCCGGCTTGTCCTGCAAAAAGAAACTTAGCATGTCATCCATTCTTCACCCCAAAGTCGTTCTTAATTGTTATGGGAGGGGCTATAAAAACCTTATTTATCCTATAAATATTATTTAACGCATGGTAAAAAACGCAATAGTTTAGTAAGATGCGTTTAAACAAAAGCTAAAAATAAAAAGCTATTATTAAAATCCTTTTGGTTAAATCCTACAAATAAAACTTTATTGTTAATACCCGATGGATAAATTTTGTTTAGTTAAATTTTATTTTTAACATGTGAGTCCAAGACGCTCCGCAAACCCCCCAAAGCCAATGTGAGAGCTCGCGCATCCTTGGCAGCCGGCAAACGCCAAACCGTTGGGGGGCGTTTATGCAAAATCCAAATGCCGCAAACCACCCGAGGATTTAAAGGTGAGGGCGTTAATAAATACCGCTTAAACTGTAGAGGGTGTTGCAATAAAAACTTCCGCAAAGTTTAAGCAAAAGTGCCGTGAGCGTTACGGCAAAAGCTATAGGGTGATACGAGTTTAACTGCCGCAAAAAACTGCCGCACGTGCAGGATATCAAAACAGCCAAGGGGTGAGAAAAGATGCCGAATGCGCCGTCGAAGACCATGGATGCCCACAAGAGGTACTTAGCGGCCACAAACGACAACGACAGGATAAAGTACCTGGAAGAGTATATCTCCAGCATCCCGAAGCACAAGGGCACGGAGCACGAGAGGGGCATGCTCAAGAGGAAGCTAGCCCTGCTGCGCGAGGGCGTAGAAAAGAGAGCCAAGGGAGCCGGGGGCGCAAAAGAGATCAACGTCAAAAAGCAGGGCGCCGCCCAGATAGTGTTCGCGGGCTTCCCGAACGCGGGGAAGTCAAGCCTTCTTAGCGCGATAACGAACGCCGACGCCAAGGTCGCAAGCTACGCCTTCACCACGATAGAGGCCCAATCGGGGATGCTGGAACTGGGCGATGTGAGCCTTCAGCTGGTGGATTTGCCAGGGCTCATAGCCGGCGCGGCGGAGAACAAGGGCATGGGAAAAAGGTTCCTCACCGTGATGCGCAACAGCGACATAGTGGCCTTCTGTTTGGCCATGGACGACCGCCCGCTTGACCGGATAGACATCCTGATGAGAGAGTTCGACTGCGCGGGCATAACGCTCAACCAGCAAAAGCCCGA
>JBFYKJ010000070.1:0-8870 GCA_041306005.1 Candidatus Altarchaeota archaeon | reverse complement strand
CCGGTATGCGGCGAGGTCAGCCCCGTCATGGTGCAGGTGCCCCACGCATTCAAGCTCCTGCTGGACGAGATCAAGTCGATGTGCATATCCACGTCGATACTCACCGAGGACAAGAAGAAGTGACGGCCGGGATGTAGTGTAAACCGGGAAACAAGGTTCAACGAAACAGACGCAACGTAAAATGATCGCCAAGAAAGAGATCAAGAAGCTGAAGTTCAGGGTCTTCTCACCGGAAAGGATACGGCAGGTTTCAGTCTGCACCGTCGAGGTCCCGGACACCTACAACGAGGACGGGCTTCCGATCAAGAACGGCCTCATGGACCTGCGCATGGGGGTCATCGACCCGGGCCTGCGCTGCAAGACCTGCGGCGGAAAAATCAAAGAGTGCAAGGGCCACTTCGGGAAAATAGAGCTTATCAGGCCGATCGTCCACGTCGGCTACGCAAAGAAGGTTTACCAGATCCTTGCATGCACCTGCAGGAAGTGCGGCAGGATGCTCCTCACGGACGAGGAGATAGAGAAGTACCGCGAGAAGGTCGCGCAGATGAGCTTTGTCTACGGCGTCGCGATAGAAAGGGACGCATTCCAGCGCGCGCGTGCGAAAAAGGTGTGCCCCCACTGCAAGGAGCGGCAGGGCGAGATAAAGTGGGAAAAACCCTACTACTTCTTCGAGGACAGGCGAAGGCTCTGGCCGACCGAGATACGAAACAGGCTCGAGCTGGTCCTTAACAGCGACCTCTTCATGGTCGGCCTTGACCAGGACAGCGCAAGGCCGGAGTGGTTCGTGCTCCAGGTATTGCCCGTATCCCCGATAACCGTGAGGCCGTCCATCACGTTAGAAACGGGCGACCGAAGCGAGGACGACCTGACGCACAAGCTGGGCGACATAGTCAGGATCAACCAGCGCCTCTACGAGAACATAGAGGGCGGCGCCCCGCAGCTGTCTATCGAGGACACCTGGGACCTGCTTCAATACCACGTCGCCACTTACTTTGACAACGAGATAACCGGGATACCCCCGGCCAGGCACCGCAGCGGCAGGCCTCTTAAGACCATCACGCAGAGGCTGAAAGGCAAAGAGGGCAGGTTCAGGCACAACCTCTCTGGAAAGAGGGTGAACTTCTCGGCAAGGACGCCTATTTCGCCCGACCCGAACCTTAGCTTGAACGAAGTCGGCGTGCCGAAAGAGATAGCAGAAGAGCTCACAGTCCCCGAGCGCGTCACCGAGTTCAACAAGGACCAGCTAATAAAGCTCATCAAGAACACGCCGGATTACCCCTGCGCGAAGTACGTCTTCAAGGCCGAGTCAAGGCGCCTGCGCGTCATGGAAGAGAACAAGGACCTCGTCATCGAGGGCCTTGCAGTAGGCGATTTGATAGAGCGGCAGATGATAGACGGCGACTTCGTCATATTCAACAGGCAGCCGTCGCTGCACAGGATGTCCATGATGGGGCACAGGGCGAAGATACTGCCGTACAAGACCTTCAGGATAAACACCACCGTCACGACGCCGTACAACGCCGACTTCGACGGCGACGAGATGAACATGCACGTCCCGCAAAACCCGGAAGCCCTCGCCGAGGTGCAGGAGCTGATGGACGCCAAGAACTGCCTCTTATCCGTCAGGTACGGCGGCCCGATAATCAGCGGCAAGCACGACCACGTCTCGGGGATGTTCCTCCTCACGCGCGACGGTGTGGAGCTTTCCCGCGAGCACGCGCAGATACTCATAGGCTATGCAAAGCTTGACAAGTACGCCGACCGCCTGGACTGGACGAAGGCCAAGTTCTCGGGCAAGGAGATATTCTCTATACTCCTGCCGAGGGACCTCAATGTCACATACAAGAACAAGCTGAAGAAGTACGCGGACATGATCCCCGCCGAGGACCGGAAGCTGAAGGCGATGGTCGAGAGGCAGGTCAATGTCAGGATATCGAACGGGAATCTCCTCAACGGCGCAATAGATGCGGAGGGCATAGGCGGCATACTGCTCCACAGGATAATCGCCGACTACGGGAACGATGTCGGCAGAGAATACATAGACTCGTCAGCCAGGCTCGGCGCGACGGCGATAACCTTCTTCGGCTTTAGCTCCTCGATAGCTGACTCCGATTTGCCCGACCAGGCGATGAAGGAGATCGAGAAGAACCTCGAGGGCGCGGTCAAGGACGTCGGCAAGCTGATCGAGAAGTTCGAAGCGGGCAAGCTCGACTCGATACCCGGCAAGACCGCGGAGGAGAGCCTTGAGGCTTACATCATGGGCATCCTCGGCGAGAGCAGGGACAAGTCAGGTGAGATAGCCGGCAGGTACCTGGGCCTTGACAACTCCGCAGTGGTCATGGCGAGGTCGGGGGCCCGGGGCTCCATGCTGAACCTGACGCAGATATGCGGCTCGGTCGGCCAGCAGGCCGTCAGGGGCGAGAGGATCAGCAGGGGATTTGTCAAGAGGACCACGTCGCACTTCAAGAAGGGTGAGCTGACGCCCGAGTCAAGGGGGTTCGTGAAGAACTCATTCAAGCGCGGCCTCACGCCGACCGAGTACTTCTTCCACGCCATGGGCGGAAGGGAGGGCCTCGTCGACACGGCCATCAGGACGGCTAGGAGCGGTTATTTGCAAAGGCGGCTCATCAACGCGCTCCAGGACCTCATAGTCCACAACGACTTCACGGTTAGGGACTCGGGCGGCGTCATCGTGCAGTTCAAGTACGGCGAGGACGGCGCGGACGTCTCAAAGACCTATGAGGGCGAATTGCCGATAATCGAGGAAGTGATCTCCGAGGTCAAGACCCAGGAGCACGAGAAGCAGGAAGAGTTCGACGACGAGGTCGGCATGATCGACTACGAGGAGTTCGGCGGCGATTAAGCGCATGAGGCTCAAGAAAGGCACACGAGACAAGAATGACCAAGGCTGAAAAGACCGGGAAAGAGAAGGCCGTGAAGGCGAAGTCTGAAGCGCCTGCGAAGGCTGCCAAGACCCCAGCCCACGAAAAGCCGGGCAAGCAGGAGAAAAAGCTTGATGCCCCCGTGCTAAAGGAGCTTGAGAAGGCCGCATTCCTGCCGCCGCTCCTCTACGACAGGATAAAGGAAGCCGCCTCGAAGGCAAAGGGGGCCCACGAGGCCAAGGCCCTGGTCGACCACGCGCTCAAGGTCTACGAAGGCTGCAAGGTCGCGCCGGGCGAAGCGGTTGGGACACTGGCCGCGCAGAGCATAGGCGAGCCGGGCACGCAGATGACCATGAGAACCTTCCACTACGCCGGCGTAGCGGAAGTGGCCGTACCCCAGGGCCTGCCGCGGCTCATCGAGGTGGTCGACGCCAAGAGGGAGCCGGACAAGCCGATAATGAGGATACCCCTTGAGGGCGACAAGGTCAAGAGCATCGCGGACGCGGAGCAGCTTGGCAAGAAGATGAGGGAAGTCGTCATCCTCGACGTAGCCGAACTGCGGAACGATCTCGCTAGCATGTCGGTCATAATCACGGTCAAGGACAAGCTCTACACCGAGGACATCGAGAAGTGCCTGAAAAAGCTGGGCGAATACTCGAAGGTGAAGGAGGGCTTCAAGGTCACGTCCAAGAAGAAGAGCATCGCCGACCTCGCGAAGATAAGGAAGCGCGTGGGGAAGGTCAAGCTTGCGGGCGTCAAGGGCATCAGCAGGATACTGATCAAGCAGGAGAACGGCCAGTTCGTTATATACACCGAGGGGTCTAACATCCGCGAGATTCACAAGCTAAAGGGCGTCGAGCAGGACGAGATATACTCCAACAACATACAGGAGATATACGAATTCATGGGCGTCGAGGCGGCGAGGAACGCGATAATACGCGAGGCCAAGCAGGTCCTTGACGAACAAAACCTCGGCGTCGACATACGCCACTTGATGCTCGTCGCCGACATGATGACGATGACGGGCGAGATAAGCGCGATCGGCAGGCACGGCATATCCGGCTCTAAGACATCGGTCATCGCAAAGGCCGCCTTCGAGGAGACGACGAAGCACCTGCTCAACGCATCGCTAAAGGGCGAGGAGGACTACCTCACCGGCGTCGCCGAGAGCATAATCGTCGGCAAGCCGCCGCCCGTCGGGACCGGCGTAGTCCGGCTGGGCATGAAGGGCTCGAAGAAGTGAGCCCTTTCTTTTTGCATTCTTTGTGAAGTCTGGGCATTTTCCCTACCGGGCCGCTCTTTTATAACCGCTCCAATAATTACCTTACACCCAGTGCACCCCAAGAATGGAACTCAAGCTTAAGGACTTTGCACTTTCCTTCTCCGAGACTGAGAAGCAGGCCCGCAGGCTTAGCGACATGAAGGGCTACTTCGCCGACCGCGAGGCTGCTGGCCGCATGATAAAAGCCGGCGACCCGGTAGTCTACGAGGTCTATGCAAAGGAATCCGCGGAGCATGGCGGGCTCTCCTACGCGGTCACGGTCATAAACCCGGGCGACGTCGCCGGCGAGTGCTTCATGACTAAGGGGCACTTCCACGAGAAGCCGCTGGCCGAGGTGTATCTCGGCCTTGAGGGCGAGGGGGTCATCGTCCTGCAAGACAGGAAAGGATTGTCAGGCAAGGTCCCCATAGCGCCGGGCAGGCTGTCTTATGTCCCGGGCGGGAGCGCGCACCGGTCGGTCAACACCGGGAAGTCAAAACTTAAGTTCCTCGCGATCTACTCCAGCGACTCCGGCCACGATTATGCGACGATAGAGCGGTCCGGGTTTAAGGAGAGGGTATACACGAAGTAAAGGCCCGTCAGCCTTTGTTTTGTACGCTTTTTCTCAATCAGCCAAGCCCCAAAGCATCTTGCAAACTGCCCTATAGCGGAAAGCCTAGCGTAGGGAAAAAAGATAGGAATAGAAGGGTGAAAAGGGTTTATCCGCATGCGGACCAGCCGCAGCATCTGCAGGTTTTGCAGCCTTCACTGAACTCCAAAGAGCCCCCGCATTCAGGACATGCAGCCATTGCGGGAAGTTAATGCCGGGCCATATAAAAATATTAAAAGCCGATTGGGTTTTCAGCCTGTTTTATTGCTGTTGAACCCATCTTTCCCAGAGCCCCCTTATGCGTTGCGGTAATACGCATTTTGCATCCCGCGCCGGTCCAGGACATGCTCATCACCCCTCATACAAGACATGCTTAGCATCCCCCCCTGCAAGACCTGCCAAGCCCCCTTAATACAAGACCTGCCAAGAAACCCTAATACAAGACCGTTACGGCGGGCAGCTTAGCAGCGGCCTCACGTTAAACTCGGCTCCCCTGCCGCCCAAAAACAGCTTCGCCCTCCGCGGCGCGAGTATGTGGAACCTGTACGACACCCTGCTTTCTATCTCCATAGGCAGTTCGTCCTCCGTGACAAACAGGCCCTTCCCGCGCTCGCCCACGAGCTTGCCGACGATCTCCGCCTGCATGACCCCGCGGCCGAACCAGGACATGTCGAGCATGCACGGGAAGATGTAGTCGAGCCTGCGCTCCTCGATGTCGGACAGGATATCCGAGCCCTTAAGGCCCTGGATTGTCTCAAGCATGAACAGGGTGAATGCGAGCCGTCTTTTTTGGTCTAGCCGCGACATGGAGAGATAAACGCGCTCGTTGTTCTTGACCCATCCGGCGACGGTCTCCCTGATGTCCCTCTCGTTCGAGAATATGGGGCCGTAAGCGCGGCTGACGGCGCGGAGCATCCTGGTCGCCCTGCCGAGCGTCGCCTTGTCCTTTTCGTTGTACACCGGCGTCTTTATCACCTCGCGCATTATGCCCTCGACATCGCGTATGCCGGTCGCTCCCTGCAGCCTCTCGACCGCCTCCAGTATCAGCGTGGACGCCTCGTCCTGCCCAAGGCCGAACAGCTTCCACACGAAGTTCGCGCTGGCGTGGTCGAGGTTTATCCTTATCTCGCACTCGTCGTCCGCAAGGTCATACTCTTTGACCCTGAAGCTCGCGTTGCCCTCAAACCCGTACGTCGAGTAATCGTAGGGGTAGGGGTTTGGCTGGCCCAGCTTGAGAGGGTGCCCGCCGAAGTCGAGTATCAGCGGCAGCGGCCCGACATCGACCATCGCGTCCTCCATCATCGCCTGCGCAAGATAGTTCCTCTCCTCCTCGCTTCCCTTCTTTATCGACGTGAACCCGCTGAATACCGACTCGTCGACCTTGAATAGCTTGCCCCCCTCCTCGCCGAGGACTATCTCCCTCAGCTTCTCCCTCTTCGGCTCCTCGCCCTCCGGGGCGACGCTCAGCATGCTGAGAAGGAGCGTCGGGTTGCCCAGAAGACTTGCGGACTCCTTGTAGGGGGCGTCCTTCAGGTCCATCACCTCGACGCCCGCGCCCTTCGCGGCCGACCTGATGCGCTCCGCCTGCTCCTCGAGGCCCAGCACCTGCTGGAACACCCTCGAACCGATCTCCTTGCTGCCGAAGTCAACGGTCGTCGGCGGGCTAAGAAGCATGAGGTAGACCATGTGCCCGCCGGGCGCGCGCTGCTTGAGGACGTGCAGGTGCATGTCCTCCAGTTTTTTCTCCAGCCTCTCAAAGCCGTCGGCTACCATG
Source organism: Candidatus Altarchaeota archaeon (assembly GCA_041306005.1). Classification (GTDB taxonomy): domain Archaea; phylum Altiarchaeota; class Altiarchaeia; order JAFGQM01; family JAFGQM01; genus JBFYKJ01. Next base: position 2,343 of record JBFYKJ010000070.1, on the reverse strand, counting down.
AGTATCCTGTCGACCCTTATCATTATCCAGCTGACGTCGCCGGCCTTTGGGAATATGGTAGTGAGCAGGACCTTGTCCTTGTTCTCGTAGACCGCCACGTTGAACCTGTGCCAGACCCCCGCGAATATCCTTTCCCACGGCCCCCCCGGCAGGTTCCACACGCTCTTTGACACCATGTTATCCTATCCAGCGGGGCCGTCCCCCCGCCGCCGATGTTATCTAAACCGCCTCGCTGCGATTAATCGGGCGCATTTAAATAAAACAATGCTTAATTATAGTTGTCCGATTTAAAAGATGAGCTCCAAACCGGAAGAGCTAGTCGCCAAGCTGTATGACGAAGGCATGAGCGACGATGAAGTCAAAAACCAACTCGCGGACTTCGGGCTTTCCAGCAGGGAGGCGCACGTCCTTGTCAAGAAAGCCCAGGAATTGAGGAAGAAGCGGGGTGCACCAGCCGCGGCTTTGCAAGAGGCTGGGCGGCCGGCCGAGGCCCGGCAGATGCGGGCCCCGGGGCCGTTTGCGTTTGAAGAGGAGGCGGTGCCGGCCGAAGAGCCGCCCAGCGGCCGCATGAGGCGCGAGAAGCAGCAAAAGCCTGAGAAGCCCCCAAAGCCGCCCGGAGAAAAGAAAGGGCTTTTCTCAGGGCTGTTCGGAAAGAAAAAGCCCCAAGTGCCAGAGGCTTCGCCACGCGAAGTACCGCAATACAAAGCATCGCCCCGCGAGATCCCGCCATACGAAGCCCAGCCAACAGAACCCCTGCCCATAACGCCGGAGCCGCCGTTCCCCTCGGTTATAACACCCTCCACCATACGCGAGTTGAGGGCCCTGCAAGAGCCGCCAGAAGTGCCCGTGCCGGAAGAGCCCCCCGACGAGCTCAAAGAGCTTGAGGTTCGAGCCCCGCCGTCCAGGATGCGGTTTGGGGAGTTGCAGGCCGCACCTGAGGCTTTGCCCTCGCCGGCACCGGAAGCGTTGCAGCCTTCGCGCAAGGCCCCCGCCCGCATGCTGCCGGAACAGGCCGACATCGAGAGGAGGCTGAGGGCAATAGGCGGCTCAATAGCGCCCGCGCAAAGGCCGTCTGAACAGCGCCCGTCTGCGGCTGCACAGATGCCGCAAGCTTCGCCACCCCCCCGCCAGACAATAGCGCAGGCCCCTCCGCCAATCCAGCAGGCCCAGGCGCAAACACCGATCGAATCCAAACTGCTTGCAGAAGAGCCGGGCCCGCCCCGTTCCCGGTTTGAAATGGCGCAGCTTGAGATACCGCGCACCTCCAGAAGGGGCCGTCCACAGCCCGAACCGGCGCAGCAGGCATCCGGCTTGGAGCTCAGGGAGACCGATGAGACAAGGCGGATAGACGAGCTTGACCGGCTCTACGGCGCAAGGCCCCAGCTAGAAAAGGGGCAAAAGAAGGGCGGGTTTTTGTCATCGTTGCTCGGCAAGGGCAAGAAAGAGGCGCCCCCGCGCGAGCTTGGGGTGCAAAGGGGCCTCCCACTGGCTGAGACCCCAGAATCGAGGAGGCTTGAGGAGATAAGCAACATGGTCGCGCAAGCGCCTCCCGTATCGCCCGAAAAGGGCTTCCTGACTGACGTGCTAAGGCGCCAGCCCCAGGCCCCCCCGCAGGTAGAAGCGGAAGTAAGGCGGCTTGAGAATCACATATCGGATGTGGGGCTCCGCGATTCCGAGGTAAGGCGGCTCGGCGCAATAAAGGCGGCCATAGCAAAGCCTATAACCGGCGTGCAGCAGGGCCCGTCGGGCCCCGTGAGGCAGATACGGACGTCGACGTCCGCCGAGGCCGATGCGGAGGCAAAAGCCTCAGAGGCCCTCGATGCGGTGCTGGGGGGCGCAAGTGCCCGCAAGGCGCCGGCAGAGGCGCCGCTTGAGACTGTGCCTAAGCCCGGGGCATCCGCAATAAAGCCGGGCGGCGAATTAGACCTCCTTGCATTGTTGCCCGCCAAGGGGGCCGCTGCGGCGCCGGCCAAGGCGGCGGGGGGGAAAGCTGCCGGCGGGAAAGCCGCCAAGGCCGCGAAGGGCAAGGCAAAGCCCCCCATACTCACACTTGAGGAGGACGAAGAAATGGATGAGAAGGTCGCACAGCGGCTAACAGACGGCATGGATAAGCTGGATTCGGACATGGAGGAGATCAAGCACTTGCTTGACATCCTCCGGCAGCTGAACATAAAGCTTATCGAGATACTGGAGAAGAAGCGGTGAGCTTTGGCTCATCGCATGCGGCGGCATGCCGCCGCGCGGCTCGCAGGCCCATCCGCTTTTATTAACCCGCCGCCTGAATTTAACACATGGCCTTGAAGACCTCCTACCTGATAGCCCTGTTGGCCCTGGGATTCTTCA
>JBFYKJ010000069.1:0-2781 GCA_041306005.1 Candidatus Altarchaeota archaeon | reverse complement strand
GAGCGGATCATGCTTCACATCGCCGAGGAGCGCGCCTGCATGGGCGCCTGTGGCTTCTATGAACGGGGCCTTCTTCACCTCGGCGTTGTTGATGAGGAGCTTTGGCATCTCCCTCTTCTCGGGCTTTATCAGCTTGGTGGCGAGTACCAGGACCGAGACCAGCATGATGCTGACTATCATCTGTGCCGCGATTATCACGCGGTCGATGTCAGTCAGCCAGTAGAGTATCCAGGGGTAGATGAGGACAAAGAACGAGAGGAACGTCATCATGTTCCTGGAGCCCGCGCCCGCGGCCATCATCGAAGCCTTCTTTATGACTTTTACCCCCTCCCCGGCCTTGATGGCCTTTATCCGGGGGTTGTTCTCGTCTTCCGGATTGGGCAAGACAAGCACATCCTGCATCTCCTTCATGGGGAGCAGTTCGGCCATCGCCTGGCCGAGGAGGCTTTTCCCGGTGCCCGGCTCGCCGATGAGTAAAACATTCCGCCTCTGCGCCGCAGCCTTCTTGATTATCTCGACGGCCTCGTCCTGGCCTATTATCTGGTTGGCGAGAAGTGTTGGAACGTAGATTTCCTCAGTCGTCTTGAAATCGTCCCAGGACTTCATCTTGAGGGCGTCCTTTTTGCCGGCGGCGGCAGTCTCCGCAGCCTTTGAGCCTGCCGGCGGCGCCTTGGCGCTCTTGGTTTTTTTCCCCTCTTTAGCCATTATACGCGATATCTATTTGTCGATTGAACGATGCCGATATCGATTGAACCATGATACTCATCAACCTGTCGGGCGAGCATCCCGACCTGCCGCTCGAGGAAGTCGAGGCTCTTTACGAGGCATACGGCAAAAAGCCGGACATAATCCTAAAGGACGGCAGGCTCCTCCTTGTCAAAAACGGCCTGGAAAAGAGCGCGCTTGCCCGGCTTGCCCTCACCCACGAGTTCTACGAGGTCGCAGAGCTCGCGGACGGCGCCAGCCTCGATGAGGTATTATTGGGACTGAAGGTTAAAAAACCAGAGAGCTTTCGAGTCAGGTGCCTGGGGTTTGATTACAATGCGGGGGAGGAGAGAAGGGCTGGGGGCGTGCTCTTTGACGCGTGGGCGGCGAAAGGGTGGAAGCCCCGCGTGAAGATGGAGAAGCCGGAGCTTGAGATATACATTATCAAAGTAAAAGACAAGGTCGCGATATCTTTTGAGAAGAACGAGACTGGCGATTTTAAAAAACGGGACCCGAACAAGCGCCCGTTCTTCCACCCGCTCGCGCTGAACCCGAAGCTTGCGAGGCTGTTCCTTAATCTCGCAAGACTCAAGACGGGAGACCGTGTACTTGACCCATTCTGCGGGTCGGGCTCCGTGCTGATAGAGGCAACCCTGATGGGGCTGGATGCAACAGGCGGCGACAGGGACCATAACATGCTATGGGGCTGCGCCAAGAACATGGCTTTTTACGGGGTCAATGCCGAGACGTTCGGCGGGGACGCGACGGATATAAAATTAAGGAAACTTGACGCGATAGTGACCGACCCGCCGTATGCGAGGTCTAGCAAGGTGTTTTCCAAAGACCTGCAGACGCTTTACGACGCCTTCCTCAAGTCGGCGTTCAGGGCCCTTAAACCGGGGGGGCACCTCGTCCTCGCGGTGCCGACCGAAGCCAAACTGAATTACAAACAGGCAGGGTTTGAGAAGCGCAGCGACCACAAGTATTATGTCCATCGGTCGCTGACAAGGAGGATTTATATCTTGAGGAGGGCTAAATAAAGCGTGGAACGGTCATTAGAGAGTATTAAGCCGGAAATAGTTAAGGTCCTTAAGAAGGGCGGGGTAAAGAAAGCCGGCGTATTCGGGTCTTACGCACGGGGCGAAGCCAGGAAGAGGAGCGATGTAGACATCCTGGTTGAGTTCCGGGGTAGGAAGAGCCTCTTTGACCTGGCGGGGTTGGAGCTGCAGCTCGAAGGGCAGCTCAAGAGGAAAGTCGACCTGATAACCTATAATTCACTGCACCCTCTTCTCCGTGAAAGGATACTCAACGAGGAGATACGCATAATATGAAGAAGGAGCCGCTAGTCTTCATAGGCCACATCGAAGAGTGCATAGGCGCCATAGAGTCATATATGCGGGGAAAGACGAAGTCTGAGTTCCTTGCCGACAGGATGCTGCAGGACGCGGTAGTCCGGCGTTTGGAAGTCATGGGCGAAGCCGTGAAGAACCTGCCCACATCGTTCACCGCCAAATACCCTGAGGTGCCGTGGAACGACATCGCCCGCACAAGGGACAAGCTTATACACGACTACTTCGGCGTGGACCTGCAGATGACCCTCGAGATAATAAGCGATGACCTGCCCAAGCTTAAGAGGCATATAGCCAAGATCATTAAAAAAGAGGGGGGCATCTGACCATATGGACTTCTTTCTCGACAGGAACCTGATACTCGAGTCTAACTGCGGGCTTGGAAAAGCCGAGTTCGTGCTAATAGGCGTGCCGTTTGACTCCACCTGCTCTTACCGCCCGGGATGCAGGTTCGGGCCCCTCTGGATAAGGAAGGAGTTTTTGGAGATAGACAAGCCCGAATCTTACTTTGGTAAGAAAGTCTTCGATGCCGGGAATGTTTCTGTAGTCCACGGGAACCTGGAGGAGACTAATAAGCGGGTCGAAGAGACCGTCCAGGGCATGATCCGGGAAAACCCAAAGGCCGTCGTTATCACGCTCGGCGGCGAGCACTCGGTTTCTTATTCACCGATAAAGGCCCTCGCCGGGAAGCACAAGGGCTTGCAGGTCGCCCACTTCGACGCGCACC
>JBFYKJ010000068.1:0-34565 GCA_041306005.1 Candidatus Altarchaeota archaeon | reverse complement strand
TGTGCTCTTCCGATCTGCGCCGATTTTTTTGGCCGCGGGCGTACCCGTGTCTATTGGGAACTTGGCGTAAATGGAATTATCTGTTACATCCCGGTACTCATCCGTCGCCTCATAGCCCGCGAGCGCGGTTTCACAACGGGGGCACCAGGCGGTCGTCGCCTTCCCCTTGTAAAGCAGGCCCTTCTCCTCGCACTTCTTGAAGAACGCCCAGGAGGCGGAGATGTAATCGTTGTCCAGTGTTTTATACGGGTGCGCGAAGTCCCAGTGCAGGCCGAAGCGTTTATAAAACGAGTTGAACACGCCCACGTAGTGCGTCGCCCGCTCCCTGCATTTGTCGATGAACTTTTCTGCCCCGAATGCTTCGATGTCTTCTTTCCTCTTCAGCCCCAATTCCTCCTCGACCTTGATTTCAATCGGCAAGCCGTGGCAGTCGTAGCCGGGCTGGAGGTTCACGTCATAGCCCTTCATGACGCGGTATTTGAGGAGGGGATCCCTGATGGCCCTCGTCCTCGCGTGTCCCATGTGCGGGTTCCCGTTCACATACGGGGGCCCGTCGAGGTAGAAGAATTTCTTCCCGGCCTTGTTGGCGCTCTTTATTTTCTCAAATAGCTTTACCCCGTCCCAGTACTCCGCTATCTCCTTCTCTATTTTCAGAGGCTCGAAGGGTTCCATAGAAGTCGCTTAATTTTGGCCAGGGAAGATAAAAAACAGGCTCAGGCTTTCTAAGGGGCTCCTCTGGATGAGGGCCATCATCCCAGTGCCCAATTAAGGGAAAAAGAATCAGCTGAGAATCAGTCCCTAGAGCCCTTTGGTGTTTTGCCCTTGACCAACTCTCTATGCAGATTAAGTACCAACATTGCAGATTCTGGGCTTTCTGCGAGAAGCTCAAGGATATCAAAGTTAAAACCCGTCGCGTTCCTTCTTGTCAGTTGCGGCGTTGCCCTTGAAGCCACAGTCCTTTTCGCCCATTCATGGAGGCGCATGCCATCTGAATCGACGCGTATAGGCTTGGCGACTGCCTTGATAGCCGCCTTTTGCGGTTTTTCCCTTTCACTCTCTAGGGCTCTTCGCAACCTAACAATCTCTATCGCAGCTTTGGGGCTTTCTGCTAGATGATTAATCATATCTATGTTAGTACCGCTTGGCTCCCTTCTTGTCAGTTGTGGCCCTGTCCTTGCAATCACGGTCCTTTTCGCCCGTTCGTGGAGGCGCATACCCTCGTCCTCAACGCTTATAGAATGTTTCGGGTTTGTCCTTGTTCTCATCTTGAATTATTTAGCGGTTGAATAAGAAAAACAGGCGTGGGCCTAATGGGGTGACAAAGAGTTCATCGCTTTGCACCCCTCTTTGGCAGTCATTAGGCCCGCCGAGGCTAACCCAAGTAAAACTAAGGTGGGCCTAATGGGACTTGAACCCACGACATCCGGCTTGCTTAGAGCCTTACAATCCCCGTCGGGGATGTCATGCAGGGGCGCACGCGACGCCCGAGCCCGTATAAGACCGGCGCTCTAACCATGCTGAGCTATAGGCCCAACAATGCTCTCGGGTTTTGGCGGCCGGCGCCAAAAAGGCACCAACAGCCCGCCCAGAAAGCGGTTAATTTGACATTAATACAATTAAAATGGTATTTGGGCCCCATAGCCGTGAAATTGGCTCACGGGATAGCTGCAGCAGCCGCCCCGCCGCCCTGCGTCGTGACGCCCCAGACAAACTGCATCATTATGAAGAGGATGTAGGCAATCAGGAATATCACCCCGTGCTCCTTCTTGATGCACTCGTGCTTCATGAGTATGTACCACAGGAATGCGACCGCGCCGACAAGGAACGCTATGCTTACCTGTATGAACATCGCGCCGTCGGCCAGGGGGTTTATCAGGGCCGAAGCCCCGAGCACTAGCGTCAGGTTCACGACGCAGCTGCCGAGTATTTCGCCTATGGCGAGTGAGAAGTGCCCCTTCCGGATTGCGGCGAAGTTGATTGCAAGCTCGGGCAATGTCGTGCCGAAGGCGATGATAGTCATGCCTATGAGCGCCGCGTCAACGCCGAGCATGCTAGCTATCTCCATCCCCGAGCCCACTATGAACTGCGCGCTGTAAAGCGTCGCCCCTATGCTGACGACGAATATCGCCATCTGCTTCATCCACTCGCTGTGCTTTACCCCCTCTTTCAGCCCGAGGGTGAACTTCCCCTTGATTGCGAATAGGGCGTAGAAGAGGAATATTACCACCAGCAGCGCGCCCTCGGTCGCGCCTATGACATTCCGCGTCAGGAGTATCAGGGGGATTATGCTGACTAGAAGCAGCAGCTCCGCGCCCTCAAGAGTCTGTTCGCGCTTGACGCGGATAGTCCTCATCACCGCCGCGATCCCGAGGACTAGGCAGATGTTCGCTATGCTCGAGCCGAGGACGTCGCCGAGCGCCATGCCGCCGACGCCCTTGTACGACGCGGTCGTGGAGACCATGAAGTCGGGGACCGATGTCGCCATCGCTATCACCAGGTAGCCGACCGCGAGCTCGGAGACTTTGAAATACTCGGCTATCCGTATGCAGGAGGAGAGGACAAACCTGCTGGCAAAGGCGAGGACCCCGAGCGAGCACAGGAAGACTATAGCCGCGTTGATCATCTTATATAACCTTATGTGCGCTCATGCATTCTCGGCAACTGCCCTATATCTTCTCCCACTTGCCGAGTTCCATTATCTTGCCTAGCGTCTTCCCGTCGGATATCTCCTTCTTCACTCGGTCTTCCTTCTCTTTCACATAAAGCGCCCTGTTGGCGATTTCCAGGGCTCTCTTCTTTGGTATGACCATGACGCCGTTATCGTCTGCGAGTATGTAGTCCCCTGGCTCGACCTCGACGCCCCCGCAGGTTATCGAAACCTGCATCTCGCCCATCCCCTTGGGCTCCCCCGACGCCGGGCTGACGCAGCGCGCGAATATTGGGAACTTGAGCTTCCTTATCTCCTCGACGTCCCTGACCCCGCCGTCTATCACAAGGCCCCTGATACCGCGCGACATCGCGCTGCGGGTCGCAAGCTCGCCCCAGAGGGCGACCTTCGAGCCGTGGGCGTCGATGACTATGACATTGCCCTTCTCCGCCGCATCAATCGCCTGCACGGTCTTTGACCAGTCGCCCGGATAGGCTTTGACGGTGAACGCCTTCCCGCAGAACTTGCCGTCAAGGTTTATCGCGTGCAGCCCGTGCATCTCGCCGCTGTGGTGCATCGCATCGCTGACGTTTGCCGTCGAGACCCTCTTGAGGATCTCCTCGACGCCCGGGGCGGAGCCCTTCGCCGGCTTCTTCCCGGCGCCAGCCTTTCCGGAGCCGGACTTGATGAGCTTCTTGAACCTGGCAGCGGCCCCGGCCGCGTCCGGCGCCTTTGTCACCGCCCCGCCGATTATCACTATCCCCGCGCCGCCCCTGACGGCTTGGCCCACATTCTCCGGCGTCAGCCCCCCACCCACGGCTATGGGTATTTTTACAACCCCGACCACGCGCCTCAGGTCGGAGAAGACGTCTTTTCCCACCATCTGCTGGTCTATGCCGGTGTGGACCATCACATAATCGGCGCCGAGCTCCTCGGCAATCTTCGCCCGGGCGGCCATGTCGCCGCAGTTGAGCAGGTCGACAAGGACCTTGCAGCCGTACCTCTTCGCCGCCTCGACGGATTGCATTATAGTCTGGTCGTCGCTCGAGCCGAGGACCGTCACGATGTCGGCGCCGGCCTTAGCAGCCATCTCGGTCTCTATGTCGCCCGTGTCAGCTATCTTCAAGTCTGCGACTATGGTCTTGCCCGGGAACGCCCGCTTCAGCCGCCTTATAGCATCCATCCCGTTCGCCTTTATGAGCGGGGTCCCGGCCTCGAGCCAGTCGGCGCTGCGTGCGACTTCCTTTGCGACCTTCAGCGCCCTGTCAAGGTCAACAAAGTCAAGGGCTATTTGCAGAATCATTACAAACAATTGATGTTAGCGGTAGAAAAAAGCAAGGCGCCGGCCGTGGTTTTTAAGCACGTTTGGCCCAATATACAACAGGTGGTAATGATGTTCGAACTGATTCTTGCGGTGTTGGTCATTGTGGTGCTAGTGCTGTTGACGCAAAGCGTGGTCATAGTGAGGCCGACGCACAGGGCCCTCATAGAGCGGTTCGGCAAGTACAAGAGGCAGCTCAAGTCGGGCCTCTCCTTCAAGCTGCCGTTCGTCGAGTCCGTGATAAAGATCAACATCACCGAGCAGATGGTGGATGCGGCGTCCCAGCAGGTCATCACCGCGGACAACCTGAACGCAACCGTCGACGCGCAGATATACTTCAAGGTCAAGGACACCGAAGAGGACGTGAAGGCGTCCCAGTACAACGTCAACGAGTACCGCTACCAGATAGTCAGCCTTGCGAGGACTACCCTAAGGGACATCATCGGGAAGATGCCCTTCAAGGACGTCAACAACAAGCGCGACGTCCTCAACTCGAAGCTCGCCGTCAGCCTGAAGACCGAGACGAAGAGCTGGGGGATAGATATCGTGAGGACGGAGCTTAAGGAAATAGAGCCCCCGCAGGACGTGCAAGAGACGATGAACAAGGTCCTTAAGGCCGAGAACGAGAAGATAGCGGCGACCGACTTTGCGACCGCAAGGGAAACTGAAGCCGACGGATTCAAGAGGGCGGAAATAAAGAAGGCCGAGGGCATGGCCAAGGGCATAGAGCTCAGGGCTACCGCGCAGGCGGAGGCCATAAAGGTGATCTCCGAGAGCGCGAACAAGTACTTCAAGGAGCAGGCCCAGAAGTCGCGGCAGCTTGAGGTGCTGGAAAAAGTCCTGGGCGAGGGGACCGTTTATGTGGTGTCGCCCGATTCGCCGATGCTGAACGTGCTCCAGCTGCACGGGAAGGCGCCGAAGCAGGCCGGCGCCGCAGGCAGCGCCTCCGTATACCAGACGCTGGCAGAGGAGCTTGAGGAAGAGAAGAGAAAGTGAGGGCCGCTAAAGCTGCCTGAGCGGAACAGTTTGGGCTACCTGCCGCAGGCATTCAGTCAGCGTGCTTGGGTATTATGCCCTTGTGCTTGATGAACGCGTACGCGCCGGCGCCCGAAAGCACGGTCGATAGCACCAGCACGACGAGCTCAAAGACAGGGTCCAGCCCCGCGCCCACCGCGGTGCTGAATACGGTGGCTATGGTGTTAGGCACGAGGAAGGCCGTGCCGAGAACGGCAAGCCACGCCGCTACCAGGGCCATCCTGTTGTTCAATATTTGGAGCTGGTTGTTGTATATGCTCTGCAGCACTTCCAGTCCCGATGCAAGCACCTCGGACATGTGCTCGCTGATGGATATCTGGGTAGTCACATCCGCCGACAGCGCCGTTATGCGCTCGAGAAGCTCCGGGTCGTCGGTCAGGACCTCCGCATCCCCGTAACGCAGGGTGTTTATGACGTCAAGGGTCGCCCAAAGCGCGTCGAGATAGACAATCAGGGCGTGCTTCATCTTGTATATGTGCGGCCCGATGAGTTCGCGCGGCGTCTTTGGGTCCATCATCTGCTTGACGAGCACGTCCGCCTGCTCTTCTATCTCCCGCAGGTGGTCGAAGTTCTTAGCGTTGTTCTCGTCTATGATGCGCCAGAGGAGTATTGTAAGCTGGTCCTCCCACAGGGGCCGCGCCTCCATCTTCTTCATGAGGGTCGTGGCGTACCTGGTGAACCTCACGAACCTTGTTATCGCCCGCTCGTGGAGGGAAAGGAGGATGCCCTTCTTTATGAGGATGATAATCGGGTATATCTTGACATCCACACCCTCGGTGCTGACCGCCGGTATCCTGATGCCAAGCTCGGTGTCCCGGTCATCATAGTTGAACTGGTAGCTGCTAAGCAGGTTTGTAACAATGCCCTGGCTGAAGCCCAGCGAGGTCGCTATCTTCTCGCCGTCAACGCTGATGTCGCCCACCACGAAGTTGACCCACGCAAGGCTGGAGTCTTTAAGGGCGGGCATGAGCTCTTCGGACGAGGTGCATTCTATCCTGGAAGTCTTGCCCCTCTTCACGGCTACGCAGATGCCCTTCATAGAATCGCCGCTTTCCGCCCTTTCCGCATGCGCGACATCCATTGTTATCAAACGGGTGAATGGCTTCCGCTCTTCGGCGGATGTGGTTAATAACCCAAAGTTATAACTTACCCGCTCAAGGGATAAAAACCCTGCTGCCCGCGGTGGATGTAATGCCAAAGCCCAGACCCGCAGCCGCCCTCACAACCCCGCGGGGGCCGATCCGGGCGCTTTTAAAGCCGCATGCCGTAATTTAACCATGTACCCGATACCGATGGACAAGAGCTCGCAGCAGGCGAGGCTCATCGTGAACATGGTGGTCGTGGTCTTCCTCCTAATAGGGATGATGCTGGTCCTCCAGCACTTCCACTTCATCTATCTGCGCGACGTCCCCGTAGTCGGCGACTGGATGATGGACATATACGAGCGCGTCTTCGGCGCGCCCAAGGTGCTCATCCTCCACGGCGACGACTCGGTCGGCAACTGGGAGACCCTCCGCGACAACCTGGCCGAGCGGCTGATATTCTACTCGGACGACATCGACGTGCGCAAGTTCGGCGCCGGCGCCGGCCAGGTGATGTCAAAGTACGGGCTTGTGATAGTCGAGGACGCTAAGCAGCTCGACAAGGACAAGCTCCTAAACCTGCAGGATTACGTCAAGGGCGGCGGCAACCTCATTTGGGTCGGAGACGCGGGCGTGCTAGGCACCGTTTCATACGAGGACACGCTCATCGTCAACCAGACCGGCTGGCTGCGCAAGCAGGTTTGCATAGACGCAAACTCGCTGGCGGTGTGCGACTGCAAGAACGTGGGCAAAGAGGGCTCCAACTGCAAGCTCCTCCCGGGCGAGGCAGAACAGACGACTATAGACTTCACGACCGTGATAGGGACCAGCTTCGTGAAGGGCCTTACGGTCTCAAGCCCCGAGTTCGAGGTCGTGGACCGCGGCCACTGGTCGGTCGCGGGCATCAGGGGCCGTTTCAACATGGCGAACGTCACGGAGGCGACGGCTGTCGAGAACAAGTACACGACAGCATTAGTCGCGAATCTGAACGTGGGCGACAAGGCCTACCCGGGGGTGATAGTGAACGACCAGCCGGGCTCGTGGGGAATGTCGGTGTATTTCGCATATCCCCCCGAGGAGACCATGGAAGTCATCCTGCCTATAGTCGAGAGGCTCAGGTATTGATAGGCCCTTTAACCTTAACCCTCACATAAGCACCCCCATCATCCGCATACGCGCGCATGCGTTTATCTGCAAATGTTAGTTTATCTCAAACGTTAGCGTTTATATTCCGCTACGCGTTAAAACACCCGATGAGAGACATCGATTATGTAATAGGTCGCCTGCAGGGCCTTAACGAGCTTGTCGCCGTACTGCGCGAGGTCGGCAAGAAGGGCGGGCAGAACCCGGAGATAATTGCCACCCTGGCCGAGCACATATCTGGCCAGCTGGAATCCATCTTGAAGGAATTCGACAGCCTGGACGTCAAGGCGAAGCACAAGACCGCCCTTAAAGAGCTCAAGGGGAAGCACATGCCAGAAGCCGCGACCCCGGCGCAGGCGAAGGCTGCGAGAAAGGCCCCCGGGCCGGCAATAAAGGCTGCACCTGCGGCCAAGAAGGCTTTACCCGAAGCGAAAAAGCCAGTTCCCAAGAAAGCGGCCCCCAAGCCCGAAGAAGAGGCCCCAAAGGAAGAGCCGGTTGAAGCGAAGCCAGCCACCCCCGCGGCGGTGCTCGAGAAGCATGAGAAAACGGTGGACGACCTCCTCAAGGAGTTGGAGTCCATGAGGTCCCAATAAGCATCCCTCGCCTTCGCGAATCCTTGCCACGCGTCATAGGAGCGCCGCACCCCCAAGCCGACCTTTTTATTGCGCAAACCGTTTCTTTTACATGTACAATACTTCGTCCGGCACGGTGTACTTCCTGCGCAGCGCGCAGGTGGACCCCGCGGTGTTCATCCTCGCCGTAGCGCCGTTTGCGGCCTTGGTCCTTGTCATGTACTGGGGCACCCTGAGGGCGCACCGCGCCCGCACGGCGCTTCTCGCCTCATACGCGCTCGTCGCGGCCGAGCTCGTGCTTTACATGATGCTTCCTCTCTGCCAGCAGCCCTTCGACTGCGGTTTCTGGGCAATATTCCCCGCATCGATGCTCGCGGTAATAGTAGCCTTCTTCATCTTCCGCTACCACAAGGATCTGAAGCACAAGAGAAGGGTGTCTTCGGCGATAACGGGCAACGCGAAAGGCTCAAAAGAGGCGAAACGGGCCGGGGCCAAAGAGGCAAAGAGGGCAGAGTCCAAAGAAGCAAAGAAGGCCGAGGTCAAGGTCCGGATGCTTGAGGAAAAGCGGCACCCGCAGTTGAAGGGGTCAAATCCGATATCGTGCATGTTCTCGCGGATAAAGCAAAAGGTCTGGCCCGAAAAGGTGCGCGAAAGCGCGATTGAAAGGCGGCCGGGTGAAAAACCTGCGAAGCAGCATACGCCCGAAAAGGAGCCTGCTGCAGTGCCCGTGAATCAGGGAATGCCCTCCTGGCGGCCGCCCGCGCCGGCGCCCGCAAAGCAGCCCGAGCCAGCGCCTATACGGCAACTTGCCGAAAGACCGGCACAGCAGCCAGTCCTAAAGCCGGCACAGCAGCCAGTACTAAAGCCGGCACAGCAGCCGGTGAGGCCGGCTGCCCAGCCCGCACCCGTGCGCCAGCCGGCCGCGGCCCCGCAGCGGCAGGCACCGGCAGCTGCCGAAAGGCCGCCCGCGGCAATGTCAAAGCCGCCCGTGCAGAAGCAGTATTCCATCATGCAGCCGTCGCCGAAGGGCGAAGAGCCCGACCACGAGAAGATAGGTAGCATAATCGAGGGCGTGCTTAGGCGCAGGAAGGGCGCGGAGTAGGATAAGCCTCAAGCGGTTGGGATGCTGCGAGTCGGGCGTTAAGACCCTTCACTCGACGATGTAAGTATTTATCCCGGAGCCGGAGCCGAAATCCGACGAGAAGTTGTAGGCCCCAGCGTTGTCGAATGTTATAAAGTCCCCGGCGGACAGCTTCCCCAGCTTCGCCCCGTGGTCGAAAACGTCCAGGCTGCAAAGCGACGAGCCGAGGAGGCGATAGGCATTTGCGGTGTGGGCGGTTTTGGGCCTCGCAGCGCCGGCCTCGCCGGGTTTCGCCAATAGCCTTGACGGGAGGATTATCCCGGCTATTATCGTGTCGATGTGCGCGTTGTAGACCGAACAGTCGAGGACCGCGTTCGCCCCGTCCACAAGGACGGCCTTTGCGACAAGGCTGCACGCCGGCCCGACGATGAACCTTCCCGGCTCGGCGATCACCCTTTTAGCCTTTATCGACTTCACGCCCTTTCGTATCTCGCCGAGGATTTTTCCCCCCTCGTCGCCCCCGCCGTAGCTTATGGGTATGCCGCCGCCTATGTTGGCGGCATCCATCTCGGGGAGTTTTGACAAGACCTCGAATTTCCTCTTCCACGCCGCGGCGTCCTCGACCTGCGACGCGCTGTGGTGGAGCACGCCCGTTTTTGCCCCGAGCTTTTTGCATTCCTTCATCACGGATTCGGCATCCGAGAGGCCGACTCCCGGCGCATATTCGCCCGAATAGGCGCTCTTCGTCTCTTCAGCTTTGAGCCTCACGAGCACTGTGGACTCCCCCCCCAATAGCGGCCTTAGGTTCTCAAATGCGGCCATGCTCTCCACCATGAAGTTCCTGCACCCGAGCCGTGTAAGCCATCCAGCGCGGTCCTTGGTCAGGCCCCGCTCGTAGTAAATCACCTTTGACACGTCCGCGCCGACCGATGCCGCGGACAGCATCTCGACAGGGCTTGACACCGAGAACCCGACACCGATCCTTTGCAGCTCCCGCAATATGGCATGTTCGGGGTTCGTCTTTACCGAGTAAAATACATCCACCCCGAGGCCGCCGAGCGCAGCTACCTGCCTTTCCAGCACCGAGCGCGAGCATGCGAAGAACGGCGTCGGCTCCTTGAGGAGATGCATGGGTATCTCGATCATTTTGCGTCCGGTATATGGGTTTGGCTTAGGCCGATTATCGCTTCCCCGCATTTCCAAGGCGTTCGAAGACATAGCACATCATAAGCGGCAGGAGGATGCTCACCTCGCCGTGGACAGTCACCGCCTCGCTGGACGTTTTCACCTTGCCCCAGGATTTGGCCTCTTCGGTGGTGGCTCCCGAAAGGGAGCCGGAGTATTGCGAAGCGGTTGTTATGTACACTGCGTAGTCCGCACCCCCATTCGTCAAATTCGCCAAAATCGCGTGGTGTTTGGCTACGCCGCCGCCAAGGACTATCAGCCCTATCTGGTCGTGCGGCGAGGCCTCAAAGGCGATGTTCTTCATGTCCTTGACCACGTCTATCTGGAACTGCCTTGAATTTCTTAACTCCTGCAATTGGAAGCCGAAGCTGCCGTCGGTTATCGCCGGGCAGTAGATCGGGATTTTGTTCTTGCAGGCCTGGTAGATGAACGAGTTTTCGTCTTTGCAGTATTTGCCAAGTTCGCGTATCAGCTCCGACGGGGTTATAGCCATGCCCGGCTTTATTATCTCCGCGAGCGCGGGCTTAAGGCTCTTCTCAAAAGCCTCATAGTCCTCGGATGGGACGAGGATATTCCCTATCCTATTTACCCCCTCGCCGCCCAGCTTTGCGTCATCCTCATTAAAGCTCCCGATAAAAAACTGCCCCTTGTGGGCCTTGATGAAGTCCTCCTCGATGCTGCCGACCGTGGTGACCACGACATCGGTCAGGCCCATCTCTATCATCTGGGCGAAGAGGCCGCGCAGGCCCGAGGAGGCCATGTTCGAGGTGAAGCTGAGGAATATCTTGGCCCCTGCATTCTTCATCTCGAGTATGATGTCCGCCGCTTTTTTCAGCTCCGAAGCCTGGTAACCGACAGCGCCTATTTTATCCATGAGCCCGGATGCGGAGAGCCCTGGCTCCCAGCAAAAGTCCTTCAGAGGAGTAGACTTGTCCATCGCCTTATTTTTCTAAGCCTAACATTAAAACCACAATCCAGCACCAAAACGCCGTGCCAGCATGAAAGTCACTAACAAGACCAGGCGGACCGTCGTAGACGAAAATGCGCGGGAGGCGGCATCCTTCTTCTCAAGGATGCGCGGCCTGATGATGGCAAAGAGGCCGCAGACCCTCGTCCTTGTCGCCCCGGGCGAGTCGGTCGCCGAAACCGGCATACATATGTGGTTCATGAGGCAGGCGATAGACGTGATATGGCTTGACCGGGCATTGACCGTGGCCGGGACCTTTGAGAACGCGAAACCCTGGGCGCTGAGGATATTCAAGCCAAAGCGGGCGGCAAAGTATGTGGTTGAATGCCCCCCCGGGACGATAAAGCGGACCGGGACCAAGGATGGCGACGCTTTTTCTTTCTCAAAAGATTAATTCCAGCGGGCTGCGATGCCCGGCAAGGCATACAGGCAACCAAAGATGATAATCTTCCACAGCCAGAAATCGGGGGGCCTTGCAAAGGCCGTGGCAAAGGGGCTTGGCGCCGAGACCGGGGAAATAGAGCGGAAGGTATTCCCCGACGGGGAGATCTACATCCGGCTCATGAACTCGGTAAGCGGCGAGGATACGGCCCTTATCCATACGACCCAGACAAACGACGATTTGGTGGAACTAATACTCATCCTTTCAGCCCTTAAGGACAACCGCGCGAGGCGCATAACATGCGTCGTGCCGCACATGATATACCAGCGGCAGGACGAGGCGTTTCTCGAGGGCGAAGCGGTCAGCGCGAAGGTGGTGCTGAAGATATTAAAGAGTTTCGCCGATGAAATAATCACGGCCAACGCCCATTTCATGGACGAAGCGGGGAGAGGCAAGTTCGGGGGGGTAGAAGTGACGAACCTGGACGCGTTCCCGCTTCTCGGCGCGCACTTCAGGGGCGTTAAGGATTTAGTGATAGTCTCCCCAGACGAGGGCTCGATGCACTATGCGGAGGCAGCGGCCAAGGCGGTCGGCTGCCCCTACGACTATTTGATTAAAAATCGCATCAATGGCGAGACCGTTGAGATGCAGCCGAAGAAGCTTAACGTCAAGGGAAAGAACGTCGTAATCCTCGATGACATAATATCCACCGGCGGGACGATGGTCAAAGCCGCCGAGTTCCTAAAGAAGCAGGGGGCCAAGGGCGTCTATTTGGGCTGCGTGCACGGGGTTTTCACCAAGGGCATCGATATCTTTAAGGGGCTTGAGGTAATCTCGACCGATTCGATACCCAACAAATTGGGCAAGGTGAGTTTGGCGCCGGTGATAATACAGGCGATGAGGACATAACCGCGTCCGTCCTGTTGTGCCTTGCAGCTTTTCAGAAGGCTACCTTCAGCTCCTTCCCCTTCTTCACTTCGAGCTTCCCTATCCTGCAGGTCCCCTTGATGTCCTGCTCGAGCTTCTTCACCGCGTCCAGTTCGGCGTCGGGCGCTTCAATCACTGCCTTCTCCAGCTCAGCCCCGAGGGACATGCTGCTCTCCGACTTGTGCTTCCTGACGGCGTCTATTATCTTGACCAGCACGGCGCAGTCTTTCTCGGCCTCGGCGTCGACGAGCTTCTTATCGGGCTTTGGGAACGCCGAGAGGTGTATGGATTTCTCGTGCGCGGACTTCTCCTTAAACAGCTCCGAGTATATCTCCTCCGTAACGTGCGGCGTTATCGGGGCCATCAGCTTAAGGACGTTCTCCAATATGTACATCAGTGTCCACTGCGCCGCTTTCTTGGATTCCTCGCCGTATATCTCAGGTTTATACAGCCGGTACTTGACCATCTCGAGGTAGTAGTCCGCAAGCTCGTGCCAGACAAAGCTTCGCACCTCCTGCAGCGGCAGGTTGAAGACGTAGTTCTCAAAGCCTTTGCCTGCAACCTCAATCACGGACTGCAGCTTGGATATCATCCATTTGTCGACCTCGGCCAGATTCGGTTTCTCGCCGCATTCGCCCGCGTCGAAGTCCTTAGTCTGCTCCTCTATGAAACGAGCTACGTTCCACAGCTTTGTCAGGAACTTGCCCGAGTGCTCTCACTCGTCCCAGGAGAACGGGTAGTCTTCGCCCTGCGTCCCGGCCGCGGCCCACTGGCGCATCGCGTCCGCAGGATACTTCTGTAAAACCACTTCGGGCCCGACCACGTTGCCGTACGACTTGCTCATCTTCCTCCCGTCCGGCCCGGCCACCATGCCGTTTATCATCAGGTCCTTGAAGCAGGGCTGTCCGGTCAGAATCAAATTCCTGAATATGGTGTAGAACGTCCAGGTCCTGATTATCTCATAGCCCTGCGGGCGCATGCTCGCCGGGTACGTTTTCTTGAAGAACTCCGGGTCTTCGCCCCATTTGGTCACAGTCAGCGGGCTCACCGAGGAGTCCACCCAGCAGTCGCAGACGTCGATTTCCCCAATTGCGTCTTCCCCGCACTTGCATTTTTTGGTTGTGCCCCGGGGGTCTATAGGCAACTCCTCTTTCTTCGCGGGTATCACTGCCCCGCACTTCTTGCAGGCCCAGAACGGTATCGGCGTGCCGAACACGCGCTGCCTGGATATTATCCAGTCCCAGTCCATGGACTCGCACCAGTCCTCGAGCCGGCGCAACGTGTACTGCGGGAACCAGCGCATCCCCCTCCCTGCCTTTAGGACTTCTGGCAGCGTGTCTTTGACCTTGATGAACCACTGCTCCATTGGGAGGAGCTCGATTGGATTTTCACATGACGACCTCTCAGTGTGGCACTGGACGTTGTGGGTGTAATCCTCGATCTTTCTTACGCGACCGTTTTTCTCTAACTCTTCGACTACGGCCTTTCGGGCTTCCTCTGTTCGCATCCCGGAGAACTTCCCGGCCTTCTCGCTCATCCGCCCGTTCGGCATTATCGCCTCGATTATCGGGAGATTATACTTCTTCTGCCAGCGGATGTCCTGCTCGTCGCCGAAGGTGCACAGATAGACGACTCCTGTGCCGAACTCTTTATCGACATCGGCGTCGGCAATGATAGGCACTTCCTGCCCAAAGAGCGGCATCTTCGCCTTCTTCCCGACAAAGCTCTTGTACCGGGCGTCCTCGGGGTGGACGAATACCGCGACGCACGCCGGCATCATCTCGGGGCGGGTCGTGGCGATAGTCAGCTTGTGCCCGCCTGAGACCTCCAGGTCTATATAAAACAGCTTCCCCGCTTTCTCAACGTAGCCCACCTCCGCCTTCGCGAGCGCGGTCCCGCACTTCCAGCACCAAAGGATGGGGTGCTTCGCGCGGTAGAGGAGCCCCTTCTCATAGAACGTGAGGAGCGTGCCCTGCACCCTTTTCTTGTAGGCGTCGTCCATCGTCCTGTAAGAGTGCGACCAGTCTGTGGAATAACCGATGGAATCGAATTGCCCCTTCATGCGCCCGACCGCGTTGTGCGTCCAGTCGATGCACGCCTTCAGGAACTTTTCCCTGTCCCGCTTGTCCACGCCCTGCTTCTTTTCAACAGCCAATTCCGTCGGCAGGCCGTGGCAGTCAAAGCCCTGGGGGAGGAGGACGTTAAAGCCGCTCATCCTCCTGTAGCGCGCGACTATGTCTATCCACGTGTGGTTGTAGATGTGGCCCAGGTGAAGGGTCCCGGAGGTGAACGGGGGAGGGGTGTCTATAGAATAAACGGGCTTTCCGGCATTCTGGCCCTTAAGGTCAAACTTATAAGTGCCCTCGCCGGCCCACTTCTTCTGCCACTTCTTCTCGGTCTCCGCGTCGAATCGCTTTGGGAGCATTTGGATGCTTGCTGCAGTTTATTGTCCTGATAACGAACGTTAGTTTTCCAGATTCACTTTAAAATACCGACATCCGGCTCTTTACATCAAAATACGGGCATCGAGCTCGTCCAGGGAACCTATTATCGCGTCCGGGCGCTCGGCTTCTATCTCCTCGCGCGTGGACGAACCGGTCGTGACCGCGATGACCCTCATCCCGGCCCCCCTCGCGCTCCTTATGCCGTGCACAGCGTCCTCGACCGCGACGCACCTCTCGGGCGGCGAGGAGAGCTTCCGTGCAGCAATCGCGAATATCTCAGGGTCGGGCTTCGCCCTCACCACGTCATCGGCCGTGACTATCGCGTCAAAGTAGTCAAACAGCCCGAAGTTCTTGAGTATCTTTCCCGCATAGTGTATCTTTGACGAGGTCGCGAGGCCCAGCTTGTATTTCCCCTTCAGCCGCTTGAGCACCTCGACTGCGCCGGGAAGGATGATTATGTCTTTGACTACCTCTACAAACTCCCCCCTTATCTCGGCGAGTATCGCGTCGATGTCGGTCTCTTCCGGGTCGATGTTGAGCTCCTCAAAGACGCCCAGCAGTATGTCGCGGGACGTCTTGCCGAACTGGCGCTTGATGACGCTTTCATCCGGATGGATGCCCATGCGCCTGCCGAGCACCCTCTCATAAGCCGTCAGGTAGGCGGGTATGCTGTCTATGAGCGTACCGTCCATGTCGAAGATGACTGCCTCTATCATTTTAACCTAAGCCTAGAAACCGGATCTAGAAACCGGATACTTAGCGCCCTTAAGGATTTAAGCGGCGCCGGACCGGCCCAGCCTCTTGAGCGCCTTTGACAGCTCGGCCGGGTTTTGGCAAAGGGCGATGCCCTCATCCTCAAGGGTCTTGATGTTCCTCAAGTCCGACTTTCTCGGCTTCATGTGGACCTTGGCGCCCCCCTGAGTCAGAAAGTCAGGTATTTCCTTCGTCCCGGCGACCCAGTCGGTGGGGACGACGAACACCGGGGTGCCGCGCTTGAGCGCGAGGGCGACTGCGGTAGTCACTAGCCCGTCGGCTATCCCGCAAGCTATCTTCGCAACAGTGTTAGCAGTGGCCGGCGACACCACCACCGCATCGTATGAGCCGAGCGAGACCTTGCCCGCCTTTGGAGATGACGCCTCCCTGTCCTTTATGACCTCGTGCCCCACAAGCGCCCTCTCTAGGTCGTAGCCTTTCAAGACCTCCTCGCCGGCCTTTGAGACGAACACGGTAACGTCCGCCTTCAGCTTGCTTAGCGCGCCGACCGACTCCTTCATGAACTCCCCCGCCCCCGTTATGCACCAGAGTATTCTCATTTTGATAGTGAGCCAGCCAGCCGGGTGTAATCCAAGTTCCCGCCTTTTGCCTCTTTTATCTTGAGCAAGTCAACGACCCCCTTAAACCTGCCGCCGGAAAGCCCGTCGGCGATTACCGCCGCGCCGTACGCCGCGTTGCTCGACTCGCAGGTCTTAAGGAGCCTCACGTCTTTGACGCCCAATTCTTTCAGTTTTGCTTTTAAGAAACCAAGGACCTGGCCGGATTTGGAGCCGGAAACCAATATCTCGCGCGGCGCTTCCTTAAATCCACTTTCATCCTGCAGCTTCTTTACATCTTTTTGCGCCCCTTCCCGGACCTTTCCCGGGCCCAAGTCGCCCTTCCTTAAAATATCCTTGCTTAGCTTTCCCTCAAGGTACAAGAGCTCCCCGTCCCCCCCGCGCCACGTGGACGACGACATCGTCCCGCCGATGCCGTCGATTATCCTGCCGCCTTCGACCGCGATGAACGCGTCAAAGCCCGTGCCGATCTCGGCGAGGATGAAGCTTGTCTCGCTGTAGTGTAAACCAAGCCGCTTCGCCTGGTCGACGATGCCGGCCGCGGCCGCGCAGACCTTGTCGGGCGTGCCCATATCCACCCTTTCCCGCTTCTTTGCGGCGGAAACAGTCGGCAGCAGCTTCACGCCGGGCAGGACGTACGCGTTGATTTTTTTCTCCTTAAACGCCCGCAGCACAGCCTCGAGCCCCACAGCCTTTGCATTATCACCCGGCAGCTTAAGGAGGATCTCCGAGAAGTCCCCATCACTCAGATCCGCGACCCTCTTTAGCATCGTCCCGTAGCCCGATGGCGCGACGCAAAGCTTTGCTTGCGATGCAAGCTTGACGACGGCACCCGTGCCCTTCTTCACCTCTTCGGTCGGTATCGCGGTTTCCTTGATAATCTTCCCGCCCTCAAGAAACACGAACGCCCACCTGCTGGTCCCGGGGTCTATTCCTAAGAAAGCCATATTGACATTAAATACCGTGGGGCGTGCAGGCTCAAATTAGTATGGCCTCTTCCACCCTCATCAGCACCTCGCCGCCCCTTATTATGTTATACGTCCTCACGATGCGCCCGCGCTCGAGCCGCACGTCGAGGATCTCGCGCCTCGACTCTATCCCGTGTTTGAGAAGCAGCTTGCCGATGGGGGCGTCCGCTTTCATCAAGTCGTCCCTGAACCCCGGTTCTAGCCGCTTAAGGGGAGTCCAGGACATCGCCCGGATGAGAGCGCGGCCCTCGCCATCGATTATCTCGACCTCGCGGAAGTTGACCTCGTCGCTCTTTGATACCGACAGCTCGCCTGCGATGCTTCCTGCCGGCCCGACCCGCTGGCTTAAAGTCCGTATGCCGACCGGCTTGCCCAGATACGCCTCAAGCACCTGCGTCACAGACCCGTCTGTCGACGCGAGGACCCTCTCAACAGGCGACAGCCCCTTCATCTTCCCTATCCGCTCCAGCGCCTTTAACCCGTCCATATAAAGTCAGACCCGCCTATCCGGAAAATGGGGCGCACCAACCCGGCGACTGCCGGTGTTCGCCCTAAACTATCGCGAGCGCGAAAGCCGTGAAGTTATACGCCGCGTGCGTTATTATGCAGGCGGTAGTATTCAGCTTCTTCCTCTCATAGCCCAGCAGCAGCCCGATGGCCAATATGGACAACGCGCTCGCCGCATCGCTGTATTGTATGTGCATGGACGTGAAGATGCCCGCGGTGAGCAACATGCCGAACCTGGGCTGCATAGCGCCCCTAAACAGCAGCTCCTCCCCGACGCCGGCGCCTATCGCATACGCCAGCGCGGTAATGAGCGTGACGCCGCCGAGTATCTTGATGGTAGGGTCTTCCGAGCCGGGCGCCGCAGGCTGCCCGGCCAGCCCCGCAGCCATGCTTATCGCGACCAGCACCGCAAAGGCGATCGCCACGAAACAGAGCGAGACTGCAAAGCCCTTCGGGGAGAGCCCTGAAAGGCCGAGCCTTTTCCTCGCAACGCTGAAGTCCCGCCTCACCAGCCAGCCGACCCCGACGAACGCCGCGATGGCGAACATGGCGTCCTGCAGCATCATCGCAAGCACGCTGGTGTCAATGGATTTCCCGAGCTCGACTATGTTTGAAACAGAAGCTGCTGTCGACAGCATGACCCCCACCAGCAGCACGCCAAGCACCAGCGCAGTCGCGTGCAGCCAGTTCTCCGGGTCTATGTCGATGACCTTGGAAACCGCGTTCCTGGCCGGCTTAAGGAAGAACACAAAGGATGCCATCCCCGCCAGGAGCAGGCCCCAGCCGTAGGCCGAGATGTTGTCCATGGCGGGCATCGCGCCGTGCATGTCGTCCGCGGTGGAAAGCACCAGCGCCCCGAGCAGCATGACCAGCAGGCACACACAGGCCAGGAAGGCCTGAGTAACCATCCTCAGCCCCTTAGCCTTCTCGGTGTAGTTCGCCAGCATCAGCAAAAGGATGCCCGGCAGGAAAGACAGTGCCTCGATCATTTCGCCTCCGGTTTCACGACAACGAAGCGCCCGTGTTGATGGCCCTCGTTTTTATCGCCTTGATGTTATTTTCCCCGAACTCGCTTAAAACCGCGTCCCTGAGCGACGCCGCCTCTGCGGCGGTCCCGCATATCCCGTAGCAAACCGGCCCGAAGGAGGACATGCCGGCACCGGCCGAATTCTTCTGCAGGTGAGCGAGCAGTTTCCCAACCTCTTTTTTCTTGATGCCGACCTCCATCTTCTTGAACCCCGCGGACTGCAGACGGTTCACCCCCCCTCCGAAAGCTTCGACGTCCCCTTCGGCAAGCGCTGGCAGCAGTTTCATTAAGATTATCCTCGATACCTTCCCGGCTTCGGACGCGGGGATCGGGCACGCCTTTTTGAACAGCATTGCCTCCTCCCCGCCATGCGCCCCCTTTGCGCCATGCGCCGGCCAAGCGCAGACCACATGCCACGGGAAGTCATACCTTGCCAGCACCGGGGCCGGCGGGGCTTTTGAGCATCGCGAGGGGAAAAAGCCCTTGACCGCGGGATGCCCGCCGTCCAGTATGAAGCCGCCGGACTCGAAGGCCGCAACGCCTATCCCGGACGTCCCGCCCCTTCCCACGAGCGCCGCGAGCTCCCTGACCGATTTCCCAACACCGTAAACCCTGTTTATCCCCGCGGCTATCCCGAGCGACACCTGGGTCTTCGAGCCGAAGCCCACGTGTTCGGGTATCCTCCGGTTAAATGCAATCTCGATCCCCGCGACCCCAAGCTTGTCGCAAACCGCCCTTGCGACCCTCAGCTCTTCGCCTGAAACCCCGAAGACACCCTCAGCCTCGCCGAACTCCATCTCAAAGCACGGCTCCTCAAGGGCGATCCCCACGCCGCCGTCGACCCTGCCCAGGCCCCCGTTCATGTCTATCAGCGCCATGTGCAGGCGGGAGGGGGTCCTGAGGCTGATGGCCGTATCCGCCTTATTTCCACCGTTCATAATCCCCCCTCACATCCTTTGCCTTTCAACCCTCTCTTCCCCTTCCCAACTTCCCTATGAGCTTCTCATAAACCGAACCCGGCGCGACCTTGGCTATCTTGCTCTTGTAGTACCTTGCCCTCTTCCTCGCATCGTCGCTCATGCCCCCCCGCGACTTGTCTATCATGTATTCCAAGAATAGGCCCTGCGCCCTGTTTATCGGCTCCCCGGGGCGAAGGGCATCAAGCTTCTCGACCCTGCAGACGAACCTTGCCGGGTTGCCGGGCAGCGTCTCGGAAACCTTGAACTCGGCCTTCGCGAAATACTCGGCGTCTTTTGTCTCCACGAAGTATCGCGGGTCCTCGGTGAAGTAAATGCTACCGGCCCCGAGGGTCTTTAGGTTGTTGAAAGTGCTGCTGTTCTTGTAGACGTCGACCATGAAGCTGGCGAAGTCTTCGGTCCATATGCCCATCGGCGCCCTGTGCATGCCGCCCGTCTCCATCAAGACCTCGTATATCCAATCCTTCTCAAGGCCTATCTTTTCAAGCATCCTTCTTCCCCCCTCTTCCCGACCCCATCACATGCTCCACAACCGCGCGCATCTTCTCTTCAGCCTCTCTCGCGGCCTTCTCCGCGCCCCTCTTGAACTCTAAATATTCACCCGGCTCGCATTCCCCGTCAAGCTTCTTGACCTCGGTATACGCGGACTCGCGGAACTTCGGGGCGAACAATTCCCCGTCAAGCTTCGCGCTTCTTCCCTTCACGACACGCCCCACTTCGGCGGCATTTACGCCCCTCTTCTTCAAGGCGCCCATCACCGCAGCTTTCTCTTCTTGCGGGCAAAAGACGAGCAGCGAGTCGAGCGATACGCCAAGATAGTCTATCCCAAGCCCTTCCAACAGGGACAGCACCCGCGGGTTCACAACGCTTCGCACCCTGTCTTCCCAAAGCTCTATCCCCACACCCGCCGTCTCGCACACCTCGTTCGCGTCGCCCCGAAGCCCGCCGTTCGTCACGTCGAGCATGCAGTGCACGCTCTCGATCAGCTTGCTCCGGATAATCGCATTCGCGGCGGTGATAAAATCCACATTGATAGTCTCTTTTGCCGCATCCGGCTGCCCGGAGTATATCGCCGCGGTCGCGACGGTGCCGCCCCCGGCCCCTTGGGTCATTATTATCGCGTCGCCGTTTTTCACGTCCGCCCTCCTGAGCAGCCGCTTTGCGACGCCTATGCAGCCCGCGCAGGAGACCATCCTCGTGCCGATCACCATGTCCCCGCCGACTCGCAGCGTCGAGCCTGAGACCAGCGGCACGCCCGCAAGCTTCCCCACGGCCGATATCCCCGCGACGAAGTCAAAGAGTTTCCCGACATCGCCGTCGTCCGCAAGATGCAGGTCGTCTATCAGCGCCACGGGGCGGGCGCCCTTGACGATCACGTCCCTCATCGCCGCCCGAGCGACGTGAAAGCCCGCGATGAAAGGGAAGTTTGACAGGCGTGAATGGGTGCCGTCGACCGCGGAGGCGATTATCGTGCCCCGCCCGGCAGCGGCCTTGTAACTGATACCGACAGCCCCCGCATCGTCCTGCTCGCCCGGCAGGAGCAGCGCATTCCCGGACAGCCCGGCTATCCCAGCTATGAGCTTGTGCACAAAGAAATCCCCGCCGCCCCTGCACCCAACGCCCAGGTCGTGCATGGTCGCGCCGGCTGTTGGCGCCGAAAGAAGATGTCTCACAAACCCGTCTTTTGCTTTTGCCCGGGAGGCTTTGACCTCTTTTAGGATGGACTCCGCGAGTTTCTCGGCCCTTTTTTCTCCAAGGCTTTTGAACGTCGCTATTTCCAGGGATAGCCTCTCGATTATCTTCCCCTCGGAAACCCCCGCGTCAAGCAGGACGTTCGCCACCCCCTCCAGGTCCACAATAATTTAAAAGCAGGAAGCCTAAAATACAACAATGGCTTCACCAAACGACGGGGCTCTTGGTGGCAACGCAAAGCTGGTAATCTTAGCCTGCCTGCTGGCGGGTGCGGCGCTACTATTCATCCTCACATACTCACCCGAACCAAGTGGAAAAACGCAAACTTATTATGTCCAGCCCGAGAACTGTACTTTAGTAAAGGAGGACAACCTCTCCGGCTGGTGCATCCCTGGCACGGTATGGGATTACAGGAGCGGCAAATACCTCGGCGGGCCCGAGGGCAACTTCTGCTCAGGCAATGTCAAGGGAAAGACGGGGGCGGTTTATATCATCAGAGAGAAGATCAACGACACCTCCGAAGAGCTTTGCATGGCCCAAATCTACGGCGTAAGCACGAAAGCCAAATCAGTCACATTCGAGGTACCGAATTATGAGGCCAAAACACGGATGGGCGAGTTATTAATAGAGCCGCTGTCGGGCACTCACTTCGAGACATTCCAAGGAGCCATCGGCATGGACGGGGCCTCCTATTATTTCAATGAGGGCAAGAGCGTTGAGATATTCTCGCTAGGGGGCATAGGTTTCACCAAGGAAAGGATCAATTTCTGTTATGGCGCCAGTTTCGGAGTCAATATAATAGGCTATCTACCCGAGGGGGGCCTTAGTACGGGATGCAACGACTTCCGGACTGACGAAGAGCGCCTAAGCGAGGGATACACGCTCAGTTCCACAATATGTTCAAACTCCGAGTACGATGCAGTCATGTACACAAATAAGGAGGACCCGGAGGACGTCTCAATACGACTAAGCCCAGAAAGCGCTTTGAAGTTCCGAGATAGGTTCTCCGAGGCCGGCGATACCGCACTAAGTGAAGTGAGCGATCTTACCTGCCTGACTTATTTCAATACGGACCCCATGCCTAAAGGGGGGGTGCAACAAGTCCTCCATGACCTCTCGCCGCTGAACCGCCTTACGAATTTAACCAAGGTAGTCCTTCATCATAACGATTTCAGGGATCTGTCACCCCTTAGGCCGTTCACTAAGTTGCGGGTGCTCTATACGGAGGCTAGCTCACTTTCTGACTTATCGGATGTAACCTATCTCCCGAACCTAGAACGCATGTATCTCGGATACAGCAACGCCTCGGACCTTTCCCCGCTACTGGGCCTAAGGAATCTCACAGAACTGAACCTAGGGGGTTCCAAGAGTTCTCTAAATGACATGGACACCCTCGGTGCTCTTGGCACTTTGGAGGAACTAAACCTCCAAGGTACCGGAATGTCTAAAATGGCATGTGGGGACCTCAAGGATTTACTGAACAATACTCGGGTCTGGTGCTAGTTCGAATTAATGATGGACCTGGAAGGGTGGCTCAAGGAATACCGCAGGATATGCAAGGAGCTCGGCCTCTCGCAGGAAGCTGACCGCGAGGCCCGGGACATTGCAGCCCGGCTGATGGAGGGCCGCGAGCAGCCGCTAAGAAAACTGGAGTCGCTGGTAAGAAGCCACGATGTCATGGTATTCGGCGCGGGCCCGTCGCTTCCCGAAGGCGTTTTGGCCCTTACGCAAGAGCAGAAGAGGATGACGCTCATCGCAGCCGACGGGGCGGCATCGTGCTTGCTTGAGAGCGGCATTTTCCCAAGCATCGTCGTCACCGACCTTGACGGCAAGAAAGAGGACCTCCTCCTCGCCGACCGGTTCGGCTCGGTGATGGTCGTCCACGCCCACGGCGACAACATCCCGGCGCTAAAGTCGCTCCTGCCGCGGATGAGGAACGCTGTCGCGACCACACAGGTCGAGCCTGTGCCGAGCGTGCACAACTTCTTCGGATTCACCGACGGCGACCGGGCCGTCCTCCTGGCCAGGCGCTTTGGCGCGCGCAGTGTTGAATTAATAGGCTTTGATTTCGGCGAATTGGTCGGGAAGTACTCGGACCCAAAAGACCCGACTGACCACGAGGCGCCGGAGACCAAGAAAAAGAAGCTTGAGATAGCCAAGAGGCTGATAGGGTAGTTTTTGTATGGTGCCGGTTGGATAGGGCATAGAAAAAAACACAGGAAAAAGTAAAAACAAAAAAGGATGAGGGGCAAAGCCCCTCACCGTTTAGGCCAAAGCTTAGTAGCCGTAGCCGCTCAGGTCTGCGCCGCCCCCGGCCGCCATTGCGTCAAGGTCCAGCGGCTGCACGCCTGCCGGCAGCTGGAACTGGCTGTCCGGTATGTCGCCGACCTGCCTGCAGTTGTATGTGTACCCTGCGGGCGGGTTTGTGTACTGGGCTTGCACTTCAGCCGGGTCAAAGTCCCCCATGGCGCTGTTGTCAGTGCTTGTGCTCTTCATCCACTGCCCAGCCATATTCATGTAGAACGTCCGCATGTCGGATGTCAGCACGGTCATGGCCTGCCCTTGTGTCGCGGCCTGTGCCGGCGTGTACATCCACATCTTCATCGGCGGCTCCATCTTGATATCGGCTGTCATCGACCCGCTGCTTGTCGGCACGGTTATCGTGCACTCGAACGGCGCGTTGAAGTTTATGCCAGCCGGTGGAACCGTCCCGCCGCCAGCCGGTGGAAGAGTCCCGCCGCCAGCCGGTGGAAGAGTCCCGCCCGGTGGATATGTCGCCTGCCCCTTGCCGCCGCCCATGAGAACCAGGGCGACGACAACAATCACTACGACCGCCACTACGGCGATCAGCAGCATCATCATCTGCTTTTGTTGCATTTTTTTCTCCTTTGCGCCCGCGCGCAGAGCGCGCAGGCATCGTTTGATTAGATTGAGACTCGCAAGTGAAACCCCGACTGGAGACTGAGAATCGTGAGGATTAGAACATGGCTTATTAAAAACCTGAAGATTTAGAATCGGAAAGTTAAGAGAGGCAGGTATTAAAATAGGAGTTTAATCCCTTGCCCGTCCCGTGCCAAAACAAAATCAAAAATAAAATCAAAGGAAAGAAGGCGCGGGGCACGCGCCCCGCCTCAGGCCTCACTGCAATACGGCACCCTATCCGCCAAGCCCGCCGGCCCCCGCCGGCAATTGCTGCACGCTTGCCCCGGCAGGCAGCTCGAAGTCGCTTGCCGGCACCTGGATGACGCTGCAGCTGGGCCCGCCGCTACCCATCTCTGCCTTGAGCTCCTCCATGCTCTTGCTCCTGAACTGTTCCATGGCGGCGGGGTCCATGCCCGGGATGCTGGCTATGTCCGTTCTATACCACGTGTTGCCGAGGGACGGCATGTTTATGTAAGCGTCGTTGCCTGTGACAAGGGCCTTTACCTGTATACTGGCCCCCATGGCCGTGACAGTCATGTCTATCTTCACCTTGCCCTCGGTGACCGACATGGTGCCCGATGTGGCGCTCGAGTCCATCTGGCACACTATCGCCTCTACTTTCTGGCCGCCGCCCATCATGAGCAGCACGGCGACTATCGCCACAACCGCTATGGCCAGCACGGCCACAAGGATCACCATCTGGTTCTTTTTCATCTTAGTCTCCCGGATACAGGTATATGCCTTAATTATATATGCCTTAATTGAATGCCGTTTCCTTAAACGGGGCGCAGAATAAAAACGGGCAGATGCCGACTGCCTTGGCGCCATACTCCCCCTTGGTTTAATAATTTCCCCATTCTAACCTAACTATGCAAGTGGGCATCGTGGGGGCGCCGAACCAGGGCAAGAGCACTTTTTTCAACGCGGCTACGCTTGCGGGGGCCGAGATGGCGGACTACGCGTTCACGACGATAAAGCCGAACCAGGGCGTCGGGTATGTGAGAATAGACTGCGTCTGCCCGGACTTCCACACCCAGTGCAACCCGCGCCAGGGCTGCTGCATAAAGGGCCAGAGGTTCATACCGGTTACACTACTAGACGTCGCGGGCCTCGTCCCGGGGGCGCACACGGGAAAGGGCCTTGGCAACCAGTTCCTTAACGACCTAAGCCAGGCTTCAGTCCTTATCCACCTCATCGACGCGAGCGGGAGGACTAACGACTCGGGGGAGAAAGTCTCGGGATACGACCCGTGCAACACCATCCGATTCCTCGAGAAGGAGATGGATTTGTGGTACCTGGGCATCCTCGACAAGAACTGGGACAAGTTCGCAAGGAAGATAAAGATAGAGAAGGCCAAGCTGTCCGAGCAGATAGCGGCGCAGTTCACGGGCCTGAACGTGAGGGAGAACCAGGTCCTCGAGGCGATGGCGGAGCTAAAGCTTGGGGAGGACGCTACGACTTGGAGCAAGGACGACTTGTTGTCGTTCGCATCGCGCCTTCGCCAGATGGCAAAGCCGATAATCGTCGCCGCGAACAAGATGGACGTCGAGGGCGCGCAGGAGAATTACAAAAAGATGGTCAGTGAGTTCCCGCAATATATGATAATACCCGTCTCTGCCGAGAGCGAGCTCGCCCTTCGCAGGGCCGAGAAGGCGGGGATAATAGATTATGTCCCCGGGGATCCCGACTTTAAGATCAAGGACCCGTCGAAACTGAACGAGAAGCAGGTGCAGGCGCTGGAGAAGATACGGCAGGTATTGCAGAAATTCGGTTCGACGGGAGTGCAGCAGACGCTCAATGAGGCGGTGTTCAAGTTGCTCGGTTACATCGCGATATTCCCCGGCGGGGTCTCCAAGCTGACGGATTCTCAGGGGCGGGTGCTGCCGGATGTGTTCTTATTGCCTCCGGATTCGACCGCGCTCGACTTCGCATTCGCTTTGCACTCGGACTTCGGCAACAAGTTCATCTGCGGAATCGACGTCAAGACAAAGAAGCGGGTGGGGAAAGAGCATAAGCTCGCGCACAGGGACGTGATGGAGCTTGTCTGCGGGAAATGAAGGAGGCTTGTTTGCGGGAAGTGAGCGGGACGCATATGTGGCGAGTAAGCAATACTAAGGCCTGCCCTTCTTAAGGGCATTTACGAATTCCTCGATCGCCAGATCGCTGTCGGCAAGTATCCTGCGAAGGGTCCCCTTGTCAAGCGTCTCGTGCAGCTGGATGGAAACCAGCTTGAATTCAGGGCTGGCCCTTATCATTATCACATGGCTGCCGCGCTGGCGGTCGATGGAATAGCCGAGCCTGCCAAAAGCCTTTACGGCCTCCTTGCCGGAGACGACTGGCAGCTTCATGCCGGCACGGGGACTCGGGTTATCGTTATCCGCGATTCCGACGGGACGGGCTGTTTGTGGGCCTTCAGCGACTCCAGATAGAGCTCCATGGCCTCCTTTATATTGGCCACAGTTTCCTCCTTTGTCTTGCCCTGGCTGACGCACCCGCGCAACGCAGGCACATATGCGGTATAACCGGTCTCAGTCCGCTCAAAAACCACCCTGAAGTCCATAGCTAGATTTCGCATTCTGGCAAGAAAAACTCTATTGGGCCGCCTGATGGGTTTTTCGCGCCTTGGAAAGCCCATTGTTCAGCTCCCTGCCGAGCCTTATCGCGTCCGCCTCGGTGAGCGTGCTTTTGGCCTTGAACCCCTTGATGAAGTCAAGGTCCTGTATCTTCTCGTTGAACGCCTCCCTCGCGACAGCGCTCCAGTTTATCTCGGCGAAAGAGTCCATCTTGTGCTTCAGCTCCTGCGGCACCGAAAGCGTTATGTTGACCATCTTGTGTGTTTATGTGTTAATATGTGCGTGCAAGTATAAAAAGACGGCTCTTACTCAACATCCGTCAAATACGCGCGCACATCCCCCCAAAACCGATTTAAATAGTTATACCTTAATAGTATAACGTTTTCTCCAAAATGGGCTTTGTAACCGTCAATTCCAAGAGCTTGGTAGTCATTCCTAAATCCGTCCGCGAGCAGTGCGGCATCTACCCCGGCGACAAGCTCAAGGTGTCCTACGACGCGGAAACCGCATCGGTCGTGATGAAGAAAATAGACGACGTGAAGGCCCTAAGCGAGTCGCTCGCGGGCATGTGGGCGGACAATAAATTCGATTTGCAGGAAGTAAAGGAGAGTGCCGATGAACGAATTAACAAACTACTTAAGGGCAAGCTTCAACAAAAGCGCGCTCTTTGACACGGGGATTGTGGTCGACTACCTGATGGGCGACCCGAAGGCAAAGGCCTTCTTTGAGGAGTACGTATTCCCCGGGAAGCTTAACCCTGTCATCTCCGCCCAGACCGCGTGCGAGCTCTTCATGGCGACGCGGGGCAAGCGCGAGGAAACGGAGCTTGACCAGTGGGTGTCTAAACTGTTCGACGTCGCGCCGGTATCCTACCCTATTGCAAAAACGGGCGGCCTGATGAAGAGAAGCAACGGAGTGCGCGCCGGCGACTGCGCGGTCGCCGCAACGGCGGCATCCCTCGGCATACCCCTCATAACCACCGACCCCGAGCTTTACCGCAGGTCGGGGCTAAGGATATTCAAGCCCTATGGGTAAGCGCCAGACTCTTCCGGCCTAAGGAGCCCACTAACCGGGGCGGCGCCCAAAAACCCCGCGCGGCAGATTTATATATACTTAGTCCTTAACTTACTTACCCGGGCGGTTCCGCCCAAACCTATACGATGGGCTTTGCTGAATTGTGGGTAATCACCCAGCATATACTCTGGTTTGCGGTCATACTATTCCCGGCGCTGTACCTCGTCGACCTGATAAGGAAGCGCCTGCAGCCCGAGACGAAGGGCAAAGAGATGGCGGTCATCTTCCTGATGAGCTGCCTTATGGCGCTGGCGTTCTACCCCTTCATGGCGACTTTCGTGCAATACGCCCTGTACGCCGAGTACGGCTACTCGATGGACCTCCTTTTGTTCGGCTCAGAGGCGGCGACTTACATTGTGATCCTCCTGGCGATATTCCTGGTCTACCTTCTGGTCTATAACAAGGCCAAGGACTAGCCGCAAAGACGGGGGATAGCCCGCGGCCGAACGAGGCCTATCGGGCGCCGGCATGAAAAGAATGAGACGCCTTCCAGCTATCGTGGTGATGGCGGCACTGCTGATAAGTGCCCTTCCGCAGGGCGCCGCACAGACGGGCCGCTCTTTCGAGTGCGAGACCGGCAAGCTGACCTACGAGGACGTGAAGACCCTCTACAAGCAGATGTACGGCGACGGGTTCAACCGCCGCTCCCGGGTGACCCCCGGCCCCGGCAGCACCCTCAGCGAGAACCTGCAGAAGGTCCTCAACAAGACGCCCTCCGAGCTCGAGGCGGACTTCAACAAGGCCACCGACCCGAACGCAAAGGGCGCGGTGATAGGGAGCGAGGAAAAGGGCACGCCCGACGGGCAGCGCAAATTCGACTTCAACAATTGCGTACCCACCGAGCAGTTCCCTATCGAGTCCGCGACTGACGCGCCTTACTTCGCGTGCGTCAAGGGATTGACGACCCGCGTCTCTTACTGCGAGCAGTCGGCCGAGACCTGCGCGGGGCCGGTGACCGACCTTGACCAGAAGGACGAAGAGGGGAGGCTCATCGCCGCCGTGAAGAGCCTTGTCAATAGCGAGCACGACTCGATACTCGCGTTCAAGGGGTTCGTGTTCAACGAGAAGAACGGCGCCTACGCGCCGACGGATTTCAACTCCCTCATCTACTCGAACACGCAGAAGATATACGACAACTACCTCCCGGTTTCGACGATAGTCGGGATATTCATGCCCTTAAACCCGCTCAAGATAGTCAGCGGCGCCAGCAGGAATGCGGGCATAGCGGGCGACTTGGTGAAGGGCATCGGCGCCTCGAAGGAAGCGAAGAGCGCGTTAAGCGCCGTCGAGGTCGCAAGGTATGCCGGAAAGGGCGAACTGCTGACGACGAGCGAGAAGCTCGCAAACAGCCTCCTTAGGAAGGACGCGACAAGGCTTGCCGGCGGGAGCGGGGTATCCTCCCCGGCGGGGAAACAACTGGTCGACGACTTCCTCAAGAACCTCGAGAGGCTGAAGGAGACCGGAAACGACGGCGCGGCGCAGTTCTCGGCCATGATGGGTGCCGAGAGGGGCAGTGAGTTGACCGCGGGCACATTGACGTCGGGGGTATTCAACAAGTATTACAGCGCCGCCGTGGCCGAAGCCTCGCAGAAGGGCGTGAAAATGGGCCCGCAGACGGCAAGGGAGATATTCGGGCACTACCAGCCGGCCGCCATCTACCAGATAAACAGGGACAACGGCAAGTCCATGGTCATAAACATGCTCAAGAGGGGGCAACTGGGCCCAGAGGATGCGAAGAGCGCGCTCAAGACGCTCGGCGTGCCGGGCGGTGGCATGGACGATGCGGCCGGCGCGCTCAAGGCGATGGAGTCCGGCAGCCTTCCCGAGGCGGACGCACATGCCATAATAACCGACATCCTTGTGAACACGGGTAGGAATTTCCCGACGGGCGAATCCTACCGCAGCCTAGCGCAATATGTGATAGACGGTTACAAGAGCCAAAGGGCGGCCGGCAAGACGGCCGAGGAAGCCCTGGCATATGCCAAGCAGGGCTTGAAGGACAAGGATGTGACGGTCGGCACGCTCGACGACATAATAGCACATCCGGACGCGTATCTGGAGCGGTATTCAAGCCAGGCCGAACTGACTGCGAAAAGCGCGGTCTCAGACTCGGCGCGGCTCCGCGAGCTCGGCCACATAACCGCGGCCCAGGAGGGCGCGCTAAAGAAGCTCTGGAGGATGATGACCGGGACGACGACAACCACGAGGCAGCTCGTCGGCAGGGGCATCCTGAAGACGACACTCGTGTACAACACGGCAAGCACCCCGGCGGCCAACGCGGTCGGCGCGCAGCAACTGACGTTCTCGGTCTCTTCGGCCGCCCGCGAGAAGTCCAATGTGGAAGACCACCTGGACGGCGTCCCGCCGTACCTGGAGATACTGACGGACGACTCCGCATACCTCAGCGGCTGGCAGTATTTGATGGACTCGGTCAGGATGCCCGATGTCGCGTCGCGGTATTTCAGCCTGCTGCAGTGGCGCTGGTCCGGCGACACGTCAAAGAAGCCGCAGGAGGTCGAGTTCGGCGCCGGGTG
The DNA here is from genome assembly GCA_041306005.1 of Candidatus Altarchaeota archaeon. Classification (GTDB taxonomy): domain Archaea; phylum Altiarchaeota; class Altiarchaeia; order JAFGQM01; family JAFGQM01; genus JBFYKJ01. The sequence continues at coordinate 4,174 of JBFYKJ010000068.1, read as the reverse complement.
CAACGATGGCAACAGCGTCAAGGACACCATATGGACGTTCAGGAGCGGGAAGAACGACGAGCGTTTCATAGTCAGCGAGGGCACCCTCGGGCTGTCAATAGCCGAGGGCAACCTCATCGTGAAGTCCAAGGGCTCGGCGCACAGCTACACCACCGAGAACAACCCGAGCGAGTGCGTGCCGACGGTGATAGTCAAGTCGCACGGACTTGACATAGACTCGCAGGTGTGGAAGAGCAAGGGCATCTCGGCGGAAGCCCTTACGGGCCTCATGGAGTCGCTCGCCGGCAGCAAGTCGGAGGCAAAGGTCGAGAAGAACGGCGACGGCCTTTTGTTCACGGACTACCTCACGGCCGAGCAGGACGGCGCGCAGAGATGCTCGGACTTCAACCCGGGCGACCTAAGCTCGCTGCTCTCCGAGCCGGCGTTTGGGCTGATTGCGCAGGCTATACCGATAGTCGACATCGCAACCGCGCCGTTCCTCTCATACAGCATGAGCGAGTGCATAGACACCGACTACTGGGTCCACATGACGGTCAACAGCGACCAGAGCGGCACCGACATGCTTACCGAACTTCTGAACCAGGCGCCGGGGAAGCCAGAGGAGGAAGCCGACGGGGAGGCTGTGGGCGCTGCTGGAACCACCCCGTCCGGCGCGGCGGCTGCGGCGGGGCAGCCCGAGGGGGAAGCCGCCGCAGTCCACGAGATCTCCGAGAAGACCGTAGAGGGGCAGGGCGAGACGGGCGAGAACGTGATGCCGAGCAGCGACCTGACGCAGTACCGCGGTTCATATTCGGGCTTCATGAAGGGCTTTGAGGAGAGCTTTAAAAGAATCGGCGACGAAGTCACATCAGTCATAGACGCCCAGATGAGGGAGATGGCTGCAAAGAACCTCAACAAGAACACGTTCTGGCTGAAGGGCCTCTACAACGACGGCTTCTACGGCGGCCTCAGCGTGAAAAAACTCTGCTACATGTTCCTATCCCCGACCTCGATGCAGCTGCCGATGAGCAAGGACATACAGCCCCAGGCCTTTGCGGACCCGCTGACAAATAAAGGTGTGGCCTTTGAGGAGGATGCGAACGGCAACGGCAGGATAGTGTTCTCAAAACTGGGCAAGGACGGCAAGCTACAGACGGTCGCGACTATAAACAATGACGCCGCGGCGCGGATGTACGTAGAGAACACATCGGCGGGCAGGATGTTCCCCTACGAGGTGAAGAACATGGTCATAGACCCGGCCAGCACCGACATGCTCTTCAGGACGATACTTGGCGGCGCCTTGTCGACCGCGGAGCTGCGCGCCGGCGACTACGGCTCCAGCGCCAAGGTGACGACGGTAATAGACTGCATAACCAGCTATGTCAACGGCGTGCTGGGCAAGACCTACACGGAGGCCGAGCACGACAGCGCCCTGGCCGAGCTTGGCAACATAACGCTGATAGGCCTTGAGGACGGGACGCAGATAACCCAGGAGGGCGGAGTGTTCCTTCTCACCAATATCGGCGGCATCTACAAGGGGACGAAGCTTGAGATACGGATGGACAGGACGGTGCTCGTCGACAGCGGCGAGCGCGGCAAGATAACATGGCTGCACACCTCAAGGGGCCAGATATCGTGGCAGGCCGACAAGAACCTGATGACCGTTTGGCTTTATGAGATAGGGCGCGGCAAGGGCACCGATTTCAGCGTCGACGAGCAGGAGACCGAGGCGCTCCAGGCGGGCACGGACTCCGACGGGGATGGGCTGACTGACTCGGAGGAATACGCTCTCGGGACCGACCCGGAGGACGCGGACAGCGACGACGACGGCGTCACCGACGGGGAGGAAGACGAGGACGGCGACGGGACGAAGAACAAGGACGAGATACTCTGCAACTTCGACGGCTTCATACTGGACCTGGGCCAGCAGCTCGCGGACTACGTACATAACATAGGCCCCGTGCTCTCGTTTGAGACCTCGGAGCACACGGTCACGTTCATCGCCGACCAGACCCAGCAGGGGTGCAACAAGTACATAAGGATGTGCCAGCGCTCCACCGGCAAATGCGCCGACCCGGAGCTCATAGTTGGGGACCCGCAGGTGCAGGCGAACATAATCACGGTAAACACCGAGGGCAACAACAAGAAGATATTACAGCTCGGCTTTGACGAGAACGGCAACCCGACGCTTGAGGCGGTGCACCAGGACGAGAACGGCAAGGTGGTCAACGACATGGAGACCTTCGCCGCGGAGATGGTCGAGAAGCTGCGCGGGACTAACGGCATCGCAGTATACGACCCAAAGAGCGGCGAATGGGTGTTCATGAACGCGTTTGACATACCTGTGGACCCGAGTTACAAGAACGGGGAAACGGTAGCTTATAACCCTAACCTCAATGCAGTAACCGGAATGCCGGGCAACCTGATGGGCGCCCCGCAGACAAAAGCAGTGGACACCACGAGCGCGCTGGCCGAGCTGCCGTGGGCGCCCGCCGACGCGCTCTCGCTGATGCTCTTCATCGCATTTTTATTGGCCCCGGCGTTATTCATACGGAGGAAGCAGGCTGGAGGCGGGGAGGGCCGCATCCCGGAATACAATCCGGATTGCGGGGCCGCAACCGCGCCAAGCGGCGATTCCCTAGACTAAAATGGTACACAGGATGATGCTGGTGAAGGTCGGCAGCAGGTATGTCCACCTTCTGAAGATGTTCGGCGCTCTGTTCACTTTCGCGTGCGCGTTCTTTGTCCTGAACGCGTCATATGAGCTTAGCCTCGCGATGCAGGCGGCGGGCTCGGACTACCAGCTCGCGCAGGCCCTGCGCTCCAGCGGAGTCGAAGTGCGCGCTGGTTCTCCCGGCGACGTCTTCGGCACGCTCACGGCGCCGATAGGCTCCCTCTTCCTCTGGCTCTCATTGATGGTAATAGGCCTTGCGCTCTACCGCTCGGACAGGACTATCTTCCCGCTTGAAGAGGACATACGGGACTACCCGGAGCTTTCCCAGGGCAGCGCCCGGCGCATGAGGCGGTGATTTTAATCCGATTTAATCGGATTTTAATCTGATTTTAATCCCTTCTCCTTCTTTGTTTCTTTGTTGATTTTGCTTTCGAATTTGCTTGGTTTTGCAATTAGTCCGCGCCGCGCGCCCGCAAAGGGCCCCGGCAAAGCGGCATTTTAAAATGGCAAACATACTCTTGACTGAAAAGGTCAGCCCCGACGCGGTCGCGATACTGCGCAGGAAGCACAAGGTCGAGGAGTTCCTGGAGTGGAGCCCGGATGACTTGCAAAAGAAGATAAAGGGCTTTGACGCGCTCGTCGTCCGGAGCAAGACCAAGGTCGACAAGAAGCTTATGGATGCCGGCACCAGCCTTAAGGCCATCGCCCGCGCCGGCGCCGGGCTCGACAATGTCGACAGGGCATACGCCGAGTCAAAGGGCATCAGGGTCATCAACACGCCGAACGCGAACAGCCTGAGCGTCGCCGAGCTCACGCTCGGCCTTGCGCTTTCCGTCATGCGCAACATCCCGCGCGCCGACATGACGATGAGGGAGGGCCTTTGGGAGAAGAAGGTCCTGAGAGGCGCGGAGATCTCAGGCAAGACGTGGGGGATACTGGGCTTTGGCCACATAGGCCAGCTGGTCGCCGGGCTGCTCAAGGGGTTCGGATGCAGAGTCCTGGCATACGACCCGTACCTAGCGAGGGAAAAATTCGCCCCCGCGGGCGCCGAGCAGGCGACGCTTGAAGAGATACTGAAGCAGGCGGACGTAGTTTCCATCCACGTCCCGCTCCTCGACTCGACGCGCAACCTTATAGGCGCCAAGGAGCTGGCCGTGATGAAGCCCTCGGCAATACTGATAAACATCTCGCGGGGCGGCATAGTCGACGAGGCCGCCCTCTGCGAGGCGCTGAAGTCAAAGCGGATACGCGGTGCGGCGCTCGACGTCTTTGTCACCGAGCCGCCCGAGGGCTCGCCGCTGCTTGGCCTGGACAACATCGTGCTCACCTGCCACCTGGGCGCCGAGACCGCGGACGCGCAGAGGCGCGTCGGGGAGCAAATCGTCGAGAAGCTGCTCGAGGCCCTTGGGTGATTTGGCAGTTTTAGCCAAGCCCCAAACCCCTTTTTATTGACCCTCCCATTATTCAACTTAGCCGGCCGCACGCCAGCCGGCCCGATGAAAGATGCCGGACTTAGACCTG
>JBFYKJ010000067.1:0-40105 GCA_041306005.1 Candidatus Altarchaeota archaeon | reverse complement strand
CGAACTCACGTTTCACGAACGCGGTGATAGACCTAGATGCCACAAGGGCCAGGGTCAAGCAGCACATCGACCCGATGCTAAAGCAGGGGATTGTGCCTGTAGTCTGCGGCTTTGTCGGGGTGGACAAGGCCGGGAATGTGACTACGATTGGCCGCGGCGGGAGCGACACTTCTGCGGTGATGCTCGGAAACTGCCTTGATGCTGATGAGGTAGTTATAGTAACAGATGTAGACGGCGTCTACAGCGGGGACCCGAGGGTCGTTAACGGCGCGAAGCTCATAGACGAGATAGACGTCTCTGTCCTCTGGGATCTCGCCGTGGGCGGGGCGAAGGTCATGAAGTGGGACTCTTTAATCTACAAAGGCAAGAAGCAGGTGCTTAAGATAGTGAACAACAGCTACATGGACTTGAGTGTAAAAGGGACTGAAATAATAGGTGAATTCATGGAAACGTCGGTCAAGAAATTGGACAGCCCGCTGGGCAGCGTAACCCTCGTGGGCAAGAGCATGATAGAGCACCCGGGGCTCCTCGCGAAGACCTCGAAGATCCTGGGCGACGAGAAGATAAACATCTGGGGCGTGACTGTGGCTCCCGAGTCGATGACCTTCTTCATAGACGAGAAGTCGGCCGAGAGCGCGACAAAGGCGCTCCACAAGTTCGTCTTGCAGGACAAGACCGTGCTGTCCGTGACCTCGGCCAAGGGGATAGGCCTGGCGTATGTGACGTCACCGGATTTCCTCGACGAACCCGGGGCACTTGGGAGGATAACCGGGGCGATAGCAGAGGCAGGCATGAACATAAAGGAAGTGACAACTTCCAAGAGCCAGATAATGGTCTTTGTAGATTATCCAAACCTTAGCGCGGTCTACGAGATCATGAAACTGCTCTACGAGAAGAAGAAATAGGCGCCCGGCGGGAATCGCGCGGGCTTTCCTGTTTCTTCATCTCCTCATTTTATTCGCTAGCGTCCGCTGTATTGCCGGCGGCGGCCGATTAATACTGCGGGTAATGCCGGCTTGCTAGATTTTTATGCGGTTTGGCACAAATTAGAGAAGCGGTATTGTAGAAGACCACTATGGACAGACTCAAGGTCGGCGTATTGGGCGCCACGGGCATGGTAGGCCAAAAGTACATATCCCTGCTGGAGAACCACCCCTGGTTCGAGGTCACGCACCTCGCTGCCAGCGAGAAGAGCGCCGGGAAAAAATACCAGGAGGCCGTTGCCGGAAGGTGGCACATGGAGTCAGACATACCCGAGGGTATGGCCAGGATAATGGTAGAGGACGCTTCGCGCATAGACAAAGCCAAGGGCTGCGACTTCGTGTTCTCCGCGCTTGATTCAGCGCCTGCAAAGGAGCTGGAGCACAAATACGCCGAGGCGGGGATACCCGTCGTTTCCAACGCGTCCGCCCACAGGGGCACTAGCGACGTCCCGATGCTTATACCTGAGATAAATCCGGAGCACACGGACATAATCCCGATACAGCAGAAGAACAGGGGATGGAAAAAGGGCTTCATAACTGTGAAGCCGAATTGCTCCCTCCAGTCGTACATGACCCCGCTCTTCGCGCTCCAGAAGGCGGGCTACGGCCTTGAGCAGGCGTTCATAACGACTATGCAAGCGCTTTCGGGCGCCGGGCACCCGGGCGTCGCCTCGTGGGACATCGTGGACAACGTCATCCCGCTAATCAAGGGCGAAGAGGAGAAGTCGGAAAGGGAGCCGCTCAAGATACTGGGCAAGGTGCAGGGCAAGGAGATAGTCAATGCCACAAAGCCGAAGATATCGGCCCACTGCAACCGCGTTCCCGCGCTTGATGGCCACATGGCCTGCGTGTCGGTGAAGTTCACAAACAAGCCGGATGCGGAGGAGATCCTCAGGGTGTGGAAGTCCTTCAAGGCAGAGCCGCAGAGGCTGAAGCTCCCGTTCGCTCCGGAGCAGCCGATAATCTACCGGCAGGAGCCGGACAGGCCGCAGACACGCCTTGACAGGAACGCGGATAAGGGCATGGCAGTCTCTTGCGGCAGGCTAAGGGAGTGCCACATCTTTGACTGGAGGTTTGTGGGACTCTCCCACAACACGGTCAGGGGGGCTGCGGGCGGCGGCATACTCAATGCAGAGCTCTTGAAGGCCAAGGGGTACCTGTAAACCCCTTCTTTTTTATTTTATTTCTTCAATCAAACCCCTGGCATGCGGTACACATAGCCATACCTCTTTCCTACGTTTCGTGCGGAAGCCTCGCTTTTCTTTGCGTTTTCGACCAGCTCGCGCTCAGCCTCGGTAAGCTTCAGGCCCTGCCGCTCCTTGAGGAAGGGCATGTGCCCGGCCAGCTCCTTGCCTGGACCCATGGCAAAGTAGGGTGCGGGGACTTTCTTTGGGTCTATGCCGGCTTTCGTCATCACGTCCATCGCCCCAGTGACGACGTGCCCGAGCGGCCTGCCGGCGGCTTGGTATATCCGCCGCGCGTCCTCGATCCCGACGCATGAGACGAATCTGTAGAGCGGCTCGACCTCGCCCGGCGCAACCATGGAATTGAGCTTCCTCACCTCGCTCGCCATCCGGTCGTAGCTCGGCTTCATCGTCCCGCTCTTCTTCCACTCGCCGAGCAATTCAGAGAACCGCTCCGGCGGGTGGGCAAACAGCGCCGGGTCTTTGACGCGTTTTGGGTCCAGGCCTTCCTTCACCATCTGCCGGACGTTGGATGCGGCCTTGACCAGGTCGGCGCCCCGCTCCTGCAGGCGCCTGACGTTGTCCTCCCCGAGACGCCCTTTCAGGACCGACTCCGCAATGGCCTTCTTCTTTGCGTTCCAAACCGAGCCGCCGATACGCTGATCCCAAAGGGCGATTTCTTCATCCGCGACCTTTTTTGGCTTCCAGTATCCCCTATGTTTGGTGGACTTTGGTTTGGGTTCGTTTAAGGCCATTGGCTCCCTAACATAGCCGCATCGTACATAAAAGCTTATTTTCCTTAAACCCGCTAAATAGGCGGCGTCGCAAGGCGCAGCGGCGCCAAGTTAAAACATGGATGAAGCAAGCGAAAGCCTCTTTTGGGCCGACAAGTTCGCCGAGGAGATGATCCGCAGGGAGAAGTACACTTACCTGGATAAGCCGTACAAGCTCCCGAAGAAGCCGTCGATTAAGACATCATCGTCCTTATCAGGGGTCCTCCACATCGGCCGGCTGACGGACATAATCAGGGGCGAAGCCGTCTATAGGGCGCTAAAGGACAAGGGAATCCCAGCCGAGTTCATCTATGTCGCCGAGGACATGGACCCGTTGAGAAAGATACCAAAGGGCGTCCCGGAATCGTATCGCGAGTATATCGGCGTTCCCGTCACCGACATCCCCGACCCCTGGGGCTGCCACAAGACCTATGCCGATCATCATATCACAGAGTTCTTTGACATCTTCGCTGATTTCGTCGAGGAGGAGCCCAAACGGTTTTCCATGAGGGAAGAATACAGAAAGGGCAACTTTGACTGGGCGGTCAAGATATCGCTCGAAAAGGCCGAACAGATAAGGGGGATCATAAACAGCTTCAAGGACAACCCGCTACCGAAGGGCTGGGTGCCGTACCAGGCCATCTGCGAGAAGTGCGGGAAGATAATGACTACGGTGGTCGACGACTACAAGGATGGGAAAGTCCACTACCGCTGCCAGGATTACGATTTCAAGGTCGAGAAGGCCGTAGGGTGCGGCCACGAGGGGTGGGTAGAGGCCGGAGGCAAGCACGGCAAGATGGTCTGGAAGAGCGAGTGGGCGTCGCAGTGGAAGCGGTGGGACGTCGTCGGCGAGGGCGCGGGGAAGGAGTATATAGTGCCGAATTCGGCTTTCTTCGTGAATGCGCACATTTGTGAAAAGGTGTTTGATTACCCCGCGACGACCCCGATATTCTACGAGCACATCACGATAGGCGGCGGCGGGAAGATGTCGGCGTCCGTGGGGAACGTCGTTTTCCCAAGAGATTGGCTGGCGGTGGCGCCTGCGGAAGGGCTGAGATTACTGTTCCTTAAACGAATAACGAAGGCCCGCGACTTCAAGTGGGACGAGGTGCCGCTCCTGATGGACGAGCTCGACCAGATGGAGCGCGTGTATTACAGGGTCGAGAAGGCCAAAGACGAGAAGGAAGAGGCGCACATAAAGAGGCTCTATGAGATGGTACTCACAAGAAAGCCGGCCGGGGAGTATGTAGAGCGGATGCCGTATAGTATAGCCGCGATGGTCTCCCAGCTCTCCATGGGCGACAAGAAAAGGGCGGATGGGATACTCAAGAGGCTCGGTTATGAAACCGGTGGCAGGAATGCGCAACTCCTGCCGCTCGCCGGGAAGTGGGCTTCCGAGCACGGGGAGAAGCTGACTTTGCAAGAGAAGATACCAAAGAGTGCGGAGGCACTGAGCGCCAAACAGAAAGAAGCACTCTCAAGGATTGCCGACCTCCTTGACAGGGACTGGGAGAGGCAGGTGTTTGCAAAGGAGATATTCAAGATAGCTAATGAACTCGGGTTAAAACCGCCTGAGATGTTCAAAGCTGTCTACAACGTCCTCCTCGATGCCGAGAGGGGGCCTAAGTCGGGAGCATTCATCCTCAGCCTGGACAAGGGCTTCGCCCAGAAGAGGTTCAGGCTGGAGGGATAAACATGCAGCGCATGCCCGCCGAACACTACACCCGTGAAAGAGTCGAGCGGATGATATGCTGGCCAAACGTGGAGTTCGATCATCCCGAGGTCTTCAAGAAGAAGATGGCCAGCGCCGTGATGGGCGCGAAGCCCACCGCTGGCAACCACGACCAAGTGCTTTCTAGGATAGCAAATGCGCGAAGGGCGGTCGCCAAAAAGGCCAAAGATGAAAGGGTCTTAGACCTCATGTCCATGTCCCCCCACTACTCAAAGAACGCCGCGTACCATCCGAAGGTAGCGATAAGCGTCTTTGACTGGGACTACCCATATAAGGGGCTGCATGCCCTTGCGGAAAAAAGGCTGCCGCAAAGCAGGAGAGCGAAAAAGGGCCCGATGGGCAACGTCATCGACCACAGGGTGCACGTCCTGCCCGGCGGCAGGAAGATAAAGACCAACATCATCATCAGGAATGCTATTAGATTAAACCAAGTGCAGATAGGCCATATATACCCTGAGGACCACCCGGCGGTGATGTCGCACCTGAAGAGGGTGTGGAAGCGAGCACACGCGGCGAAGACGCCGCGTGGAAAGCTCTCCGCCGCTGCCGAATATGAGTGGTGGTTCTACCAGATGAACCCCACAAACCGCGGCGGCGCATCGATAGGGGACTGCATGTCCGCAGTCTTGAGGAAGTCTGTGGGCCTGCCTCTGGAGGAATATAAGCACAGGGACTGGCACGCGCTCACGCTCTCGCTTAAGAAGTATGTGAAGATGAGGGTCAGGAGCGGCCGGGAAGCTGCCCGTCCTACGGCTCCCCCCTGACGCTCCCGCACCACACTATCACCGCGGTGCACCCCTCCTTGCTCCTCGGCTCGTGGCGGGTGTCCTTGCCGTTGACGACGAAGTCGCCCTTTCGGTGTATCCCTTTCTCGTCCTCAAGGCTTCCCTCAAGGATATACACCCACTCCCAGTCGTCGTGCCAGTGGGGCGGGTCGACGAGGCCGGGCTCTATCCTGAGGATATCGATTTGCACCTTCCGGTTATCATCCCTAGCTAGAGGCTTTCTCCAAACCTTGTCGCGTATTTTCTTGAAGCCTTCCGGGATTTGTGTCATGGTGGTGTTGGTAGATAAACGCAGGCCGCTACGTCATCGCCTTCGCGAGCGCCTTGCCGAATGCGCGCGCGGATCTTGGGCCGTCGGCGGTTATCAGCCTTCCGTCCACGGTCAGCGGTTCGCCGGTGTAGTCGCAGCCCTTGCAGGTGATGCCCCCCTCTTCGCCGGGGAATATAGTGGCTTTCTTGCCCTTGAGCAGGCCGGCGTTCGCAAGGACTATGGGGGCTATGCATATCGCCGCCGCGACCTTGCCAGCCTCGTAGGCCTTTTTCGCCAAATCGAGGGCGGGCTTGTCGTTGAAGAAAATGGAAGAGCCTCCTCCGCCGATGAATGCGATGCATCCGTAGTTTTCCGCTTTTGCGTCCTTTAGTGCAATATCCGCCTTCGCCGTCCCGCCGAGCATGCCCCTGCACGCCCCGGCGGACTTGCTCGCAGTGACTACTTCTATCCCCGCGTTCTCCAGCTCCTCCTTCGTATGGAAGTACTCCTCATCCCTGAAGCGGTCTGGGGCTATTATGAGCAATGCCTTCATCTGTCCCCCGTATAACGGTCCGTCAAGCATCCTGCGGGGGCGTCTGCTTGCCCATCGCCTGCAGCGAGCCTTCGTCCTTTATGCCGAACTGGGTTATCCGAAACCTTATCTTGCCGCCTTCCGGCTTTGCGACGTGGCGTATGACCTCGGCTACGCGGTATTCACCGGCCTTGCGCACGTTGATGACGACCTTTGCCCAGTATTTCAATACGTCGCCGCCCACTGGAAGCAGCAGCTTAGCCTCGTCGCCGTGCTCTCGGGAGAACGCGGAATATACCTGGTTTGTGATGACGACGGGTATGTCGTGCTTTGTCGCGACGGACATGAGCTTGCCCATCTGGCGGGAGAGCTCCTTGTTTGCCTCCGCGGCCTCGGCAAGCCCCATCTCAAGGCGGTAGAGGGAGACTAATGAGTCGACTACTATGAGCCCCACTGGCGCCTCGCTCCCGTGCCTTGAGGCCACAAGGTCCTCGATCTTGTTGACCGCTATCTTCTGCTCGTCAAAGTCGGTCGGCTCGGCGATGATTATCCGCTTTAGCAGCTCCTGCGCCTCGTGGCCCGCGACCTGCCTGAAGCGGGGCAAAGAGAACGAGCCCTCGGTGTCTATGAAGACCACAGTCTTCCCGGAGCGGGCAACGTCGGCGGCGGCCAACATGCAAAGGTTGCTCTTCCCGCTGGCCGGCTCGCCGTAGAGCTGGGTTATCGTCTTCGGAGTGAAAGCTGTCAGGTCCGCGAACTCGAACACCCCGTCCATGAGGAGATTTGAAGCATTGGAGATAAAAGACGTTTGGTTTTAGAGGGGCTGTTTAGCAAATGCCTGCACACGGCATCTCACAGCCCAGCGCCTTTAATACTCCCGGCTTTTATACTTTCCGGTGCGAATATTGGCCCTAAGGCATCTTGCTTGGGGGTACCCATCGGCTTGGTCCGACGGGTCTGATTGAAATGGCGTCTACAGGCATAAAGCTCAAGGTCGCAGAGGCTTTCAGGAACGACGTAGGCAGAGGCATAGTCCGCGTCGACAGCAAGGCGATGGAAGAGCTTGAGCTGTCGAGCGGCGGCGTCGTGGAGATGCTCGGCAACAACAACAAGCAGACTGTCGCCATCATCTGGCGCAGCCACCCGCAGGACGAGGGCCAGGGCATGGTCCGGATGGACGGCTTCACCCGATACAACTGCAACGCATCGATGGGCGACAGCGTCATGCTGAGAAAGGCGACGCCGAAAGATGCGCAAACCGTCGAGTTCGCCCCCACCGAACAAGTCAGGATATCAGGGAATTTCAACCAATACCTCAAGCACCGCCTGCTTGGCAGGGTGCTGATAGAGGGCGACAGGATAGTCGTCGGGGTATTAGGGTCGTCCATACCCTTCATAGTCACAAAGACGTCCCCGGGGGGCATCGTCTCCATATGCGATATCACCCAGATAGGGGTGCAGTCAAAGCCCGTGGTGTCCGAGAAGAAGATGCCGAAGATAACCTACGAGGACATCGGCGGCCTCGGGCACGAGATACTCAAGATAAGGGAGATGGTGGAGCTCCCGCTGAAGCACCCGGAGCTGTTCAAGAAGCTGGGGATAGAGCCGCCTAAGGGGGTTCTCCTTTACGGCCCGCCGGGCACGGGCAAGACCCTGCTGGCAAAGGCCGTGGCAAGCGAGGTCAACGCACACTTCGCAGTCCTGAACGGGCCGGAGATAGTAAGCAAGTGGTACGGGCAGAGCGAGGAAAACCTGAGAAAGGCGTTCAACGAGGCCGCGGAGAAGGCGCCGGCCATCATATTCATCGACGAGATAGACGCCATCGCGCCGAAGAGGTCCGAGGTGCAGGGCGAAGTGGAGAAGAGGATAGTCGCCCAGCTGCTGACTTTGATGGACGGGCTGGAGTCGAGGGGCAACGTCATTGTCATCGGCGCGACGAACAGGGAGGAAGACCTTGACATGGCGCTGCGCAGGCCGGGAAGGTTTGACAGGGAGATACAGATAGGCGTGCCGGACAGGAACGGGAGGGAGGAGATACTGCAGATACACACCCGGAGCATGCCGCTTGACAAGGATTTCAAACTCAGCGAGATAGCCGCGGTCACCCACGGGTTTGTCGGCGCGGACCTCTCGGCCCTCGTCAAGGAGGCGGCCTTCAACGTCCTGAGGAAGAGCCTTCCGAAGATAGACCTTGAGAAGGATGAGATCTCAGAGGAAGTGCTGGAAAAGCTGGTCGTCCGCGACGAGGACTTCAAGGAGGCGCTAAAGACCGTAGAACCTTCTGCTATGAGGGAAGTGCTTGTAGAGATGCCTGCGACCAAGTGGGACAACATAGGCGGCCTCACCATCGTGAAGGAGGAGCTGAAGAAAATCGTCGAGAAGCCGATTAAAGACCCGGAAAGCTTCAAGAGGTTCGGCATAACCCCCCCAAGGGGCGTCCTGCTCTACGGGCCGCCCGGTTGTGGCAAGACGCTGCTTGCAAGGGCGGTGGCGGGCGAGAGCGAATGCAACTTCATCAGCGTGCGCGGGCCCGAAGTCCTCAGCATGTGGGTCGGGGAGAGCGAGCGCGCCGTGAGGAACATATTCAAGAAGGCGAGGCAGGTGAGCCCGTGCATAATATTCTTCGACGAGATAGACGCTATTGCAAGCCCGAGGGGCAATGATGGCTCGCGCGTCTCAGACCGCGTCCTGAACCAGCTCCTGACCGAGATGGACGGGATAGAGAAGCTGGAGAATGTAATAGTCCTTGCGGCGACGAACCGCCCGGACCTGGTAGACCCCGCGCTGATGAGGCCCGGAAGGTTCGACAAGATAATACTCGTCACGCCGCCGGACGCCGGCGCGCGGCTGGAGATACTCAAGGTCCACACGAGAAGCATGCCGCTGGAGAAAGTTGACCTGAAGGGGCTGGTGAGTGCGACCGAGGGGTACAGCGGGGCCGACATCGAGGCCGTGTGCAGGGAGGCCGCTTATGCCGCGATGGATTCCGAGTCAAAGAAGGTCACCCAGAAGAACTTCGACGCCGCCATTGGCAAGGTCCGCCCGTCCGTGAGCGAAGGGGATGTCAAGGCCTACGAGAGGTATGTGAGCTACATGAGCGGCTCCAAGCAGCTCAGGGAGCCGAGCTACGCGTAGGGGGAGCGCAAATACGGATATGCCCGCAAGCGGCATAAGTCTGCAGGCGGCATAGGTCTGCAGGCGCATGATTCCGCAGACGGCGTGGGCAGGCACCGTTTTTATCCCGAATAGCCTAATTTAGTCAGGCTAGCGGAGCGTGGGGCGGAGCCAAGCACATTTAAAGCTGATAATGGCACACGGGGCTAAGGCCGTGGTAATCGGCCTAGGCGGCTCAGGCCTGGAGGTCCTGCAGCGGCTGCACTCTGCCGCTAACGTAGAATTAATAGCCTTAAGCACCGACGAGGACGCCATCTGGTCGCTCGACGATGACATAAAGAGGATAATTATTCGGGACCCGGGCGCGCTTCGCGGGGATGTCGATGAGGCGAGAGGGCTCCTGCCCAGCGTCTTTCAGGAGCTCGACTCCGCGCTGTCCGGCGTTGAGATGGCCGTCATCGCGGGCTTTGCAAGCAAGAGCGACGCCCGCATAGGCGGGCTCGTTGCAGGGCTGTGCGAAAGCAATGGGCTCTTCACGCTCATAATACAGTCCGGCTGCCCGGCTGATGCTGAAACGGCCGAAACAGTGCGGACGGCCCTTGGAAGCTTAGGCGGCAGGGGCGGCGGGATAATAGCCGCCTGCGGCCATGGCAATCATGCCGATGCTGTTGCCGACGCGGTGCGCCTGCTTTTCGCATCGCTGTCCGGCGCAGGGTATATCTACGCTAACAGGGAGGAGCTGCGCAATTTCTTCAGGGGCAGGTTCTTCCGCCTTGCAGCCGGCAGGGGGGCGGACCACGGCGAGGCTATGCAATATGCGCTCGATGCCGCCGCCGAGGCCGAGCGCGGCAAGGGCAGCGCCCTTGTGCTGGCATCCGGCCCGGAGCTGGGGATACCCGAGATGCGGGACGCGACTGGAAGGATTTCCGCCGCCACCGGCGCGGACGGGATGAAGTGGGTTGGAGTGCAGTCGGATTCTAACAACGCCAGCATGGCGCTCATCCTGCCCACAGACAGCCTGCCGGAGGCATGGGAAGGGGGGGCGCGGGACGAGGAACCTGAAGATGCGCCGGGCGATGGGGGTGCTGATGCTGCCGGACAGGGCGGCGATGGCTGGGCGGCAAGAAGCGGCGGCAATGCCGCAGAGGCCCCGGAAACATTTATGGATGGTGAGCCTGAGGGGGTGCCCGGCGAAGTCACGCCCGCGGCTCGGGAGGGCGATTTTACCGGCAGCGGCCCAACCGGCATACCCGAGCTGGACCTCATCCCGAAGATCGAAGCCGTGGAGGCGGCATGCCAATACACCGGGCTCGAGCCGGCAGAGGAAAGCCTGTCGGTCGAGGAGGCCAAGCAAGTTGACGCCGAGATGCTGCCTATCAGCGGGCTTCTTGCAGACGATGCGAACGACGCCCCAAGCGCGGCCGCTGTGGCGGAGATGGAGAGGACTGCGGAAGAGCTGGACATACCCGAGATCGGCGGCGGTGAGGGGCCTGAAGCGGGGGATGAGACGGATACGCGGGCTGTTGCGGCCAGCATAGCCGAGAGCCTCAGGTTCAGGAGCCCTGCGCTTATCGGGATACATACGGATACTAAAAAGGCGCTTGAGCGCGAGGTGGCGATTAAGCGCGCCTATGAGAAGGGGATAATAACAAGGGAGCCCAGGGAGGGCGATAAGCCGGGCAGGTGGAGGGACGACACCGACGACGCGGTCAGCGAGCTTAGCGGCTACCCGTACTACTCGCGCGCAAAGCCCAGCCAAAAGAAGCTGGGCGAATACGGGTTCTTCAGGAAGTTCAGGTGAGGGTGTGACTTCCCATCGTTCCCCCTCCGTTTTATTTAATCCGTAAGGATAAACTCCCGTGGCAGAAAAAACCCTTATCGCGCTGGCGGCGCTTGCAGCCCTGCTGGCTGTGGCCCCAACCGCTCAGGCAGAAGCGAACCTTGAGATAATATCGCCGGACAACGGCCATGAATACGTAACTACCGGGTCGCTGGAGATAACAATCAAAATAAAGAACAACGGGCTTGACTACGCAGAGGAGGTCCGCGTATCCTTGGACATTGCCGGGTTTGCGTATTCGGCCAACAGCATTGCCAAGCTCAATCCGGGGGACGTGCGAAGCATACTCCTAAGGGTGACCGGGCTTGTAGGGGAAGAAACCGACGCACGGATAACCGCTTATGGCAGCGGCCCCAACGGCACGGACGGGGACCATATCAACATAGTGTTCCTGCCGCCGAAAGCCGAGCTCAAGATAGAGAGCCCAAAAGGCGAGATCTCGCTCGTGGGCATCCCGGAGAAAGGGAGCGCAAAGATAAGCGTCGCAGTGAGGAACTACGGCGGCGCCAGCCTTGCGGGCGTCGCAATAACGTTTGAGAGGCTGAGCGCAGGGCTGTCGTGCACCGCGAGCAATCCCCAATCCATCGCCCCGGGGAAGACTGCAAGCTATTCGATAACGTGCAATAACGTGTCCTCGGGCAAGTCGTTCAGGATAACGGCGGCTGACGCCGACGGCAGGGCGTTCGACACTGAGAGCATCACATTAAGGCTGGTCGAGCAGATGCTGCCAAACAAGCTAGACATTCTTTCGCCCCTGGAGAACGCGGAGCTGCGCGTGCCGGATGCCGGGATGGTGGTCAAGGTCCTTGTTAGGAACAACGGCCTTGCCAGCCTCACCGGGGTTTGCGCCTTTGTCGAGGGCATTGGGTATAACGCAAGCGGCTGCGCAGACCTGGATTACAATAAGACCCACGAATTCGACATCACCCTGGTTCCAACGCAGGAGCTGGCGCTGGCCAAACTCATAGTCAACGACTCGCGAGGGAAAGCTGAGGATGAAATCGGGGTAAGGGTGCTTAGGGTGCAGGCCATACGCCAGCCGGTCAACCTGTCGGGCACAAACGATACTATGGCAAACGACAGCAACCCGAACGGCACGCCAACCGTGCAGAACACTAGCGGGCAGGGCACGGGCTTGCAGGGCGGGAACGCCTCTGGGCCCAAAACCGGGCCGTTTGGCCTGCCCCAGGACGTGTTCAACCTGCTGCTTGTCATCGTGCCGCTGGCAGCCCTGGGCGTAGGCATCAAGATTGCGGTCTCCAGGGCGAACAAGAACTGAGATAGGGTTGCAGTGCCGCTGCCGGGCGGATGCCCGTCCAGCCTCACGCCCTGCCCTTCCTGTGGGCGACTTCGACTACATAGGCTATCCGCTGTATCGCGGTCACATGCGAGAGTACGCCTGTGACGGCCACCATGTAGATGAGGAACGCCGTGTTGAAGTAGCCGAGTATCATGCCCGCGAAGATGAGGCCCAGCCGCTCAGCCCGCTCCAAAATGCCCCCCATCCTGCGGTGGTCCTCTGCCTCGGTCACTACGCCCCTGTGGTCGGCGTATGCCCTGACAAAAGTTGGCAGAAGAGCGCCCGATATGAGTATCGCGAACCAGTAGTAGTGGGGTATCAGGAATTCTACTATCTGGCTCGCCATCACGAATACGAGCAAGCCCATATAGAGGAACATCTCGACGTACCTGTCGACTATGCCGTCGAGGAACGCGCCAAGGTTTGTTGCAGAGCCGGTCACGCGGGCGACCGCGCCGTCTATGGCGTCAAATAGGCCCGAGAGTATGAACAGCCCGGCTGCAAGAAGCAGGTGGCCGTAGACCAGGGATACAAAACCGAATATTGCAGGCACCAGGGACAATGCCGTCCAGTCGTTCGGGCTGAGGCCCAGTTTTGAGAAAATGATGCCTATCGCTACGCTGACATCCCCGCCCTTGTTCTGAGACTTGATCATTTTGAACTAAAAAGAATACTTAGGCGCGCTTGCACCAATCGCGCTCAAGCCTTCCTCCGCCTATCTTTCACGTTCTCCCCTTATAAATTCCTCGACCATCTGCTTGGCCAGGGTGTCCGGGTATTGTATCGGGGGCGTCTTCATGAAATATGCCGAGGGGGATAGCAGCATGCCGCCTACGCCCCTGTCAAGCCCGAGCTTCGCGCACCTTATGGCGTCGACCATCACGCCCGCTGAATTCGGCGAGTCTTCGACTGAAAGCCGCAGCTCCAGGTTCATCGGCACGTCGCCGAACTGCTTGGCCTCCATCCGGATGAAGCATACCTTGTTGTCCTTGAGCCACGGGACCCAGTCCGAGGGGCCTACGTAGATGTCCTCGTCGGGCAGCCTCTGGGGCAGCTGCGACTGGACCGAATTCGTCTTAGATATCTTCTTGCTTTTTAGCCTTGAGCGCATGAGCATGTTCTTGAAGTCGGTGTTGCCGCCGACGTTCAGCTGGTAGGTGTGCATGAGCGGCTGGCCGCGGTCGACGAATAGCTTCGTTAATACCCGGTGCACTATCGTTGCCCCGACCTGCGACTTTATGTCGCTGCCGACTACCGGAAGGCCCTTTTTCTCAAAGTCGGCTATTAGCGCCTTCTCGTCCTGGATGAACACGGGTATCGCGTTGATGAACGCGACGCCTGCGTCCATGCACTCCTTGGCGTAGAACCTGACGGCGTCCTCTGAGCCTACGGGGAGGTAGCCCACGCATATCTCAGCGCCGCTGTCCTCAAGCTCCTTCTTGACATCTATGGGTGTCTGCTTTGGGTCGACGAGGAACGAATCTTGGACAGTCTCCCCGACGCCGTCAAGGACGGGGCCTTTCTTAACCTCAACGTCCCAGCGGGGCACCTTGCTGAACTTTGCGGTGCAGTTCGGAGGCGCAAAAACGGCCTCGCTCAGGTCGGTGCCGACCTTTCTACGGTCCACATCTATGGCCGAAACGAACTTTATGTCGCTTATCTTGTAGCCGCCGAGCACGTTGTGCATCAGGCCGGGGACTACCTCATCAGTGGCGCCGACATCCTTATAGTACTCTATCCCCTGCACCAGCGATGATGCGCAGTTCCCGACGCCGATTATGGCGACCTTGATCTTGCCGGTCATTTTGATTGTTGTGATGCGGTTTGCCGCTTTGTTTTACAACTGTAAAATATAGGAGGATAGGGTATAAAAACAAGAGAATGAGTCGAAGGCGAAACCTAGGGCGCTAGGCTGAAACTATTGGCCTAATACTTCTGGTTCCTCAAGAGGTCCTCAAGGGTCTCCCGCTCCCTTATGACACGGGACTTGCCCTTGGAGACCATGGCCTCGGCCACCCTCGGCCTCGAGTTGTACTGCGAGCTCATGGAAAAGCCGTAAGCCCCGGCATTGAGTATGGCGAGCATGTCGCCCTCGCGCATCTTCGGGAGCCTGCGGTCCTTTGCCATTATGTCGCCCGATTCACAAACGACGCCCACGACGTCGTAAGTCTCTTCATCCTTGGCGTCGAGCCGGTTGGCGACGAGTATCGGGTGGTATGCGCCGTAGATGAAGGGCCTTGCCAGGACGTGAAAGCCCGAATCCGTCCCCACGAACTTCTTGTAGGCGTCTTTTACCGTGTTGACCTTGGTCAGGAGGATTGTTGAATCACAGACTATGTACCTGCCTGGTTCTAGGTAAAGGTCCCCGTCGTAGCCGTGCTTCTTGAGCACTGCGGCAACGCCTGCCGCCGCGGCCTCGATGTCAAGGGCCTTGTCCGTGGGCTTATACGGCACCCCAAAACCGCCGCCGAGGTCTATGAAGTCGAACTTTATCCCGACCTCCCTCTGTATGGTGTCCACAAGGGACATCATCTTCTCGGCCACGTTTTTGAAAAAAGCGGTGTCAAGGACCCCGGAGCCCGCCATCATGTGTATCCCGAAGTTCTTGAAGCCGTAATCCTTGGCCTTCTGGTAGGCGGCGACTATGTCCCGCTCTATGACCCCGAACTTGCTGTCTTTTGAGCCGAAGTGCAGCTCCTTGTGGTAGCCGCCCTCGATGGCGGGGTTGACTCGAAACGAGATGAGCGGCGTCTTGCCGTATTTTACGACGCGGTCGAGCTGTGAGATGTCATCCAGGTTCAGCTTTATCTTGTTGTCGACAGCGAACTTGAGCTCCCAGTCCGAGTGGTTGTTGCCCGTGTAGAGTATCTTGTCGGGGGTGGCGCCCACTTTTTGCGCCATCTGTATCTCATATGGGGAGGAACAATCGAAGCACGCGCCCTCGTCCGCGAGCACCCTGACTATGCTCATGTTGTTGTTGCACTTTATGGCGTAGTGTATCCTCGTCTTCGGGTAGACTTTTGTGAAAGCAGCCTTCAGCCTGCGGTAGTTGTCGCGGATGCGGTCCTCGTCGGTGACATAAACAGGCGTCCCGTAATTCTCGGCGAGCTCGAGAGCGCTGCAGCCGCCGATGTATAAGACGTTCTTCCTGTTCTCCAGCGGGGCCTTTACCCAGCTGCGTTTGTCAAAATCCTTCGGCTCCACGTATGCGCTGTCGTTGCTTGCCATCTTGGTTATTGCTTTGATTTACGCCTGTTAGATTCGCACCCTACACCAGATTCTCCAGCCTTCTTGCGGCCTCTTTTATCTTGTCGGTCGAAGAGGTTATAGACGCCCGGAAATAACCTTCTCCATATTGGCCAAAAGCGGTTCCCGGGGTCAGGACTACGTGCGCCTTTTCCAAGACCCGGTTGACAAAGCCGGTCGATGTTTCACCACCGGGCACCCGGCCCCAGAGGTAGAACGTGCCCTTGGGCTTCTTGACCGGTATCCCGATCTCGTTGAAGGCCGCGACTATGGCATCCATGCGGGTGTTGTATTCGGGAAGGGCGGGAGCCTCCTTGTAGTGCTCAAGGGCGTATATGCCCGCGACCTGCACGGCCTCAAATACGCCCGAGTCGATATTCTCCTTGACCTTTGACAACCCGGCGACTATCTCGGGATTGCCGTATGCGGCCCCGAGCCTCCAGCCGGTCATATTGTAGGTCTTTGAAAAGGAGTGAAGCTCTATCGCCACCTCCATCGCCCCCTTCACCTCGAATATAGAGGGCGCCTTGCAGCCGTCGAATGTGATCTCGCTGTAGGGGTTGTCGCTAGCCACGATTATCCCGTTGTCGGCGGCGAAGTCGACGACTTCTTTGTAGAACTTCTTGTCCGCGACTGCACCAGTCGGGTTGTTCGGGTAGTTGATGTACATCAGCTTAGCTTCTTTAGCCGCCTTCCGGTCGATGGCGGAGAGGTCTATCATGAACCCGTTCTCCTCAAGGAGCGGCATCTTGACTGGTATCCCGCCGGTCAGGAGCGTGGCCCCGTTCGCGTAGCCCGGGTAACCGGGGTCGGGGACTAGTACCCTGTCGCCGGGGTTGACAAATGCGCGAGCTAAGTTGCATAATCCCTCCTTAGACCCCATCAGCGCCTGTACTTGGTCCGCCTCTATGCGTATGCCGAATCGCCTCTTGCACCACGCGGCCCAAGCATCGCGGAAATCCTTCCTCCCCGCGTCCATCGGGTACCTGTGGGTGGCCGGGTCGTCGACCGCCTTCTTCATGGCGTCGCGGATGTCCTTGGGGGTGGGGAGGTCCGGGTCGCCGATGCCCAGGTCGACTAAGTTTATGCCCTGGGCTGCCATCGCCTTCTTCTTCTTCGATATCTCGGCGAACGCGTAAGGCGGTATCTTCTTTAGGTTATCCGAGTAGTTGATTTCCATATTAGCGAGGTATCGGTATCGTGGGAGTCTTTAGGCGGATAATCTGGAGCTACTTCAGCCCCAATACGTCGAACATCTCGTACATCCCGGGCTTTTGCCTGCCCATCCATGTTATGGCCCTGACGCATCCTAGGGCGAAAGCGTCCCGCGAGTGGGCCATGTATTTTAGCTCGAGCCTCTCGCCCGTTGCCCCGAAGAGGACCGTGTGCTCGCCGGCTATGTCGCCTGCGCGAATCGCGTGTATGCCTATCTCCCCGGCCTTCCTCTCGCCGACCATCCCCTGCCTGCCGTAGACCGCGTCTTTCTGCAGGTCGCGGCCGAGCGATGCCTCCATAAGCTTCGCCAGGGTCATCGCAGTCCCCGAGGGCGCGTCCTTCTTCTTGTTATGGTGCGCCTCGATTATCTCGATGTCGTAGCCGGAAAGGGCCCGAGCTGCATCGGCGGCGGCCTTGAAGAGCACGTTCATGCCGATTGAGAAATTCGAGGAGATCATGCCGGGCACGCCCGCCTTCTTCGCTAAGGATCTTATCTCGGCCAGCTGGGCGTCGTTCAATCCCGTAGTCCCGACTATCACGCCTATCTTATTAGCTGTGGCTATCCTAACGTTCTTTAGGCATGCCTCAGGGTTCGTGAAATCGACAAGGAGCTGCGGTTTCTTGGACTTTAGTTCCGCTTCGAGCTTGTCGGCGCTGGCTACTGTAACGCCCGCCCTGTTTATCCCCAAGACCTCTCCTATGTCCTTCCCGATGTCCGGGTTCCCGGGCGCGTCTATGGCTGATACTATCTTTATGCCTTTGTCCTCCGTTGCCCGCCTTATGACCTGCCCGGCCATCCGGCCGCATGCCCCGCAAACCGCTATTGAGACCATGTTAGTGGATGTTATGGCAAATGTTTTAACGCTGCTATGTGCTACGCTATTATCAGTAGGGATAAAAAAAGTAAGGAAGAGCAATAACGCGACGGGGGGAAACTCCGTTAGAGCAGTTTCAGCGATTAGAGCAGCTTTAGCTGCTCGAGGACCTTCCTTATCTTCGCCTTGCTCTCGGCGGTTGGTTCAACCAGCGGGAGCCTCGGCTTTCCCGACGGCAGGCCCATCATCTCCATAGCGGCCTTTATCGGGCCGGGGTTCGACTCTACGAAGATGACCTTGAACAGGTCGTAGTGCTTGTAGTGTAAATCCCGCGATGCCTTTAGGTCCCCTTCCTGGTACTTGTGCACCATGTCGGCGACGCCCTTTGGGGCCACGTTCGACGCGACGGATATCACGCCCTTCGCGCCGAGTGCCATCATCGCGAACGTGAAGCTGTCCTCGCCTGAAAGGACCGTGAAGCCCTTCGGGGCGTCGCGCAGTATCTTCATTATCTGCTCGAGGTCGCAGCTGGCCTCCTTTATGCCGACGATGTTCTTGACCTTGCTCAGGCGCAGGGTGGTGTCCGCATCCACATTCTTCCCCGTCCTGCCCGGGACGTTGTAGAGTATCTGCGGGATCTCGACCGCCTCGGCTATCGCCTTGAAGTGCTGGTACATGCCTTCGGGGGTCGGCTTGTTGTAGTAAGGGGACACTAGAAGGACCGCATCTGCGCCAGCCTCCTTCGCGTACTCGGTGTAGTGTATAGCTTCTTGCGTGCTGTTTGAGCCGGTCCCGGCTATTACTTTTATCTTCCCGTTCGCGACCTCGACCGCGATGTCAATTACATGCTCGTGCTCTTCAGGCGTCAGGGTCGGCGACTCGCCAGTGGTGCCCACGGGTATTATCCCGTCGATGCCGTCCTTCATCTGCGCCTTTATGTTCTTCCTGAGCCCCTCTTCGTCTATCTCGCCGCTCTCGTCGAACGGGGTGACTATCGCCGTGTATGCGCCGGAGAAGTCCATTTTGTAGGTTAGTTTATTTTGTAGGTTAATCTGGAGTTGTTTCCCAATTGTGTTATGGGTAGTGCTATATTAATTGCGATGCCGGCAGTGCTGGATTAGATGCCGGCAGCCCGGCCAATCCGCGCGGCCTTACCTTTCCTTGCCGAACTCCGGGACGAAAAGGCGGTGGTCCACTTCGCCCTCTATCTCTTCCATTATCCGGCTGATTATGAGTTTCTTGGAATTCGGCATGCCCTTTACGCGCTCGTCTATGTCCTTGAATGCCTTGAAGGGCTCTACGTCCCTTTCTTCGAGTATTTTGTACAAGTGCTTCTTCCCCACTTTCGGCAGGAGCTCTAACTGGTGGTGCTTCAAGCTGATGGCGGTCGCCTTGTTGAAGAAGTCGACGAAATGCTGCTCGTTTGCGGCCACTAGCTCCTCGACTATGTCCGGGACCTCGTTCTTGGCGGTGGATGTCAATTCGTCGTACCTGAGCCTCTTTTTGATGGTCCGCACCTTGTCCCTCTCGCCGTCGCCGACATAGACGTGCTCCCTGGCTGCAAAGTTCACGCCCTGCTTCGGCGTGACTTCCAGAAGGACGAAGTACTTGGTGCCGAGGGTCTGCGCTACGGGATAGCGCTTGTAGACCGGGAGCGAGGTTATTCCTTCCGGGAGGTAGTCTAAGACTATCGCGTTCTCCTCCCTTATCTTCTCCTCCCTGCGTTCGGGGTCTCCCCTGTCGTGCCTCGCGGGGTCCCTGTCGTGCCTATCAGCTTCCATTATCTAGTAGTTATCTGTTGTTAGCCCGTATCTATCCGGCATCGGTAGCGGCTCCGCATCGCATGCGGCGCCTCACTTGCGCTTTGCCAGGACATCGAGGATCTTGTCTATGTCCTCGGTCTCGGGCTGCTTTCGCTCTTTCGAGAAGAACGCCCTCAGCTCGTCCCTGCTGGCAGGCATCGCGTTGACTATCTCGATGGCCTTCTCCTTGTTGTGCCCAAGCGCCGTTATCTCGTTAACCATCTCGGTGGCGTCCTTGACAGACACCTTCGCAGCCAGCTGGGCATGCTCAAGGGCCTTCTTCTGGACGTATTCGAGCTCCTTCTCCTTTGAGATGTCCGTTAAGAGCTTCTTCACCTCGGAAATGGTGACCGGCTCCTCGGAATAGAACTCCTTAGCGTTCATTTTGCCTTCTTTAGGTGAGCGGGACTTGTGACTACGATCTTTGTCTTGCCGCCGTCTTTTATCGCGACTTCGTAACATCCGCCGCGCACTGCTTTTACCTCTCCCTGCTTCCCCTGGTTCCTCGGGTGCGGCATGGCGTCCTGCACGGACGAGTCTATGTCTATCACCACGACATCCCCCACCTTGAACTTCGTTAGGAGCTGCTCGACTGTGGTCTTCTCCCTGTGCTTGCTAAGCTGCTGCCGGGAGTGCCCGCCGCGCTTGCCCCTGTTCCTCTGTGCCATTTTTTGATAATGTAATCTACCCCGGAAATGAGGACAGAATTACGCCACCTCCAATTCTTCGGTAATATTTTGAGAGTATATGCTAAAAAGCATATTTAAAGCCGCCTAAGGGGCATTAAATCCCCAGGGCCGCCGCCAGCCGGTTTGTTTAACGGGGCGCCCGCAGAGAATTCGTTAAACTAATCGCTGTGTTGGGGGTCCAGGAACGAACTGCGGACGTCCCGTGAAGGTAACGTGGGGAGGTATAAAAAGCTTGGGGTGCAGCGCAACGCGCTTGGGCCCGCGCAGCCAAAGGGCTTTGCCCGGCCAAAGCCTTAACTTTACATAACCCGAGCCTTAAAACTACCTTAACTTTACATAACCCGAGCCTTAAAAGTATCATGCCAAAACCGCCGAGCGCCGGCAGTCCGGAATTCCACAGCATGGGCGGCAGCGAAGCCCTCGGCCTGCTGAACACCAAAGACTCCGGGCTTTCGCCCGAAGAGGCCTCGACGAGGCTTGAGCGGAGCGGCCCGAACGAGCTCGTAAAGGGGAGGGGGGTCTCGATGCTGGGGCTTTTCCTCGGGCAGTTCAAGAGCTTTCTGATAATCGTCCTTATAGCGGCGACGCTGGTCTCTTTTGCGATGGGGGAAGTGACGGACGCCGCAGTCATCGCGGTGATAGTGGCCCTCAACGCCGCCATGGGGTTCACGCAGGAGTACCGCGCCGAGAAGTCGCTGGAGGCGCTAAAGCGCATGGTGTCCGCGACCGCGCGCGTGGTGCGCGGCGGGAAGGAGGCCAAGATCAGTTCGCTGGAGATAGTGCCCGGCGACATCCTGCTGCTAGAGGCGGGGGACAAGGTCCCAGCGGATGCCCGGCTGCTTGAGTCCCTGGAGATAAGGGTGGACGAAGCGGCGCTGACCGGGGAGTCCCTGCCCGTGGAGAAAACAGTGGACATCCTAAAACCGGGAACTGCTTTGGCCGACCGGGCGAACATGGCGTATTCGGGCACGGTTATAGTATATGGCAAGGGCCGCGCGGTCGTGACTTCTACGGGGATGGGGACCGAGCTCGGCAAGATAGCAGCGCTCGTCCAGGAGACCGAAAAGGAGGAGACCCCGCTGCAAAAGAAGCTTGAGACTGTCGGCAAGCAGCTTGGGATGCTGATACTTGTGATATGCGCCGTCGTCTTCGCCGTCGGGATGCTGCGCGTCGGCTGGGAGCCGGAACACGCGACGTTCATGTTTTTGGCGGCCGTGTCCCTCGCAGTTGCCGCCATACCGGAGGGGCTTCCGGCGGTCGTGACTATGGCGCTCGCGCTGGGGACCCAGAGGATGGCGAAGAAGAACGCCATAGTCAGGAGGCTCCCGGCGGTCGAGACGCTTGGCAGCTGCGACGTCATCTGCAGCGACAAGACCGGGACGTTCACGAGGAACGAGATGACTGTCAAGGGCATCTACTTCGACGGCCGGGATTTCGGGGTCGAGGGCTCAGGGTATTCGCCTGTTGGCGGCATCACGGAGGGCGGGAAGGCCGTGAAACTGCAGGCAGTCCCGGGGCTTGACAGGCTGGTGAACGCGGGCGTTCTTTGCAACAATGCCGCCCTTGCCGGCGGCGGGATGGGCGACCCGACAGAGATAGCCCTCCTTGTGCTGGGCGCGAAGGCCGGCCTTGAGAAAGACAAGCTGGACCGCGCCAACGGCAGGATCCGCGAGGTGCTGTTCGACTCGAACAGGAAGAGGATGTCCACGGTGCACGAGACCGGCGAGGGGCGCATTGTGTACGCCAAAGGGGCGGTTGAGTCGGTCCTCGGGCTGTGCGACCGCGTGTGGGCGGATGGGAAGGGCATAAAGCTGGATGGGGCAGGGAGGAAACGCATCCTGGAGAAGAACGACGAGATGGCCCAAAGGGCGCTGCGGGTCCTTGGGATAGCGTACAAATCGGAAGAGGCTGTCGGGGAGGGCGACGACGAGATCGAGAGCCGCCTCGTCTTCCTTGGCATGGTCGGCATGATAGACCCGCCGAGAGAAGAGGTCAAAGAGTCCATAGCCCTATGCAGGACCGCGGGCATAGCGGTAAAGATGATAACCGGCGACCACGCCGTGACCGCCAGGGCCATAGCAAAGGACATAGGGCTCCCGGAGGGGGATGCCGTGACGGGCGAGGAGCTTGACAGGATGAGCGACGCCGAACTTAGGAAGCGGGTCGACGGGATAACGGTCTTTGCCAGGGTGAACCCGGAGCACAAGCTGAGGATAGTCGAGGCATTGAAGGCGAAAGGGCACATAGTGGCGATGACGGGCGACGGGGTGAACGACGCGCCCGCGCTGAAGAGGGCGGATATCGGCGTGGCTATGGGCATAACCGGGACCGAGGTGACGAAAGAGGCTGGCAGCATGGTCCTGACCGACGACAACTTCGCCACTATCGTCGCGGCGATAGAGGAGGGGAGGGGCATCTACAACAACATCAAGAAGTTCATAAGGTTCCTCCTGTCGTCCAACTTTGGCGAGGTCTTGGCACTGTTCCTCGGGATACTGCTGTTCCCGATAAAGTCCACCGTGCTCATGCCGGTGCAGATACTCTGGGTGAACCTTGTCACGGACGGCGCGCCTGCCCTGGCCCTCGGGGTCGAGCGTAAGGCGAATGACATAATGGGGCGCCCGCCAAGGCCGTCGGACGACCAGATATTCTCGGGCATGATGCTAAAGACCATAGTGCTCGTGGGCCTTGTCATGGCGGCCGGCACCCTTGGCGTGTATTACGCATACAACCCGGCATTCGAGGACGGGACAGCAACCGCTGCCAAGGCGGGCACCATGGCCTTCACGACCCTCATGTTCTTTCAGATAGTGAATGCCTTCAACTGCAGGTCGGAAGACAAATCGGCGTTCAACGTGGGCCGGAAGAGGAACAACTGGCTTATCCTCGCCGTCATCGGGTCGGTCCTCCTGCAGTGCGCCGTGATCTACGTGCCGTTCCTGTCAAACGCGTTTGGGACCGTGCCGCTGGGGCTCTTGGACTGGGCTGCCGTGGTTGCGGTCTCGCTAAGCGTCCTTGTGGCTGTGGAGGCCTACAAGGCCTTTGAGAGGCGATGCACGAGGCGGGCTAAGTAGGGGCTATGCTAAGTGATTAGCCAGAGAAAACCCGGATGAACGCCCCTAAATGAGGGTAGATGCCCTAAGACGCCTCTTTGACGGCTTCCTTGAGCGTAACGGTCTCTACATGGTGCTTGCCCGGGAGCTTCACGCAGGCCTTCCTTAAGGCGTCCTTGGCCACGTCGATCTTGTCTGCCGGGACGGATATCGACATGATCTTCTTCCCCTTGTGTATCCTTGCGGCCTTGGCAATAGGCTTGCCGTAAGATTCCCTCATCCCGCTCTGGACACGGTCGGCCCCGGCGCCAGTCGCCATCTTGTTCTCCCTTAGGATGTGGTGCGGGTACTGGCGTATCTTGAAGTGGAAACCTCGCTTGCCCAGTGATTTTTCCAGGCGCCTGACCGCGGTCTGCCTTGCGGCCTCGAGGGCGTTGTGCCTGATCTGGATGTCCTCGTCGGCGACTATGTCGAGGCGTATCTCCCAGTCGCCGTTCGGGTCGCCCATGTCGAACCTGGTTACCTTTATCCCCGGCACGCCGGTCACGAACGAGACTGAGGGGTTATTCGACACCCGCGTGAAGGCGGGCGTGTCCCACTTATAGCAGTGCGCTCCTCTGATGCCCATTTTGTAGAAAGCGGGAAATTAGAAGATTAGGGTATTAAAATGGTTTTATTCGCGAAAAGGCAATATACCCGAAGCTATGGACATCGTTTTTGTCATCAACAACCTGGGCGGGGGAGGGGCCGAGAGGGTGGTGCAGACGCTTTCCAACCGTTTTGTCGCCAGCGGGCACAAGGTTAGCGTAATAATGCTCGAGTCGGGTGAGATTGCCTATAAGCTGGATGAAAGAGTGCGTTTGATAAAGCTGAGGACGTCCGGACTCGCCAAGGGCCCGGTCAAGCTGCCACTGGTACCCTTGCAGGCGTGTGAGCTCGCCTCAGTTATAAAGAGGATAAAACCCGATGTTGTACTGAGCGCCCTTGCCAGGTCGAATATTGTCAATATAATGTCTGGCCGCTTTGGCAACCGCATGCCAAAGCTTATCTCGGAGCACACGCTATCTAGCGAGCAATATAAGGGCAAAGGCGTGAAGGGTTGGGCCATGGCACGGCTCGTCAGGCGGGAATACCCGAAAGCTGATAATATCGTCGCGGTGTCTGAAGGAGTATTCCATAGCCTTGTTGGGGAGCACCACGTTGATCCCAAAAGGATCAAGACCGTCTACGACCCTCTTGACATCGCCGCGATAGGGGAGCTAAGCAAGGGGAAAGCGGAATTGCCGCTGAGAAAAGAGAGCTTCAAGATAGTCACGATGGGCAGGATGACGCCGGCGAAAGACCACCCGACTCTGCTTAAGGCCTTTGCCGAGGTCTGCAAGACCGAAGATGCGGAGCTTGTCGTGATCGGCAGCGGGGCGGAAGAGAAGCAGGCAAGACGGCTGGCCGAGGAATTGAATATTAGCGATAAAGTCTGGTTTGCCGGCTGGCGGAAAAACCCGTTCGCCATAATGTCAAAGTGCGATTTGTTCGTCTTGAGCTCGGCGTTCGAGGGATTTGGATGCGTCCTCGTCGAGGCTATGGCCTGCGGGCTGCCCGTTGTTAGCACGGACTGCCCGAGCGGGCCGGGGGAGATCTTAGAGGGCGGGAAGTATGGGGTGCTGGTGCCTGTTGGGGACGCAAATGCCTTGGCTGGTGCTATAGAAAAGTTTATTAAGGACAATGAGCACCTAAAAATATACAAAAAGCTCTCCTTGGAAAGGGCGAACGATTTTGACATCTCGGCTATCGCGCCTGTCTATATCGGCCTTTTTCATAAACATCTAAAATGAGCGAGCCATACATTGTCGAGGGCGAAAGGATAGACCTCCTAAAGGCAGGCTGGGACGTCTTGATAATACTGGACGCGTGCCACTACGATTACTTTGAGAATGCCTACTGAAAGTATTTCGAGGGAGGGGGGCTCAAAAAAGCAGCATGGCGCGTATGGGCATCGCTCGTTGCCGATAACTATGGGCTGGAAGGGTGCGCAGAGTCTTTCAAACAGGCTTCAGACACGCCCCCTCTTTGCTACCCTTTGGCTTTTTGCTATTGAGCAGGGCCTCGGCCACCGCAAAATCCAAGGGGGAGTCTATGTTCACGGAGGCCTCTTGGGGCATTATGTACGGCCTTGAGTCCCCGCCATAGAGGGTCGACCGCTCCATCAAGACGCCCCTCCTGACGGCATATATCGCCCCGTTGCGCATGTAAACGGGCGGCAGGTCCTGCCTGCGTATGCCCTCGGGCTCTTCGGCCATATACGGCAGTATCCGGTCGTTTTCAATCTTCTTTAGTTTCATGGGGTGCATATCCTCGACCCGGCACATGCTTATCACCGAGTCCGCGCCGGTCTTGATAAGCTTCTCAAGGGCGCCGTCTATGTCATCTGCGGACCTGAACGGCGACGTGGGCTGGAGCAGTATTATGAAGTCGAATCTTTTCCCCTCGGCGTTCTCCATGAACTCGACCGCGTGCCGGACGACAGGCAGGGAAGGGGTGGTGTCCTTGGCCAAATCCGCCGGGCGGAGGAACGGGGCGTCAGCGCCGAATTCCTTGGAGACTGCCGCGATCTTCGGGTCGTCGGTCGACACGATGGTCTTTGTTATCAGCCCGCTCCCCAAAGCCGCTTCTATCGTGTATGCTATCAACGGCTTCCCGCCTAGTGGCCTTATGTTCTTACCCGGCAAGCCCTTTGAGCCTCCGCGCGCGGTTATCACCGCAAGTATCTCTGGTCCCATGTTAGCTCCCGACCTCATTGCGAAGCCCTCTTGACAGCCTCAATAGGCGAGCCTCTTTTGTATTTTCAACTCGCATTTGCTCAGTATGTCCGCTATCCTGCCCGCCGATTTGCCGTCGCCGTACAGGTGGTCCTGGGGGTATCGCCCGTGCTCAACCTGGCGCCCGACAGCGTCTTTTATGGCTTCTCGGCCATAACCGACATCAACCACGTTCGCGCCCCTCTCGCGGCCCTGCTGGCGGCTCCCTATGTTGACTGCAGGCACGCCGAGGAATGACGCCTCACGTATGCCGCTGCTAGAGTTGCCCACCAAACATTTGCAATTGTACAGCAGCCGCAGGTAGTCCTCGGGGGAAAAGTTCTTGTAGAAGTGCATGAACTCCGGCTTGCGGGTCTCGCGGAACGCCCTTATGCCCTTTGAGACCAGGTCTGCCCCGGCATCTATGTTCGGCCACAGCGCGATAACCGGTATCCTAAGTTCATAGAGGGCCGACAGGGTCTCATTGATTTGGGACAAGGAATCGAGGTATTCCGTGGTAACGGGATGCTGCAGCATTATAAGGTAAGGTTTTGACAGGTCTATCCTGCCGCCCACGCCGCCGTATTTGTCCAATATGCCGTCGTCAGCCTTCATGCCGTCCGCGGCAAGCATGTCCGCTATCAGGTCCATCGCGGGGTCGCCGACGACAAAGACGCTCTTTGGGTCCTCGCCCATCCTGGTTATCCTCTCGCCGCTCAGCTTGGTGGCGGGGAAGTGCAGATGGGCAAGCTTAGTTATCGCGTGCCTGACGCTCTCGTCTATCGAGCCTGTGACCTCGCCGCCCTGGGTGTGGGCCAGCGGTATGTTCATGTACGTCGCCGCTATGGCGTTGGCCAGCGTCTCGAAGCGGTCGGCGTGCGTGAGGACGATGTCCGGCTTTAGGTTCTCGAATATCGTAGGGAGCTCCAAAAGCCCCAAACCCGTGGATTTTGCCATCGTCGACGGGTTCTCGCCCTCCACGACGGTGTAGACCTTCGCCATGACCCTAAAGCCGTCGTTTTCGATTATCTTTAGGGGGTTCCCTACGCGCTCTAAGAGAGCCGACGCGCCCACCACCAGCTGCAGCTCCAGGCCAGGGTGGCTGCCTATCGCTTTCAGCAGAGGCTTGAGCCGCCCATAATGCGCCCTGCTTGAGATTATAACGCAGATCTTTCGTGCCATGATGTCATAGTTATCGGCATACGCGGCGAGGGCGCTACCTGTTGCAGCCCCACCTGTTTACCCAAACGTCCCTCGCGGCGCGTTCCTCATCGAGCATCGCGGTTGAGCCGCCACCCATCATCTTCTCAACCAGCCTTGAATATGCCGCAAGCTCCCCGATCTCCGCCGGGCCGGCACATAGCGCCTGTATCTTGCCCGGGAGGGTCTTGTCCACGGTAAAATGCTTCTCAACTATGCTCGCGCCCTTGGCTATCGCAAGTTTTGCGGCTTCGGTGCCTATTGTGTGGTCGCTGAACCCGACGCTGGGGGTGAACATCCTGAGCCAGTCCATCCTGGACATGTTGACTTTTTCCGGCGGGGCCGGATACGCGGACACGCAATGCAGGAAAGTGAAATCGGTGCCTCGCAGGATCTCTGCGGTTTTCTTTATCTCCTCTTCGTAGGCCATGCCCGTGGAGATTATGATGCTCTTGAAACTGCCCTTAAGCAGGCCTATCATCTTGTGGCTGCCGGCATCCGGGCTTGCGACCTTTATCGCGTCCAGCCCAAGGCCCTTAATGAAGCCTATCCTGCCTATATCGGAGCATGTGGTCAGAAAGCCTATCCCGCTCTTTTTGCACTCCGCTATAAGGGCGTGGTGGTCCTCATCGGAGAGCTCGCGCTGCCTGAAATACTCGTAATCCTTGTCGCCCTTGCGCATGTTCTTGGTCTGCCATGACTGGAACTTCACGTAATCCGCTCCGGCCTCTGCCGCGGCCCCGACCATCCTCTTGGCCAGCCCCATATCCCCGTTATGGTTCGAGCCGACCTCGGCTATTATCTTTGTTCTCATGGGAGATGCGTTTCCTGCCCGGGGCATAGCAGCCTTGCAAAGACCTATCCCGCAGGAAGCTATCGGTATGCCATCCCGCCGGAGAAAGCACGCGCCCGGCCCGCCCATAACACCCGGTGAGGCGGTATGGGGCATACGGCCACAAGCCTTAGAAATCCGTTATAGGCGTGCCCTGCGGACCCAAGCTGAACACCCGCTTATTTGGCGCATCTATGGATAAATACCCTTTTGCTTTCGACGGCGCACGTTGCCCAAAAAGCCGGCCCGGGGTATGGCCAAGCTATGCGGCGGGCCCTTCCCGGCAAGGCGCGTTATCGGAGGCTTCCCAAGACCGCTGCCCTGCGATTATGCCGGCCGGTGGCGCGGTTTTATTTATTGGGGGTCAAAGATAGCGGTGGGCGTATATGCAACCCGCGCCGGGCGTGCATGCCGAGGGATATGCCTGTGGGGGGCAAATCGCCGGCGGGTGGTTAGGTCTTTTCGCGAGGTTCAAATATGGCTGATGAGGCGCGCAGTATAAGGGGCATCTGGGGTGCCGTTTCGGACTGGTCAGCCAGGCCCGTGTATAAAGGGGGGAGCATAAGGGAGACTTTTACGCATAGGGGCATCTCACTCTGGTGGTTCATAAACTTCTGGCTCATACCAAAAGAGAAGTATATACCGTACAGCCTTGGGACGCTAGAGGCGGCTTTGGAGGGCGGCGGCGTGGGCAGGCTGGATGATGAATGGGCAGCGCGGGCCCGAAAGGCCAGGCTCAATTCGGCGCTTCACTCGTCCAGGTTCGCCGTAAGGAAGGCCGCGGTGATGGCGGGGCGACGGGGCGGGCCTGCGAGAATGGGGGGCATGCGTGTGCTGGTCCTGGGCAACATCGGCCACTTCAGGCCCGCAAGAGACCCGAAAACAGGTAAGATGGGGGAAAAGTGCATATACCTCGAGCCGGTGATAGAGGAACTTAAAAAGAGGGGTGTCGGGGTCGTTCTGGTCGAACGCACCCACGCGCTCAACAAGCTAAAAAGCATAATGGGCACGCCGGGGTGGACGCCTCTAGAGTCGTACGAAAGGCTGTTGCCTGTGGAAGCGCGCATGGAGAGCGCCAGGCTCCAAAGGCTTTGGGAAAGCGTGAAAAGGGAGGGGGACCTAAGTCTGGTATTCAGGGGCGCAGACATAAGCAAGTACCTGATAAGGTCTCTTGACGCCCTGTTCAAGTGGAGGATTGAGCACGAGATAAGGCTTATCGATACCGTCGAGAACATGATATCCGCGGAAAAGCCGGACGCGATATTTTTCCTGGAGGAGGCGGCAGACACCCGCAGGGCGGTTTCCGCGGCGGCAAGACGCGCGGGGATACCGGCGTTCGGGCTTGCGCACGGCGCGATATCCGAGAACACCCTGAACTTCATGTATGGGCCGGGGGACATATCCGACGATTTGAGCGCAGAGGCGCCGTTCTGCCCGGTCCCGGACCGTCTCATAGTCAACGGCCCGCACGAGAAGGAGTTGTTGGTGAGGAATAACTACCCCGCTTGCGCAATATCAGTCACCGGGCAGCCCAGGTATGACGCGCTAGCGAACGGGCGGTATGACCGAGATAAGATAATGAGGGGCTTTGGCCTGGACCCGGAGAAGAAGTTCGTCGTTATGGCGTCCCGGGGCATGCTGCATGGCCAGGGCGCGAAGGATTTTGAACTAACGCTCACCGAGGTGTACCAAGCATGCAAGAAGCTTTCTGGCCGTGTTGAGCTTCTCGTAAAGCAGCACCCCAGGGAAAAAGAATTCGAGGTATATGAAAAGGTTGCGAAAATGGTTGGTTTCAAGCCGAGGACGGTCAGGGATTGCGATACCTGCGAGCTGCTGGGCGCTTGCGATCTCCTTATACAGAAGTGGTCCACGACGGCCCTCGAGGCGCTGATAGTGGGGAAGCCCGTTATCAGCGTGGATTTTGGGGGGCAAGACGAACTGGGCCTGGTGGCCGGCGGGGCCGTGCTGGGGGTGAGCAAGAAGGGCGAACTGGCCGGGATCATGGAAAAGGCCCTGTTCGACGAAGGGGCATTATGCGGATTGGAAAAGGCCAGGGAGGCGTTCGTGCGCGAACGGGTTTTCAAGACCGACGGGAACGCTGCCAAAAGGGTCTGCCAGCTCATAATTGACGGCATTTGTAAGGGGCGTGCGCATAGATATTGATCGGTATCAAAGTGTTTAATCCGAATGGCGGTGTTTGACACTATATGAGTGCTGCTTAAAATGACTGTTGGGGCTTTAAAGTATAATCTAGGGCGTATAACTTGCTTGTCCTTGATGGGAGCCTGCCTGCCGTTTGCTTGCTTGCCGATTGGCCGGCGGAAGGGCAGAAAACCCCGCGTGGCGTTCTATTCGCAGGTCTACGGCGGCAACGCAAAGCCCGTGTTCGAGAAGCTCCGCTCAAACCCGGACTTGGAATGCTTCTGGGTGGCGCCAAGCAAGACACTCTGCAAGAAGCTTCTCGACAAGGGCGTCCCCTGCTATTACATGAACGATTTCATGAAGGCCTTTGAGTTAGTCGGTGTGGACGTGTGGGTCTCGACACAGGGGCTTTGCTTCCCGGGATTTAAGAAAGCGAAGGCACTGTTCGGCAAGGACGAGAGGATAATCGACTTATGGCACGGGGTCGGCGGGGACAACCTGGAAAGCCGGATGGGGTACCTTAGGAGCTGTGATGTCATCTGCACCAACTCGGAGCATTACAAGAATGAGTATATTAGGATAGGGATAGACGGCAAGAAGGTAAAGGTGACTGGATATGCAAGGCTGGACCTTCTTGTGAACGACAGGACGGGCAAGGCGCAGCTGTCGGAGAGGCAAGGCGTCCCGCCGGGCCGGAGGAACATCCTCTATGCGCCGACCTGGGGATATGATGATATCGGGATATCGGACTTTAGGGGGATCGAAAAGATGTGCGAGAGGCTGGACTGCAATTTTATAATACGGCCGCATTTTAATTATGGGGAGAGCGTGATGCGCGGCATCGAAACGCGGATCAGCGGGCTGAAGAGGGTTTTTCTAAGGCCGGCGTCTAATCACCCCTGTGCCGAGGACGCGCTCCTGCTGGCGGACGTGCTGGTGACCGACTGGTCGAGCATAGCATTTGATTACATGCTCCTTAAGAGGCCGATAATATACGTCGACAGGGAGGCGCCACATGCGGGGACGTACCCGAACGCGAACGAGCGCGTCGGCGGGTATCACGTCAAGGACGACAACGGCCTGATTAAGGCAGTTGAGGCGGCGCTTTCGTCGCCGGAGTTATTTGAGGGCGAGAGAAAACCGCTTATGGAAAGGTTTTATGGGGATACTGCAGACGGGAAGGCGACAGAGCGGTGCGTTAAGGAGATAATAAAGCTTGTTTCGGGTAAGAATGGAGAATAAACCCATAAACACGGCTGCGGACAGCACTGCGAGCAAGTCATCCTCGGAGGTGTTAAGAGCGTGCACCATTATAATCCCTACCTATAACCGGCCGGATCGGCTAACGCGTATCTTAGGCTACTACTCCGACGTCGCCAAAGGGATGAGAATAATAGTCGCAGACTCCAGTTCTGACGCAAACAAGGCAATCAACAAGGCGAGCGTTGCAATGTCCACGGATTTGCGCATAAATTATATCAGTGATTATCCCTCAAACACGTCACCAGTGGCTAAATTCGCGGATGCAGCAGGCAGGGTCGAGACCCCTTATTCGGTATTCTGCGCGGATGACGATTTTGTAACCCCAGCCGGCATCAGCGCTTCGATAGCGTTCCTCGAGAAAAACCCGGACTTCTCGGTTGCGCACGGCCGCTTCATAAGGTTCTGCGTCGATGGTTTCAAGTGGAACCACCGGTATTATTTCCGCTCGGATGTTGACCCAGACCCGCTCTCTCGGGTTAAGATGGGCTTCATAAGCCCTATGTTCTTAACGTTCTACGGCGTCCAGAGGACTATTTTCATGAAAATGTTGTATTCGGAGACTTCGCGGTATGGCGGTGGGTTGGCGTTCTCAGAATTGTTCATCTTTATTATGAAGAGCATATACGGCAAATCCAAAGTACTGGACGTGCTATACGGGGCAAGAGAGCACATACCCGAGACCTTAGGTGTAGCTAACCGAGAATTCAAGCTTATGAAGAAGGGGGGCAGATTTGACGCAGAGCTGTCCAGGTTCTCAGCTGCGCTGGCGCCGCATCTCTCAAAGGTTTCTGGTCTATCCCTCAAGGAGTCCGAAGCGTTCATACTAAAGCAGGCTGATATATTGTTTAACAGGGTCTTCGATCGTGGCGGCTCTCGCATCATGTTCCGCTTCAAGCCCGCCTTACGTGCGCTTGGGGTTTATGATAGTATAGCACAGCTTTATCTCAGGATTTTTCACAAAAATTCGAAGCCCTTTGACACACGCGTATTCAAAAGCCCAGATTCGAGGTATTATCCTGACTTCTGCACTATAAAGCGGCATATATATGGCGCTCAAGACTAACTGCCCCTGTGCGTGGGGCAAAGCATCTAATCCTCCCCGAATTGGTCTATGATCCTCCCCAGGGCTACTTTTTACCTCTTTCCTGCAAACTAGTGGCGAACATGAAAACCGTCATTCTTGCGGGCGGCCTTGGCACCCGGCTGAGCGAAGAGACCGACATGAAGCCGAAGCCCATGACCGAGATAGGCGGCAAGCCGGTCCTATGGCACATAATGAAGATATACTCCCACTACGGCTTCGATGACTTCGTGATTTGCCTGGGATACAAGGGGTACATGATAAAGGAGTGGTTTGCGAATTACTTCCTGCACAACGCGGACGTGACCATAAAACTCAAGGAGAACAAGGTCCTAACCCATAAGTCAAAGAGCGAGGAATGGACCGTTTCGCTCATAGACACCGGCTTGCACACGATGACGGGCGGCAGGGTGAAGAAGGTCAAGGACTACCTGGACGGCGAAACCTTCATGATGACCTACGGCGACGGGGTGGGCTCGGTGGACATCAAAAAGGTGTTGGAATTCCACAAGAGCCACGGGAAGCTCGCCACGATGACGGCGGTGCAGCCGCCAGGCAGGTTCGGCTTGATAGAGACCAAAGAGGACAGGGTCATGACCTTCGCGGAGAAGCCCACGGGCGAAGGCGCGTGGGTCAACGGGGGTTTCTTTGTCCTGGAACCGGAAGTCCTGAAGTACATAAAGGACGACGACACCATATGGGAGCGAAAGTCGCTTGAGGCATTGGCGGCTGAGGGGGAACTCATGGCCTACAAGCACCGCGGCTTCTGGAAGCCGATGGACACCCTAAGGGACAAAAGAGAGCTGGAAACGCTGTGGGAGTCGAAAAAGGCACCGTGGAAGGTCTGGGAAGAATGAATTTCTGGAAAGGCAAGCGCGTGCTTGTGACCGGTGGCGCCGGGCTCGTGGGCTCTCACATAGTCGAGGACTTGCTAGGGAAGGGTGCCTTGGTCGTAGTGCTTGACAAGGAGATCGACCCGAGGTCGTATTTTGCCACCAACGGCCTTGACAAGCTTGCGGTGCAGGCTATCGGGAACCTTAAGGACTATGATAGGGTATTTGACGTGGTCTCAAAATATGAGGTCGAATACATCTTCCACATGGGTGCCCAGGCGATAGTCCCGACTTCCTTCATCAACCCGCTGGAGACCTTTGAGAGTAACGCCATGGGCACAGTGAATGTGCTCGAAGCTGCAAGGCACGTGCATTCGGTCAAAGGCATCGTAGTGGCGTCTTCGGACAAAGCCTACGGGCACTCGGATAAGCTGCCTTATACGGAGGACACCCCGCTGAGGGGGCGGTCGCCTTACGACGCATCGAAGTCCTGCACGGACATCATAGCCCAAAGCTACGCCGCATCTTACGGGCTGCCAGTCACAATAGCGCGCTTCGGGAACATATACGGGCCCGGGGACCTGAATTTCAACAGGATAATCCCCGGGGCGATAAAGGCAGGCCTTTTGGGCGAAACACTGGAGATACGCAGCGACGGGAAGCTGGTAAGGGAGTACCTTTACGTCAAGGACGCGGTCGACGGGTACTTGACTCTATGCCAGAACATCGAGAAGTCCAAGGGCGAAGCATTCAACCTTTCAAGCGGCCTCAAGCTGAGCGTCCTGGAAGTCATAGACAAGGTGTCGCAGACAATGGGCAAGAAGGTGGGCTACAGCGTATTGAACAAGGCTAAGGGCGAGATACCTGAGCAGTGCCTTTCGACAAAGAAGGTGGAACAGTTCTTCGGCTGGAAGACGAAATGGCCCATTGAGAGGGGGCTTAAGGAGACTGTAGAGTGGTATAAGGGCATACTAAGATGAGGAGATGCAGGATATGCAAGAGCGAGGACCTAGAAGCCTTTTTGTCGCTTGGGCGCGTTGCCCTCGCTAACAGTTTTCTGGACAAGAGCCAGCTTGACGAGCCCGAAGAGTTTTACCCGTTGACGCTCTGTTTTTGCAAGTCTTGCAGCTTTGTCCAGCTGGCAGAGGTCGTGCCCCCGGAGAAGCTTTTCAAGAATTACATATATGTTTCCGGGACATCGAGCGAAGCCCGTAAGCACTTTGAGGGCCTTGCGGGGGATGTAATGGGCACAATAAACCCCCCTAAAAAATCCCTTATAGTGGAGTTCGCAAGTAACGACGGGACGCTGCTGAAGAACTTCAAAAAGTTCGACGCCAGGATACTTGGCGTGGAGCCGGCCGAGAACATAGCCCCCCTGGCCGAGGCTGCCGGCGTGCCGACCATAAACGATTTCTTTTCAGAGCGCGTGGCAAAAGAGATAGCCAAGACTCAAGGAAGGGCGAAGGCCATAATAGGCACAAACGTGTTCGCCCACATACCCGATTTAGATGAGGTCATGCGCGGTTTCCATGCGCTGCTTGATGAAGATGGGGTTATAGTTATAGAGTCCCCATATCTTGTGAACCTCCTGGAAAAGGTCGAATATGACACTATATACCATGAGCATGTGTCTTATCTGTCCCTATCGCCGCTTGTGAGGCTGTTTGATTCTCACGGATTTAGGATCTTTGATGCCAAGAGGACCACTATCCACGGCGGCTCTATACGCATATTCGCCTGCAGGAAGGGTGCCAAGTTCAAGGAGGCGCCATCAGTTGCGGAGCTATTGGCTCTTGAACGGAAGCTTGCCTTGAACACCATTGAGCCTTACCGCGAGTTCGCCTACAAGGTGCAAAGGTCTAGAATCCGGCTCCTTGAGACGCTATACGAGCTGAAGAGAAGCGGAAAAAGTATAGTGGGGTACGGCGCTGCGGCAAAGGGCAACACGCTCCTCAATTACTGCAACATAGGGCCGGACATACTGGCTTACATAGCCGACAAAAGCCCCCACAAGCAAGGCAAGTATACACCCGGGACAAACATCCCGGTCGTGCATCCTGATGTGATCATGAGGGACAAACCGGATTACATGCTCATACTTGCATGGAACTTCGCGGATGAGATAATGCGCGAGCAGGCCGCCTTCAAGAATGCGGGCGGCAGGTTCGTATTACCAATACCGGAAGCGAAGATTGTTTGAGACTCGTTTTACTGTAAAATGAAATTCACCAAAACAAGCCTTGATGGCGTCTATCTAATCGAGCCGGAGCCTAAGGAAGATGACCGAGGCTACTTTGCCAGGACCTTTTGCAAGGGGGAACTATCGGCAAACGGGGTTGAATTTGACATAAAGCAGATAAACCATTCTTTGACGCTCAAAAAAGGGTCTATACGCGGCATGCACTTCCAGAGAGAGCCATGCGCCGAAGCCAAGATAGTCCAGTGCCTCGCCGGCGAGGTGTATGATGTGGCTGTGGACTTGAGGCCCAACTCGCCGACATTTTACAAATGGGTCTCAGTGCGCCTCACACGGGAAAACGGCAAGATGCTCTACATACCGAAGGGATTTGCCCACGGCTTCCAGACATTATCGGACAAGTGCCTGATGCAATACCTGATGTCTGAATTCTATTCTCCCGAGAGCTCTTCGGGCGTTCGCTGGAACGACCCTGCACTGAAAATAAAATGGCTGATTGCAAAGCCGACAAACATTTCCGAGAAGGATGAAGAATGGCCCCTAATAGAAAAATCCTGATAACTGGCGGTACGGGGTTCATAGGTTCTGCCTTAACCCGTTTTCTTGCAGACCAAGGCCATAAAGAAATATTCGTCCTCAGCAGAAATGCTGAACTGCCGGAAAGCCTTAAATCTGTAGAGACAAGGGTAGAGCTTGTGCAGGGGGATATCCTTAAGCCTGCAAGCTATGTCGATGCTCTCAAAGAGCTCTCGCCGGGTGTAGTCTATCACCTAGCTTGGTATGTCGCACCTGGTGACTACTTGACAAGCCCGCTAAACCTAGAATATCTGAAGGGCAGTCTGGATTTTGCGAAGAATGCGTTTGAGTCCGGAACCAGCAAGATGATAACTGCCGGAACCTGCTTTGAGTACAATATCGGCCGAGAGCGCCTAGTTGAAACCGCCCGTGAAAAACCAAGGCACTTATACTCTGCTACCAAACTAGCACTAAAAGTGGTTTTAGAGCAGATGAGCTGCGACTACAACGCAATCTCCATATGGGCGAGGCTATTTTACCAATACGGGGAGTACGAGAACAAAAACAGGCTCGTGCCTTACCTCCTCGATTCGCTCTTGAAAGACAGAGAGGTGCGACTTCGGAGCCACGGTTTGCAAGAACGGAATTACATGCATATCTCAGATGTGGCCCAGGGTTTGGCTCTGCTCTTAAAGGAGAATCAAACCAGCGTCTACAACATAGGTTCCGACAGGTCTATGAGCATTCGCAAGTTTGTAGGCGAAATGGAGGGGATCCTGGGCAAAGGGGGTCTTGTGAAGTTCGCGCCGGAGGATACGCCATTTGATGAGCCCCCATTTATATGTGCAAACAACGCAAAACTAAAATCCCTGGGTTTCAGGGAGAGGTATAGCTTGCGGCAGTATCTAAGCGAAGTTTTGTCGAAAACTAAATGGACCCAATAAGCGAGTTCCGGCTCTTTAGAGAAAAGAATGTGAAGGCGATGAGTGAAGACGGTGAAATGACTGCGCTAGCGTCCCGGTTCTTCGAAAAATCAATGACCTATAAGTACTCCTATAACTTTGATTGGATGGGCAGGCCCATAATACAATACCCACAGGATATAATTGCAATGCAAGAGATAATGTGGAGGGTAAAACCCGACTTGGTCATCGAAACGGGGGTAGCTCATGGCGGCTCCATAATCTTTTATGCCTCGATGATGGAGATGATGGATATTGATGGGGGGGTAATAGGTATAGATGTGGAGATTCGAAAACATAATAGGGATGCAATAGAGAAACACCCTATGTATAAGCGCATAGACCTGGTCGAGGGTTCCTCAGTGGACTCAGATACTTTGGAAAAAGTTCGCTCATTAGCAAGCGGCCGAAAAAAAGCGCTCGTCTGTTTAGATTCGCTTCACACACACGACCATGTTTTGAAAGAGCTTGAGATGTATTCCCCGTTTGTTAAGAAAGGCAGCTACTTGGTAGTCTTTGATACTGTAATCGAAGACATGCCCAAATGCGCTTTTAGCGATCGGCCGTGGGATGTCGGGAATAACCCAAAAACCGCAGTCGCTGAGTTCCTTAAAAAGAACACCCGGTTTGAGGTGGAAAAAGACATAGAGAAGAAACTCCTACTTACGGTTGCGCCCGGCGGGTATTTAAAGTGTGTGAAGGACCCTTGAGGGGCATAGGTCAGAGGGAGCAGTTACGCGCCAACATACCTTTTCATACTTCCTCAAACAAGGCGCTCTCCTCCTGTTTCCTGATGAAGCTCTTGAAGAACCTAAGCTCATTCTTCTTGAACGCCCGCATTGCGAAGAGCAGGCCAAAGTAGATTGCCACGCCTAGGAGGGCAGTCAACGCGAGCTTGAGAGACCCCTGCGGCGAGATGAGGGATAGCAAAAGCCCCATCACGGCGGCTGAGGCTATGCACTTGCCCGTGAAGGCCCAATCCAGCGATATCCGTATGTGCGGCAGCGCGAAGTACAGGGAAGCCGCAAGCAGCGCGAAGAAGCTTATCATCGTCGCCAGGGCGGAGCCCATTATGCCTAAAACGGGTATCAGGAGGACGTTTAAAGCTATATTCGCAAATGCTGTCGGCACTAGAAGCATCGAGATTAGCTTGGATCTTTTTTGAAGATATAATATTTGTATCGTTAACACGTAAAGGCCGTAAGCGATGTTTGAGACTGCAACAACTGCGGTTATGCCTGCGGAGCCGCTTGTGAACTCATCTGTCGTCAGCGACCTTATGAGCGAGCCGGATAGTATTAACAGGCCCACCGTGGCGGGTATTGCAATCATCAAAAAGTACCTGAGGCTGTATTTCAGGTAAGTCCTGACCTGCGTCATCATGCCCTCGTCATAAGCCTTCGCCAGGGGGGCTAAAAGGGCGAAGGTTATCGGGTGCATCGCCATAAGTATCAGGTTGCCCATGTTGTAAGCCACCGCATAAACCCCAACGGCCGCGGAGCCGAGCATGATGCCTATGACGTACCGGTCGCCAACCCCCAGTATTGTGCTGGAC
The DNA here is from genome assembly GCA_041306005.1 of Candidatus Altarchaeota archaeon. Lineage (GTDB taxonomy): Archaea > Altiarchaeota > Altiarchaeia > JAFGQM01 > JAFGQM01 > JBFYKJ01. The sequence continues at coordinate 1,416 of JBFYKJ010000067.1, read as the reverse complement.
AAGGTTGCAAAAAGGAGGGGCGCGCCAAACTTCAGGTAAGGGGGCAATCTGCCTATCTGCGGCCTGGAAAACCCGATCTCCCGGGTCACCAGTAAAAGCGCTACGACCACCAGCGCAAAATGCACTATCGCGGTGGCGTATATCACGTATATCAATCCCAGCCCCTGCAACAGGAAGAACGCTGCCAGCGCGATTGTGCCGAACACCGCCGACAGGTTGATCACCGAGAAAAGGAGGATCTTCTGGCGCATCCTTAGGTAGGTGCATAATAGCCCCAACATTGCTTCTAGGGGTAAGATGAACACGCCTATGCGTATGACCTCTGCGCTTCCCGGGTCGCCAAAGACCGTTGCAGCAAGCTGGTCGGCGAAAAACGAGGCGACGACGGCGATTGCCGACGAGGTGACGAGGATGAAAAGCAGTATCGACCACACGCCTGTTGAGACCTTCTTTTTGTCCTTCTCGGCAGGGAAAAAGCGCATGAGGCTGGAGTCAAGGCCCCATCCGGAGGCGTACAAAAAGAAGGTTATGGTTATCAGGAGCGTAGTGTAAACGCCGTAGTCAGACGCCCCCAGTGCCTTCGTTATTATGGGCAGGAATATTATTGGCTTTAGCCGGGCTAGCAAATTGGCTATCACCAGCACGCCGACGTCGCCGGTGAATTTCTTGTACACGTTCATCGCGGAAATTGACTGCCTGCGGTAAGCGCGCATGGCACGCTCCTGCGACCCGCGGCGCAGACACGCATATTTCTATTTTATCCGTCAAAAATGGAGGTATAAGTCTAAGCTAAACAGAGCGCATTACAATGGGGGTAAAGACTGCAGTCATACTGGCGGCCGGCGACGGCGGGAGGATAGCCGATATAATAGACTATCCAAAGGTATTGATAAAGGTCAACGGGGAGACCTTGCTCGAGAACCATGTAAGGAGCCTGGCCTGGCACGGCGTCGAGAGGTTCATCGTGGTGTGCGGATGGAAGGCGGGTGATATACAGTCATACGCCAGGAAATCGGGGCTCGAGAAAGACTACTTGATGGAGTATGTAGTCAACAAAGAGTATGACACTAGGGAAAACGGGTACAGCGCCTATCTCGGGCTCAAGGAGGCCCACAGCAGCAGTTGCTTCATCGTCATGGGGGACCATTTCTTTGATTACGGGTTTTTGCATGATTTCAAGGTCGCCGGCGTTATGGAAGATGCGATGATAGACTTTGTGGACAAGAAGATGGCGTACATGAAGCCCGAATGGTGCACGAAGGTGCTTGAGCGCGGCGGCCGCGTCGTCGCGAGCAGCAAGAAGCTTGAGGAGTTCAACGCCCTGGACATAGGGCTGTTCATAGTCGATACCAAAGCCACGCTTAAGTTGATGGAAACCCTCATGGCTGATGGGCGAAGCGAGTGGAACGACGTTGT
>JBFYKJ010000066.1:0-7083 GCA_041306005.1 Candidatus Altarchaeota archaeon | reverse complement strand
AAGGATTCGGAGAAGAAGGTCATCGACAAGTGCGAGGAGGTCAGAAACCGCCTCGAGGTCGCAGGGTTCGGCGCGGTGATAGACGCATCGGACAAGAGGCCGGGCGAAAAGCACTATTACTGGGAGCTCATGGGCGCGCCGCTGAGGATAGAGATAGGGCCAAGGGACGTCGATTCCGGCAAGCTCGTCTTGGTCCCCAGAATCGGCGGGCAGAAGAAAGTGGTTTCCGAGAAGGACGTCCTTAAGGAGGTCGAGCTCGCGGCCGAGGTCCTGGACGATTCGCTGTACAACGCAAGTAGGGCGCACCTTCAAGGGAACACCAAGGCCGCGAGGAGCGTCGCCGACGTCGAGAAGATAATCAAGTCCGGCGGGATGGCAAAGGCCCCGTTCTGTTCGGTCGGCTCGGACGGGGAAGAGTGCGACAAGGAGCTCAAGGACAAGACGGCTGCGGAAGTCCGCGGGACGCTCTACCCGGAGGCCGAAAAGCCCGGCAAGGGCGACAAATGCATAGTATGCGGGAAAGAGGCTAAGGCAGTAGTGTATATAGCCAGGGCGTATTGAGGGATAGCACCGCCAGCCCGGTCATGCCGGTTGGTGGGGTTTCAGGAACCTGCGTATCGGCTCGAACTGCTGCGGGTCGAGGACATAAAAATCGAATTTCCTCCCGGAACCGGCGTCGTGCGGGCTCTCCATGAGCACCCTGTCGCTTTGCAGCCTCCCCAGATATTCGCCGTAATAGCGCCGTATGAGGTTCGGGGGGAACCCTAGCGTGTCCAGGCCCTGTATCCCGCTGAGGCGGGAGTGAACGTCCTCGTCGGTCAGCCTGTGCCAGTTGCGAAGCATCGCCCTTACCATCGCCTGCGTCTTGGCCGGGTATAGATTCGCTTCCGAACCGCCCATTATCCTCTCAAGCTTCCCCCGCACGGCTTCGCTCTTAAAGCCCTTCCTGTGCTCCTCGTAGCCCACTCCCGGCATGTATATCCTCCTTGCGCCCTCCCGCATCAGCGCCTCGTTGACGAGGGCGAGGCCCAGCATCGGCGCCTCGTCATGGAGGCGGTGAAGGCCCTTTGGCAATTGCTCCCGCGGCGTAGAGTGCTGCATGCCGAAGGCATCGACAAGGTACTCGCGGTTTGGCAGGCGGGTTATGTATGCGATGAACGTTAGGCTCTTTTTGGGCGGTAGCTGGGGGTGGTTAAACGTCACCGTTACCTCGCCGCCGCTCGGGTCGCTGGCGGTGAACACCGTGCTCGCATCGACTTTCGCATCCATGAAGCGCATGCCCTTTATACCCATCTTGAGGAGGTCGCGGGCGCCGCGCAGCTTGAGTATCTCCCCGCGCAGGTGAAGCCCGTTGGGGTCTTTGGGGAGGTTCTCCTTGACAAGCGGGTGTATCCTGCCGAGGTCCTCGCCGGACATGGGCGCCATTTTGCCTATGTTTAGCGCCGAAACCTGCCTGATGTGCTCCAGCTTCTTCGGCGTCGCATGCTTGATGCCCACATAGGACGGCGGCTCGAATACCCACCTGTGGGTCGGGCTCTTCGGCTCGGGTTTCTGCCTGAAAATGCGCAGGGGCAGTCTCATGTGTATTTTACACCAAAGCTCAGATAAATTACGAAATAGGGAAAAGAGCGAGGTAAAAGCCGAAATGAGGGTAGCAGCACTGTTCTCCGGAGGCAAGGACTCTGTCTACGCAGTCCACTACGCGCAGCAGCAGGGTTATGACGTCGTCTGCCTCCTGTCCGTCGTCTCCAAGAACAAGGAGTCCTACATGTACCACACGGTCAACATCGACAGGTGTCCTGAACTGGCGCAGGCGATGGGGCTGAAGCTGTATGAATTGGAGACTGAAGGGGTCAAGGAAGAAGAGGTGGGGGATTTGATGGTCATGCTCGAAGTGTTGAAAGAGACCGAAGGGATAGAGGGCGTCGTTTCGGGGGCGCTGGCGTCCGACTACCAAAAGACCCGGATAGAGCGCATCTGCGAGGAATTGGGGCTCGCTTCGATAGCCCCGCTCTGGCACGTGGACCCGGAAACTTATATGAAACTCCTTATCGACGAGGGGTTTGACACCAGGATAGCAGGCGTGTTCGCGGACGGTTTGGATAAGACTTGGGTCGGGAAGAAGATAGATGAGTTTACACTACAGAAACTGAAGAAACTCAAAATCCACCTCGCCGGCGAGGGTGGGGAGTATGAGACTACTGTCGTGGGCGGGCCGAATTTCAAAATTGGGCCGGGGTCCAGGAAGGGGCATGGTTCCGATTGCAGCTGCCGCGAATGCGGGGAGTAGGTCTAAAAAACGCAGGCGTAAGTCTCAAAGCTCCACAACCATCCCGTCCTTCGCCGCCACCGTATCCACGCCCGTGTCCTTTGTTATCCTCTTTGCCACCTTGTCGGCCGCGCCGCCCTCGGCCAGAAGGCGCCCGAAATGAGATAGGATCGCCCTCTTCGGCTGGGACTCGCGTATAAGGGCTTCAGCCTCGCCGACGCACAAATGCTTGAATATCTTGCAGTCGTCCGGGCGGAGGACGTTTAGGAGGAGGATGTCCGAGCCCTTGTAGTAGGCGGCGAGCTTCGTGTTGTAGTTCGTGTCCGAGGCGTAAGTTATTATCCCGTCCTTTAGCCGGAACTTGAACCCGAAGCCGCCGCTGTGGTCGTATGTGGGCACCGTCTCCACCGGCACGCCCTCGATGGTGTGCTTACCCGGGGAATCAAAAGTCTTAAAATCCACCATCGCCTTGTGGTAATCGGAGATGTACCTGGAAACGTTCTCGTTGATGAAAAGGGTGCCCCGCTTCCTGTTCATCGCGTCCGTCATGCCCTCGAGGCACGCCTCCGCGTCGTTGTAGTGGTCCAAATGGTTGTGGCTCACGAGTATTGCGTCCAGGGTCTTCAGTTCGCGTTTGAACTCGAGGGCGCGGATAAGAGTCCCGACGCCAGGGTCGATTAAGAAGGTCTTGGGTTTTCGGTCTTGAGCCCGCGGACTGCGGACCCCTGGCCGCAGACCCCCGACCCCGGACCGTAGACCGCTGACTGCGGGTTCCGCCTCAAGCCACAGCCCGCCGGTGTATCTAACCTGGCTCTGCGTGACAAACCTGCCCCCGCCCGTGCCTAGGAACGTAAGAGAGCTCATGGTAGCGATATTGGATGGCCCATGGATAGTTTTATTTGCCAAGCAGAAAAGTATGCAGCCCGAAATGCCGGACAAGAAGACGCAAAGGGCCTCCAATGAGGATATAACCCGGGATAAGACCAAAAGGGCGTATGACAAAGTCGGCCCAGGATACGACAGCTGGTACTGGAGCCGGGGGTCAAAGGCTCTCAGGCAGAGCTTGACAGAACGAGCGCTTGGCATCCTCGCCGAGGAGCTGAAAAAGGAAGACGGCAAACTGCGGACTGCGGACAAGAAACCAAAGATACTCGACCTGTGCTGCGGGACCGGCCACCTTGTCGTAGGATTGTCAAAACTGGGGTCTTATACGGGCCTTGATTTTGCGCCCAGCATGATAGAGCACTGCGGGAAGTCGTACCCCGGCAAGGAGTTTGCCCTCGGCGACGCCGAGAAGATGCCGTTTCCTGACAACAGCTTTGACGCAGTCGTCTGCTTCTGGTCGTTCCACCACTTCGTTCGCCCGGAGAGGGTGATGGATGAAGTGCTCAGGGTCCTTAAGCCCGGCGGCGTCGCCGTGATAGCCACGTTCAAGGACGTTAAGCTTAACCTTGCGGCTAAGCTGGGCGACGCCGTCTCCAGCGCCTACTGGGGCTTTGTGACAAAGAGGCATTCGGAAAAGGGGATGAAGCGCATGATGAGCGGGTTTAGCGATGTTAAGACCGAGGTCTTCCCAAAGGGCTTTTCCCTCCTGAACGCGATGGGGATAAGGTTTATCATCGCCAAAGGGCGAAAATAGCTGGACTCACGCAAAGATTTATACCCATACCTGCTAAGTTAACGCCTCTGCTATAACCGCTGTTTGTACATGGAAGGCGCAAAGCCGCTCCTTCTGGGGTCCGCCTCGCTGATAGGGATAATCTTGATTGGGCTGATTGGGGAGCAGCTTGAGCCCGGGCTGACGAGGATATCCGATATAGATTCTAGCATGCTCAACCGGGCCGTGCACGTGAGGGGCGTCGTGGCAGGCATTGACCGGTTCTCGGCCGGTATAGGGCTGTTCATAGAGCAAGAGGGTGCAAGGATCTCTATCACTTACTTCACAAAGGACGCTGTAACCGCGTATAAAGGCCTTTGCGCGGACGTCTTGGGCGAAGTCAAGACTGACAAGGGGTCTATGGCCATCGAGGCCAACGGCCTCTACCTGTTCATGTGCTAAACAGGGGGCGCTCAAGCCCTGCCGCCATGGCGCCCATGGGCGCCAGCCTTGAGTTCGGCATGCCTTCGGGCGTCGGTCTTCCTGACCGCCGTCTCAAGGGTCGTCTCCCCGCGGTCGCGGCGCCTAGCGACCAAGAATAGGATTATCGCGGCCAGCACTACCAGCGCGGCCACTATCCATACCGTCATGTCCAAAGGCGTTTCCTTGGGCCGCTCGGTTGTAGCGACCACAGGGGCTGTCACGACCTCCGGCGAAGGCTCCGGCCGCTTTCCGGGTGCGATTGCGCTCTGCTCGTATAGCTCACGGTCTATGTATTCTTCAAGCCTTCCCTCGTCATACACGCTCTTGCAATACAGCCGAGCCGTGTATTCCGTCACGTCAGCGGGCATCGCAAAGCTGAAGGACATGACCTGGCCTGCGGCACCAAGCGTGAATGCCTGCTCGCCCAGTTTTGACGGGTCTGTCACAAGCAAGACATAGTCGTTCGTGGCATTGTCAAGCTTCGTCACATTGACTATCAGCCTGCCGTCGAGCACATACACCGTCAGCGCCGCATTCGGGCTACAGCCCTCCACCGCGGGAATCCTGCCCGGGACATATGTTGCAAAGGTGGCCGAGCCGCCGCCGGATTTCTTAGGCCGGTTGCGGACAGTCAGTGTAGCCATGCCAGAGTCCGTCACATTGTCGCCGTTAGGCGGCATCGCCTCGGCGGTGGCGTAGTTTGTATAGGTGCCTACTGCGTCACCCCCGACACTCAGGGTCAGCACGATAGAGCCGCCGACGGGCAGGTCGCCAAGGTCGTACCAGGTCAGCGGGCTTGTCAGGTCCGGCACTATGGACGCCGACACGTAAGTCAGCCCCGCCGGGAGGTTGTCCACCAGCGTGACGTTGCTAAGGTTCACAAACCCTATGTTCTGTATCGTTATAGTGAATGTGGAGCCCTGCCCCTTGTATATGCTGCTTGGGCTCACCGATTTCATGACGTTGATGCCCGCCTCACAGACCTCGACGTCCAGGTAGCCGGTGTTCGAGACGTTGTCGCCATTAAGCGGGACGCCCACCGCGGTTATGGCGTTGGTTATGTTCGTGCACTCCGCCAAGCTGCTTGACACCGTGGCATTCAACATTATGGAGACCACTTGGCCGGGCGCCAGCGGGCCGACGGTCCAGTTTATAGTCCTATTGCCGTTCGACAGCGTGTAAGGCGTGGTGTCCGTGGCCGCAAAGGTCAGGAGAGCCGGCAGGTCGTCCAGGATGCTAATGTTGCCGAGAGTGACGTTCCCGTTGTTCGTCACGTTTATCAGGTAGGTCACAATCCCGCCCTGCGAGGCTATGGCAAACGTCTGGTCTATCTTTATCGGCGAGACGTTCGCCTCGCAGACGGTGAAGTTGACATAGTTTATGTAGTAGACCTCCATGCCATTGTACGGGAAGCCTGCGACGCCGACAACGTTGGACAATTCATCGCACTCGTCCGGGACATAGTCGACGCTCGCGTTCAGCCTTATGAGCTGCGAACTGCCCGGGGCCAATGCCCCGGCCGAACGCCACAGCAATATGGTGAAATTCAGGCCCGTGAGATTGAACTCGCTGACGTTGAAGCCTGTAGAGTTGTAGTCGCTGATGTTGAAACCTGTGAGGTTGAACACCAGCTCGGTCAGGTTGGACACAACTTCCGCGAAATCGCTCTCATTCGTGATAACCATGTAGGGCGGGATGCTCGATCCCATATAGCCCATGCCCGGCGGCAGGAGGTCCCCTATGAAGAACGGGTCCAATGTTACGTTGCCGTTGTTTGTGACGTTAATGAGGAACGTCACCACGCCGCCCTGGGAAGCAGTGTCAACTGTCAGGTCGAACTTGGCCGCCGTGATGTTCGCCAGGCAGACCGGGAACTCTATCCTCTGGAAACCGTAAACCGTGTCCCCGTTCGCCGGGGTACCGTTCACAAACAGCCTGTTGTTCGAGGTCACGCACTCGTCTGGCCGGTAGCCCCCCCGCACGGTCACGTTCAGCCGTATAACCGCGCTCTCGCCGGGCGCAAGCGACGGGAACGGGTTTGCCCAGGTTATGTTAGTCGGGGCGCCCGGGGCCACGGTGGTCGGGGTTATGCTGGATGCGTTGAAGAGGAGGTAGCGCGGGATCTTATCCTCCACATAGATATCGTAGAGCGTGACATTGCCCGTGTTGGTTATGTTCAGCACAAACTCAAGGAGGCCCCCTTGGGAGGCGATGTGCTGGGTGATATTCACCTTGAGCGCGGTTACGTTCGCCAGGCAAACCTCTGAAAGCACGGCGTCGTTCGCTATTACAGGGTCGCCGTTTAGCGGGTAGCCGATTGCCCGAATGCGGTTTCTCACAAGGTCGCACTCGTCCGGCAGGTAGTCGACCTCGGCAAGGAGGCGGATGAACTTCGTCTCGCCAGCTTGCAATGTAAAGGTCCAGTTGACTATCTGGCCGGAGAGCGTGTAAGGGGTCACATTCGTGCTGTAGAAAGCCAAGGTCGCCGGGAGCGTGTCGTTCAGGTGCACCTCAAGAGGCACATAACCGGTGTTCTGCACCCTTAAGCGGTACCTGACTATGCCGCCCTGCGATGCCGTATCAACAGTCGTGTCCACCTTCAGGGCCGATATGTTCGCCTCGCAGACCTCGACTGTGACTATATCAAAGGCGTGGACCAAATCGCCGTTCCTTGGGTAGCCGTCGACCTCGATGAAGTTTGACACGTTGTCGCACTCGTCCGGGACGTAGTTGA
>JBFYKJ010000065.1:0-7578 GCA_041306005.1 Candidatus Altarchaeota archaeon | reverse complement strand
GGAGAACGGGAACTTGGTTATGACTATCCGGTAGGGCCCGAATTGTATCACGGTGCAGCCCCTCCGGTCCATTTCAATCAATCCGCGCTCCCTTTGGCACTCCTCGACCAGTTCATCGATTATCGAATCTATCTCGTCCTTGCCCATCAGGGCCTTGGCAACCGCGACCATAGTCCAGTCGCCCGGGCGGCCCTTCTTGGCGTACGGCTCGACGCCCTCCTTCAGGTGCACGGACATCGTGTGCTCGTCGAAGTATTTCTCCAGCTTCAGGTGCTTCTTCGCCTCCGGGACGGGCGGTTCCAAACAGATGCACGCGATGTCATACACCCTTGCGACGCTGGCCTGCGTCTTGTCAGAAGTCAAAAGGGTTGCGCCCTCGTGGCGGGCAAGGTCCCTTATCATCTCGTCTATGCGGCCGAGGTGTGCGGACTTGATGTCCTCGGCGCGAAGAGTCGGGCCGGCGAACTGCACCCTAAGTTTTTTCTGAGCGGCGAGCGCTTTGAGCTTTTCCAATTCGTCGAGGCCTTCGCGGCCGACGGTTTTCCCGACGTTCGCCTGGTGCTCCAGCTCCTGGACGACGACGTTCGGTATCAGGATCTCGGCGTTCTTGCCGGAATACAGCTCGGATATCCTGCCGTCTATTATGACTGATGTGTCGGCGAGTATCCTAATGGATTTTGCAGCATCGCCCTTGGGGGATGCCTTGTGAATTGGTGTTTTCTTGCTGGCCATTTCGGATATTCTATCTAAGCACTAATAAAAGCGATTCCGGTTACCGGTCCTGCGGCTTTATGTGCCCGCCCGCGGCGAGCCATGCGTGAAGCTTCTTTTCAAGGATGCGGCCAAGCTTCGGGTCGTCGCGCGAGTACCTGTCGGGTATCCCGAGGTTTATTATCTTCCCCTTCGGCTGGCGGAAGTCCTCGATGAGGGACTTCTTTGTCGGGAAGTCCGCGGCGAAAAGGACGTTGTAGGTTTCAGCCCTCTCGGGGTCGAACTGCAAGCCCCCGGATCCCTTAAAGGCGTTGACGCCGGAGGAATGCACCATGAACCGGTGCTCAATGCCGTGCTTCCGCATCAGTTTCCTGAACTCTTCCTCCGCGCGGGGGCTGCGGTTGAGGTTGGTCAAGCAGACGAACATGACGCGGATCTTTTCCGGCGGCGCGGGATACTTGCGGGGCTGCGTATGTTCCATGGGGGGTTATCGTTATTGGGGATGCGCCTATTTCTTCGCGGGGTAAAGCATCTCCTCGAACACGAACTCGCGGTCGTCCTCGGCCTTCTTGAGCTTCTTCTCGATTTTTTCTTCAGGCATCTCGACCTTCTTTATCGCGATGATGTCGTCTATCAGGACCATGCCCAAAAAGTCGCCGGGCTTTAGGCCCAGCTTCTGGCGGAACGCCTTTGGCACGACGAGCTGGCCCTTGGAGGACAGCGTAGTAAGCTCTTTTTCCATGGCAGGAGAAGCGCGGCCGAATGGGACGCGCGTTCGACAATCGCTCTTGCGTTTGTGCAAGCGCGTCTTATTTTCTTACTTTTAATATAAAAACCAGATAAGTAAGGGGGCGATACGCCTAGACTATATAAGGGCAGTGCGCCTATGGGGCAGGGGCACTGCGCATAGGGCGCATAAAACGGCCTCAAATCGGCTTTTAAGGCGGTAAAATATAGCTTTTAAAACTGGCCGCTCTAACTAAGGGCATCCGACGGCGGCGGGATGCGCTTAGACGGGACTCAAGACCGAAAACCGAGGACTTGAGACTGCTTCAGGCTTACGAAATATGGCGGGCATCGTCGGCTACGGGGGCTATGTGCCCCGGTACCGGGTAACGGCGAAGGAGATCGCTTCTGTATGGAACGAGGACGGCGATAGGATATCCTCGGGCCTGGGCGTGAAGGAGAAGTCCGTGCCCGGCCTTGATGAGGACACTGCGACCATGTCCGTAGAGGCTGCGAAGAACGCGCTAAAGGTGGCAGACATCGAGCCGGAGAGGATAGGCGCCGTTTATATCGGCTCTGAGTCGCACCCGTATGCGGTCAAGTCGAGCGCCGCGATAGTCGCGGAGGCGATTGGCGCGGTCCCTTATGTGATGGCGGCTGATCTGGAGTTCGCCTGCAAGGCCGGGACCGCGGGGATGCAGATGTGCATGGGCCTTGTAAAGAGCGGGATGGTCGATTATGGCATGGCTATAGGTGCGGACACCGCACAGGGCAGGCCGAACGACGCGCTCGAATACACGGCTGCCGCGGGCGGGGCAGCTTTCATAATAGGCAGGAAGGACACTATCGCCGAGATCAACGGCACATGCACTTTCACCACCGACACCCCCGACTTCTGGAGAAGGGAGGGCGAAGAGTTCCCTATGCACGCGGGAAGGTTCACCGGCGAGCCGGGGTATTTCAAGCACACCATGGGCTCCGCGGCGAGGCTGATGGAGCTGATGAAGACTACGGTCAAGGATTATGATTACTTCGTGCCGCACCAGCCGAACGGCAAGTTCCCGCTCAAGCTGGCAAAGGAGTTGGGGATACCCGAGGAGAAGGTGAGGCCTGCTCTCCTGGTAAGCGAGATAGGGAACACGTACAGCGGGTCTTCCCCTCTCGGCCTTGTGGCGGTGCTGGACAGGGCAAAGCCGGGCGACAGGATACTGATGGTGTCATACGGCAGCGGGTCGGGGAGCGACGCGTTCGACATCACGGTCACGGACAACATAACCGAAGCCAGGAAGAGGGCCGTCCCTATAAGGAAATACCTCGACAAGAAGGTGTACCTCAACTACGGGCAGTATGCGAAGTTCAAGAGGAAGATAAAGGGGATATGATTCGCTTAGACGAGACACGCCAAGAAACACTTAGACAAGACACGCCAGGAATCGCTTAGACAAGACCGAAGACCTGAAGTGACACAATAACAATCAAGAAAACACAAGGGCAACGAAATATGACGGGAGTATCCATTATCGGCGTCGGGATGACGAAGTTCGGCGAGCGCTGGGACAAGGGCCTTCGCGACCTCATGGCGGAAGCGGGGGTCAAGGCGATACTAGACGCGGGGGTGGATGGCCCGGACATCGATGCGATATACGGCGGCTGCATGAGCGCCGGGAGACTGACCGGGCAGGAGCACATAGGCGCGCTGATTGCGGACCAGAGCGGGCTCACCCCGATACCCGCGACGCGCGTCGAGGCGGCGTGCTCGTCTGGCGGTCTTGCGCTCAGGCAGGCGATACTAAGCATACTCTCGGGGGAGCACGACGTGGTCATCGCCGGCGGGGTCGAGAAGATGTCTGATGTGGACACCTCGCAGGTGACTACGACGCTCGGCGGCGCCGCGGACACCACCTGGGAGAGCTCGCTCGGGGCGACGTTCCCGGCGCTTTACGCGCTGATAGCGAGGAGGCACATGCACGATTTCGGGACCACCGAACAGCAGATGGCCGCCGTCGCGGTGAAGAACCATGACAACGGGGCGCTAAACCCTTATGCGCAGTACCAATACAAGGTCACGATTGAGCAGGTGATGATGTCCGCGCCGGTTGCGGAGCCGTTAAAGCTTCTCGACTGCTCGCCCGTCACGGACGGGGCGGCTGCCGTAATCCTCGCGAGGGACAACGTCGCGAGGAAGTATACGGACACGCCGATAAAGATACTGGCGTCGGCGCAGGCTTCGGACGCGCTGTCCCTGCACGACAGGAAGTCGCTTACGGAACTGGCCGCGACAAAGGCGGCGGCCGCACAGGCCTTCAGCAGGGCGAAGGTGAAGCCCGAGGAAATAGATGTCGCCGAGGTCCACGACTGCTTCACTATTGCCGAGATACTCGCGATAGAGGATTTGGGTTTCTTCAAGAAGGGGCATGGCGGGAAGGCGACCGAAGACGGCCTGACAAAGAGGGGCGGGCAGGTGGCGGTAAACACGTCCGGGGGCTTGAAGGCCTGCGGGCACCCGGTGGGGGCGACCGGGATAAAACAGGCTGTCGAAGTCGCGTGGCAGCTCAGGGGGCAGGCCGAGAAGAGGCAGGTGGAATGCGAGCTGGGCCTGACCCACAACGTCGGCGGGAGCGGCGCGACGGCGATAGTGCACATACTTTCTAAGTAAGCCAATTGGCAAGACCCGAGCCCGGAGGCTTTTAGTGCCAACGCCCATAACCTAGTGTGGACAAAATTAAGGACGATTTTAAGGGGAAACTGGCCCCGGCCCAGTACCATGTCCTAAGGCAATGCAGCACTGAGCCGCCGTTCTCGGGAAAGTACGTGCACGAGAAGGCGGATGGGACTTACGTCTGCGCCGCCTGCGGGAACCCTCTGTTCGACTCAAAAACAAAATTCGATTCCGGGACGGGATGGCCGAGCTTCTGGGAAAAGCTGAGGGGCGCCATGCTCAAACCGGACAAGGACGGCATCAGGATAGAGGCCGTCTGCAGCAAGTGCAAAGGCCATCTGGGCCACGTGTTCGACGACGGGCCAATGCCAACGGGCAAACGCTACTGCATCAACTCGCTCGCGCTGGAGCTAAAGAAGGGTTGAGCCCGCTTTTATACGCCCTCGGGTTTATATCACATGGTCGAGACGCCCGATTACAAAGTCGTGAAAAAAGAGGGGAAACTGGAGCTGCGCGAATACCCGGGGTGCATAGTCGCCCGGACGGATGTCAAATCGGACAGCTTCAAGGACGCCGCCAATGGGGGCTTTGGCATATTGGCCGATTTCATTTTCGGGAACAACAAGTCAAGGTCCAAGATAGCGATGACGGCGCCTGTCGGCATAGAACGAAAGTCCGAGAAGATAAGCATGACGGCCCCGGTCAGCATCGAGGCCAAAAAGGAAGGGGCCTATTCGGTTTCGTTTATAATGCCGAGAAAATACACTCTCGAGACACTCCCGGAGCCAAACAACAGGGCAATCGAGATAAAGAAGCTGACGGCGCAGAGGGTTGCGGCCATAAGGTTCTCGGGGTTCTTCAACGAGAAGAAGGTCGAGGGAAAGACAAGGGAGCTTTTGGCCTGGATGAAGAAGGAGAAGCTCGCGCCGAAAGGGAATGTCACCGCAGCCGGCTACGACCCGCCCTGGATCCCGTGGTTCCTTGCGAGGAACGATGTGATGGTGAGGGTGTGATGCTTTTTAGCTCAGGGCGCTTATAATATACATGAACTGGCTGAAGCTGATATTGTCGCTGGCGGTGTGCCAGGGGGCGGGCCTCGCCGGCTCGGTGTTCAACATACAGTCCATCCCTACGTGGTATGTGACTATCAACAAGCCCTTCTTCAACCCGCCGAACTGGGTCTTCGCGCCCGCGTGGACGACGCTGTTCATCTTGATGGGCATCGCCCTCTACCTCGTCTGGGAGAAGGGCTACAAGACTAAGGGCGTCAAGCCGGGCGTGGACATGTTCGCGGTCCAGCTGGCGCTGAACATACTCTGGTCCGCGATATTCTTCGGCCTTAGGAACCCGCTCTTCGCGTTCGCCGAGATATTCGCTTTGTGGCTGGCCATATTGTTGACCATGTGGCACTTCAGGAAGGTGTCGGAGAAGGCTTTCTGGCTCATGGTGCCGTACATATGCTGGGTGAGCTTCGCGTCGGTGCTGAATTTGAGCATCTGGCTGCTGAACTGATGAGGCTCCAGTTTGCCCCGATGAGACCTTGGCTATCCGCCCTGATGGGGCCCTATACTGCGCACGATGAGACTCTGGACCGCGCACGATGAGACTCTGGACTATCCACCCCAAATACCTGGATCCCAAGGGGCTCGTAGCTGTTTGGCGGGAAGCCCTGCTTGCCAAGAAGGTGCTTGAGGGAATGACCAAGGGTTACACCCATCACCCGGAGCTTAATAGATTTAAAGAAACCAAAGATCCGGTGGGGTACATCAATGCCTACCTGGCCGGCGTGTACAAGGAGTCCTGCGCGCGGGGCTACTGTTTTGACAAGGCCAAGATTGGGAAGGCTGCGCGCGGGAAGATGAAGACTGTGCGCGCGCAGTTAATATGGGAGTTTGACCATCTAAAAAGCAAGCTGAAGAAAAGGGACCCTGTAAGGTTTAAGGAGCTTGGCAAAGTCACGACGCCCGAACCGCATCCGCTCTTCATAGAGTGACTTTTTTCCCGCCAGCTGATAATCTTACAATGGAAATAGGCCTCATAGGCGCGGGGAACATCGCGCGGGTGATAGCCGAGCATGCGTCTAAGGGAAAGCCCAAATACGAGATAGCCTGCGTCTACGACGCTTATGGGGGCGCGGCTAAGAAGTTCGCGAAGGAGTGCAAGTGCAAGTTCCTTAAGCCCGAGGAGTTCCCGAAGCTGGACCTCGTCGTCGAGGCCGCATCGCAGGAAGCGGTCAAGCAGTACGCCGAAATGTTTTTGAAGAAAGGACAGAGCATGATGGTTATGAGCATCGGGGCGTTTGCCGATACGAAATTGTTTGAGAGTCTAAGGAAACTGGCTGAGAAGACGGGGGCGAAACTGGTCCTCCCGTCGGGCGCCATAACAGGGCTTGACGGGCTCAAGTCCGCGAGCGTCGGGGGGATAAGCGAAGTCACGCTCACATCGACGAAATCCCCGGCCGGGCTAGGGGTTGAGGTTAAGGAAAGGACGATCCTCTTTGACGGGCCTGCAAAGGAAGCTGTCAAGAAGTTCCCGAAGAACGTGAACGTTGCTGCCACGCTGTCGCTGGCCGGGGTAGGGTTTGACAAGACCAAGGTGCGCGTCGTCGCGGACCCGGCGGTTAAGACGAATAGGCATGAGATAATGATCAGAGGCGATTTTGGCGAGATGAATATCCGCGTCGACAACGTCCCTTCGCCCGACAACCCGAAGACCTCCTACCTCGCCGCGATGAGCGCGGTGTCGGCGATAAGGGGGTTTAAGGAAGCGGTAGTGATAGGGTGAGTTCTTCGGCCTGTTTTTCTCCTTAAACCAATTGGGTAACCCGTGGAAAAGCCAAAGCCGCACGAACCCAGGATGTCGCCGTTTGAAAGAAAGGTAAATGATATAGCGCAGCTGGCGGTAAAAAACGAGGGTCACGATGCTGCAGAAGCCTTCTTGACCTGGCTGCCGGCCAGGAGAGACAAGACCGCAAAGCGGATACACGAGCGCCTTAAAGAGGATATGCCGACCCGCAAGGCGCGCGTGGCCTATTGGATGAAGCTAAACGGCCCTATCTTAGAAAAGAACGCTGAAGGAATAAACTATTGGCTGGAGTCTAGTGGGTCAAAGCACAGGGTCACGGCCAAAGAACTTGCACTGATGTATATGTGGGACTAAAATCCCCATGCGATTCAATATCTGGGGCACCTGTTTTTATATCTATCCAGTATATATACCGCATAAATGTGATATCCATGGTCCAGGCGATGATAAACATAGACGAGCGCACGAACCAGGTGCTGAACATACTGAAAGCCAAGTATGACCTAAAGGACAAAAGCCAGGCCATCGACCTGATGGCGCAGCAGTACGAGGAGTCGCTGCTCCAGCCGGAGCTGAGGCCTGAGTATGTCAAGAAGGCGCAAGGCATAATGCGGCAGAAGTCCATCCGAATTGGCAGCATTGAGGACTTTGACAAGAGATACGGGCTAAAATGACGT
>JBFYKJ010000064.1:0-4074 GCA_041306005.1 Candidatus Altarchaeota archaeon | reverse complement strand
TGTTCAGGCCCTTGGCCGTCATGATTATGTGCGGGTTTCGGCCGGAGTCGACCTCTTCTTGTATCTCCTCGCCCAGCTTTTTTATCCTCGAGAGCACGCTGGCCTTTGGGACCGCGTCGCTCTTCTTAAGCCGCTTCTCGCCCTTTTCCTCTTTCTTAACCGCTTTTGCCATCTTTTATCGTCACATGGGGTCAATGCAGCATCACATGAAGTCTGAGAGCCCGCCTTTCTTCCCTTTCCCCGCAGGCGCTTTAACAGCCTTGCCGCCGGGCGGTTTAGAGGCCTTTGGCCTCGGGGCCTCTTCTGATTCCGACTCCAGTTCTTCTTCTCCGCCGCCCGGCTCGTCGCCCTCCTCGGGTATGTCCGGCGCGTCGTCAGAAGTCTCCCCGACGTTGTCCTCGACGAGCTGTATCCACTTCTTCAGCATGGCCTCCTTGTCCCTGCCAAGCATCTCGGCCAGAGGGGGGACTACCTCCGTCACGTATTTCAGCAGGGTGTTCTTCCTCGCGCTGTGCTCCTGGAGTTTTCGCTGGTGCGAGTGGAAGCGGTTGAACTTTCGCCCTACGTCCATGAGTGCGAAGCGTATCTCATCGACTATCTCGGTGACGTCCGCAACTGATTGCTTGCCGGCGCCGGTGTAGGGGATGTGGGTTGAATTGAGGTTTACAAATATTGTTACGGGCGACTCGTCGATGCCCTTGAGGCCGTATCTTCTCCACTCGACCTCCTGGACGGCTTTGGTAAGGGCGCAACCGCCCGAGTCAAATAGGAGCGGCGCCCTGTTCGCAAACCTCATTATCTCGGACCTCTGTTCTCCCGTGGTGAGCTTCCTTCCCGAGTGCCCGCCGTATGCGATGCCGACCTCCACCTGGAAGGCGTAGCCGCCGCCGTATACGGTCGGCCTGCGCTCGACGACCGAGAGGAATTCCGGGGCAAGTATGCTCTGCATCGCCGCCTCGATGTTCTTCTCGCCGATCGGTCGCAGGCAATCGGTGGCGGGGGCCAAGAAACTCATCTTCTTGAACGCCTTGACTATCTGCTCCGCCTCGCCCCAGCCCAGCTTCTTTGGCGGCATCTCGATGTCAAAGTCCACGTGCTTGCCCACGTCCTCGGCCTTTGAGGCGCTCATCCTGGAGAACTCTGTCTGCAGCATGCCCTTGACACTCCTAGCGGAGCTTACCTTGGCCATCATCACAAGGTCGTCGACTATGACGCCCTTCGGGTGCGGCTGGACCTCGATCGGCTGTTTGGGTATCTTTTCCGCGGTCCTCGGGAAGCTGACCCTTGCGCCGGAAGGGTCCGTGTAGTGTATCTCAGCATGCGGGTTTGCTATCGCCGTCCTGCGCAGGTATTCATACGGGCTCTGGTCGCCGGTCGAGAACTGCACGTCTTTAAACTTTGCGATGTACTCGACGCCTGTTTCTTCGGGGATGGGGTCTATCTTCTGCTGGGTAAGTATATCCGCCTTGTTCTTCCTTATGTCGATGTTCAGCTCTATGTCCCAGGCTTCGTCCTTGGTTATCGTGATTATCTCCACGGGCTTTCCGGTCGTCATCTGGGAGAACATGGTCACGCCGGCAACGCCTATCCCCTGCTGGCCCCTAAGTTGTATGTTGCGGTGGAACTTCGTCCCGGCAAGCATCTTCCCGAAGACGTCCGAGATGTGCTTCTTCGGGATGCCCGGGCCGTTGTCCTTTGCGCGGACTATTATGGTGTCTTCCCCCGGCTGGGTGACTTCGACTGTTATCGTCGGGAGCATCCCGGACTCCTCGCACGCGTCAAGGCTGTTTGTGACTACTTCATGGACTACCGTAGTCAGCGACTTTATCTTCCCCGAGTAGCCCAGCATCTGCGAGTTCTTTCGGAAGAACTCTGCGATGCTATGCTCCTGCAGTTCCTTGAAAAGGTCTTCTGCTTTGGGCATGGCCGTATGTTAAAGATGTGGAGGATAAAAAGATTGCGGAGATTTGAGCGGTGGGCGGTGGGCGACTACCCGCGCCTTTTTTTGAACAAGAAGACGGCCACTAGTGAAACTGCAGCGATGATCATAATATAAAGCGCCCAGTCGGCGCCCCGTTTCGGCGCCCCGTTTGCTTCGGCCCTTGGGCAGTCCTGCGGGCAGTTTTGGAAATCCTCCCCGGCGCCGCACGTACCGTCCGCGTTGCACATACGCGCATCCCGGATCTCGGGCCCCCTTTCGAGCACCGCAAAGGTGACCGAACTACCCATATTCTTAAACCCCTGTTTTGAGGCGGTGGCCTCGACCCTATAGTTCCCAGGCTGCTTCAGCTCGAGGGATGTTGGCAGGCTTATCGGCCCCCGGTTCCCGTTTGGGCCTATAAGTGCCGATGCGACAGAGATTCCAGTCTCAGGGGCATAAGAGAGGCGCAATGTGTCGCCCAGCACAAAGGTTCTAGACTGCTGCGGGCAGCTAGAGCTCTCGCAGACTGAGATGTTCAAGGAGAAGCTTGGCATGGTGTCTATTGAGAAAGCCCGCTCCTCGGTCTGCACCATAGGGCTCATTATCACTATCCCGGCATTGCATTCCTGCGGCTCGAGAGACTCGTCGACAGCGATATCAGTATATGTGCCGGTGAAGGCGGCCCCAGCCTTGAGATCGACGGTGCGCTCGGTGAGGACTTGGACGGGCGCGTCCGGGCACCTGACAAACGGGCTGTAGGTCACAGACACTGCATCGGCCGAAACAAGGGTGTAATTAAAGCTTATGGTCTCCCCAGCTGAAAAGGAATCGGCGACGTCTAGTCGTATAGTGATGGCGGCGCTTGCGAGCGGGAGCAAAACCAGCAAAAACAGCAGTCGGGAAGCGGTCCTCATTTTAAAGACACCTCCAGCTTCATTTTTACCTCCTGCGGGCCGCTTCTTTTGATCCATTTGTAGAAATAGGTGTCCCTTTCGTCTGCGCGCAGCTTAATGTCCGGGATGATATAGCTGCGCGTGCCTTCCAAAACGTCCTCATCTATCAGTATGCCGCCTATTATCAAGTCGGCCCCGGCCTGCGTCCAGTCAGTAGTTGTATAGCCTGTCTCAACGTCCGTGAAGTTGTACGTCTCTCCCCCCTCCCAAAAGACGAGGATCCTGATACCGTACTCGGTCACTTCCTCCCTTGATATCGTATATCTCTTTTTTATGCGCAAGTCGGACCCTATATCAAAGGTGAGATCGACCGTGTCTATCTTGTATTCGGGGCTTATGCCTGTGACCATGTGGTTTATCTGCGGCGTAAAGAAGCTGCCGTTGTGTTCGCCCTCGCTCCAGAACCCGGGGAGTTCCATGAAGTAGTATTGCGTCAGGTCTAAGGGCCTGTCGAAGGTTATGTCGGCGGTTATCTTATTCCCGTTCCTCCGCTCATCGACATCTATTTTTACTACGAAACTGTCATCCCCGGATTTCAGCGAGGGCCTGAAAGTCGGGTCTCCGAGAAGGATATAAACGTGGCTCAGCTCCATGAACCACGTGTGGGGGTAGTACCTCTCAAGCGTGTAGAACGCCTCGCCTATGTCCGTGCCTTTCTGCAGGACAAGGTACCAAAATTGCTTGTGGGGCTGGGCCCAGGCTACGGCAACCGACCCTATATAGCCCATTGCGCCGTAGCGGATGGTGTTTGCGCACAACAGGCCGTCATTTTTCACGTCATTATAATAGCCGCAAGTGCCGCACGCCATGATGGTGAGCATGGCCGGGAACAAATCCAAATCATGGTCCCATAAGGAGGTGGTCGAGAGGCTGCCCGCCCCGCCGGTGCCGCCGTGCCCGTAATAGAGGTATACGTTCTTGCCGACGAAGTCCGAATCGGCAATGTCCCCGACTGACGTCACCTCGGGGAAGAATCGGTCGTCGCTATACACCTTGGCGTCGTATCCGGAGTCCAGCAGATACCGTGCCACCTCAGCGGCGTGCATCGACTCGGTTTCGGAGTACCCCTGCAGAGTCGCCCTATTATCATAAGACGGCTTTATCTCGTCGTAGAACAGCACCCGATCTATATACGATGAAACATCGCTTATCGTAAGGCTGAATATCCTTGCGGTAATCAGCTCGGGATACGGGTCCTCA
>JBFYKJ010000063.1:0-17944 GCA_041306005.1 Candidatus Altarchaeota archaeon | reverse complement strand
GGGCTGAGCGAAACTCGTTAGCTCCCGAGCATAAACGGCTTTTCTACCGGCAAATAGCGGTGCGAATGGGGATTAGGGGCAATTGACAGCTTTTTAAAGCTGCTATCATTACATATATGTACAATCTTACCCTCGGTAAGATTACCCAACCATACGGAGACTACCAATATGACCAAAAAGAAGGACAAGGCCGCCAGAGGCGGAAAGATGAAGGCTGCAAAAGCGCGCGCAAAAAAGACAAAGGGCGGCAAGGGCATGGTAAAGAACCGAGCTGCCGGCAAGAAGATCATGGACTCCTAAGGGGCCCATAGTCCAAAAACACAAGTTATAACTGTTTGCAAGGGGCGCCCCTGCCGGGCATGACGATTGAGCGATAAATGCCGCGTCTCGGGCGTCTCGGAAAACAGAGTCAGACCTGATATAAGCGAAATACCAAAAAATGACCGTAACAATGAAGTGGGGCAGCCTCACACTGGGGTCGCTAATAGCCTTTTTAGTCGGCTGGTATATTTTTGGCCTTCTGGGCGCCATAGTGCTGGCGGTAGTAGTTTGTCTGTTGATGGGAATACTTGTAATAAAATAGGGACATATACAAAATGGACGCAGTAATGCAATGGGGCAGCATATCGCTGCTATCGGTAATAGCCTTCGCAGTCGGCTGGAAACTATTCGGTTTTCTTGGCGCTCTGCTGCTGGCTATCGCAGTCTGTTTGGTCACGGGGATACTGACGGTGACGTTTTAGTGAGATCGGCGTTCCCAACCCGCTCATAAAAAAGCGGGCGGTTACTCGGGTTAGTTAAAATAGGTATTCTCTAAAAAGAAATAACTAGGGGGCTTTCGCCCCCTTTTGCTTCGCGAGCCCTTACTTCCTTTTGAGCTCCGCGGCTGCAGCCTTTTTCGCAATGCGGCCTATCCATATAGCCACAACGACCGCTATTATGGTCACGAAGATAGCGTATATCCACGGCCCATAGGCCGCTGCGCCCGCAAGGGGCCCGCAGGTCATTGTCTTCACGCCGCCCGGGCCGGCGACTTCCTGGCATGAGAAGAGCGACTTTATCGCCTCGTTCCAGGCAAGGGCCGCTATGAGCCCGAAAGCCGCGGTCATCAATTCCGATATCTTGTCTATGACTTCTTTTTGCATATTGTTCTCCTATTTCCGGTTATCCCCCGGTCGGGATGGGTTAAGAACTGGAGGGGGGATAAAAAGCCGGGTTTAAGGACCTAGACAGCCTTGTCAGCCTTCTTTGCCTCTCCGGCATCGGGGGCCTTCTTGGGCCTCTTCCTGATGAACACCGCCAGGCACATGATGCTCGCCAGGACGGCCAGAACAGCGATTATGATGTTCAGGTCTGCCCCCTGCCCTGCCGCCCCAGGCGCCTCTACGGGCACGCTCCCGTCCCTACAGTCAGAGTCTTCCCCATCTTCGCAATCCGGGTCGCACCCCGGCCCGGCCGCGTTGCAGAACCCGTCAACAGAGCTGGCATTGCAGTCCTGCGGGCAGGACGTCCAGTTCTCGGGTCCCATGCCGCATATCCCGTCGCCGCAGACAAGCTCGGAGAAGCTGAGGTTCATGAGCTCGCTGACTTCGATCTCCCTCCCGTCGGGCATTATGCAAACAGAGCACTCGTCGTTGATCACGTTCCTATCGCAAAGCTCGCCGCTGATTGTTTTAATCCCGTACCCGTTCTTCCCGCAGTATGTGAATTCCCTCTTCACCTTCCCCTCGAGGAACCACCAGGCGCTGACATAGCTCCCATCCGGCAGCTTGCAGACACCGTTCTCCCCCTGCGGCGTCTCGGCGACAAGGAACTCGTAGCCCATCCCGGTGCAGTAGACCGCAGACGGGTTCTTCAGGGCGCATGCTGAAGCAGCTAGGCACAATACGCCCGCAGCCAGTGCAACTAATATAAGCCGGTTCATAATGGATGCACCCCCCTGACGAAATACATCTGGCCCTCGTAGTCCAGCCAGCCGCTGTCGTGGGCGACCGTAGTGTAGCCGTTGCCATCCGGCCCCCACCACCAGCCCCAGGAGTTCTTTATTATCCACCTGTCGCCCTCCCAGCCGGCTATTATCGGGCAGTGGGACGACTCGTCCCCGCTCCTCCAGCCGCACGTCGAGACGGGCCCCTCGCAGGCTATCCTTCTTTTCAAATCGGTCCAGCTTTCGCTCCTTGTCTTGGCCCGTCGCAGGTCGTCAAAGGTCCAAGCCGTATCCTCCCAGGGGAGGCAGGGCCTGCAATAAGTGGTCGCCGCCTCATACGGGAAGCACTCCTCATCTGGGTTCCCGTCGTCCCTCACGTTGACGAACGCTAAGTAGGCGCTCCCCCCTCCGCAGGAACCGCTCCCGTAACAGTTTGACACCAGGTACTGCTCCGATAGGTTCAAATCGCTCGAGTGGTTCACGGGCTCCCCCGGCGCAGTCCTCTCGATATTGTATCTCGCCTCTATGACCCCCATAGTCGTGAAAGCGAAGCACGAGCCGCAATCGCCCTGGGACTTCACGCTCGTCATATAATCCTTGCCTCTAAAGTCCCTCCAGTCGAAGTTCTCGGGCAGGTCGCCGCTGCAATAATCGCACGGCGCCGGGCACGAGCCGCCGCAGTCTATGTCCTCCTCGCCCCCGTCCATTATCCCGTCGCTGCAGTTTGCAGGCAGGCACGCGCCGTCTATGCACGCGCCGGGGCAGGCATACGTCCTGTTGAGGATCTCGCACTCGTCATCCCTGGCCACCACCCAGTGCTCGACGAGGGTCCTGCCATCGAGGCAGTAGTCCTCGGTAAGCCCAATGTTCCCCTTCGTGTCGTAATCCGTCGCGCCCAAATCCGAGTCTTGGCAGACGCATGCCCCGTCTTCGCACCCATATGGGCAGGAGACGCCGCGCGTGATGACGTTCAGCCCCTCGTCCGAATGGGTGCCGCAGTAGTGCTCGTAGAGATAGTAGCCGCCGTCGCAGTAATCTTCGCTCCCGTTAAGCTCGCCTTGCACATAGGGCTCAAAGCCGCCGTCAGTGTCCGCGCACCTGCACGCGCCCCTCACCCTGTCGCAGTGGTCGTCCGGGCAGCGGACTATTTCGGATTCAACCCCATTAGGCCCGCAGAAGTATTCCCTTATGTGGGTCTCGTTGAAGCATATGTCATTCTGCACCCCGCAGCCGCTTGACGAGTCGCAGTGCGTCACAAAGCCGCTGGGCTCGCGGGGTATGCTCGTGCAGCCGCTGTAGACCGACTCGCTATATACCGCGCCCCTCTCCTCCGGGTCGTTGCCCTCGTCGCTGTCGTAGCAGCCGCATCCCCGGTCGTCCACCTGCCCGTAGAAGTCCCACCAGTAGTAGAGGTCGTATTCGCCCTCTTCCCTGTAAGCATCTTCCCTGCAGGAGTCGGCGCCGGAACTCGGGTAATAGGTGTCATCGAGCGCAGGGCAGCAGTAGCGCGCGGCGGCGGCGCCCAGGGCCGAACCATCTTCACACTCGAGGCAGCACTCGTCGCAGGCATCCCCGACCCCGTCGCGGTCCAAATCGCTGTGGTCCGGGTTTGACACGTTCCAGCAGTTGTCGACCAGGTCCGACGCGCCGTCGCCGTCGCTGTCACGGCTTGCCATCCCCATCATGCCCGACACGTCCGCGTCGCCCTGGCTGAATATGTTTCCGAGCACGTCCGCGACTACGACCGCAAACTCCGGGCCGCCCCTTACAGGGTCAGTCTCGTGCTCGCAGTGTGCAACACCCCTGCACGTCCCGACGACTTCGCCGCCTTCCAATATTTCTATTAGGGCTATTCCATCATCGTCCTCGGCGTCCACGATGACCCTCACCCTGTCGCCCAGGACCGGCCTGGCCGGCGTGATAGTCATGCGCATCGAGGGCTTGCTGCCCGAGTGCGGCGGGGCGGGCTCTTCCGGTTCAGGCGCCCTCCACTTCGGGTCCCTAACTACCTCGCACTCCCCGTCGTCGCAGTCGCAGCCTGTTATCCCCTGTTCGTTCGAACAGTCGGCCTGCCTGATGCACATCACTTGCTCATCCTGCGGCACGCAGGTGCACGCGCATGTCAATTTACAGTCAGAATCCCCTTCACATTGGCCCGTTTCTTCGGGTTCCACGGGCTCTTCGTCGGGACAACCATCGCCGTCCTCAAAACCGTTCTCGGTTTCGGGTTTTGCCGGGCAGCCGTCATCGCAGTTCTTTATCCCGTCTTTATCGTCGTCCCTGTCATCACACTCATCACAGACGTCGCCGATGCCATCCCTGTCCGAATCCTTCTGGTCCTTGTTTGGCTTGTCCGGGCAGTTGTCGTCGCAGTTTTTGATTCCGTCCTTATCCGAATCCCTGTCGTCGCACGGGTCGCAGATATCCCCTAATCCGTCGCCGTCCGAATCCTTCTGGTCCTTGTTGGCGTTCTTCGGGCAGTTGTCGCCGTCATCCGGGATCCCGTCCTTGTCGTAGTCAGCCGGGGCCTTGTAATAGTAAGTTGGCGGATATGCCTTCGGGTCGCCGCACGGCGTCAGCTGCGTGCAGCACTGGGTGTACTCGTTGTTCTTTGCGTACGCGGCGGTCACGCAGGAGCACCCGGAGTAGCAGGTCGGGGGCGCTGCCTCTGCGCAGGCAAATAGGGCGATGGCTAGCACTCCGACTATAAGGGCGGTGCGCAGAATCATGCTATTCAAACAAAATCAGGGATAAAAATCACATCGGGATGTCCGGAAAAAGGCTTCAGCGCCCGAGCTTCTTGTCCAGCTTCTTCTTGGGCATAAGGAACGCCGCCCGCGCGCCTATGCGATAGACGTTCCCTTCCTTGTCCATGCCTATGACGCCATCAGGCGTCTCGTGGATGGCGGTCATCGATGTGCCCCCCGCATACCCCTTGACATGGACGCTAGGGACCCCCCGCCTCATGTTGCCCTCGAATTTCCTGCGCAGCTCGCGCAGGTGCTCATTGGCGGGCAGTACCTCCTCAGTCGCGGGCCTGACCTTGTTGATTATCCTCGTTATTATGCGCTTAGGGGGCATGATAAGTTTTGCGTTCTGTGTAGAAAAAGGTCATTTTCTGGCCTTGGTTATGTCCTCAAGGCTCCTTCCCGTCAGCGCGGAGTCGGGCTTCTCGGTTAGGACATCCTTATTAGACGCCCCCCCATCATCGGCCTTCATAATCAGCCAGTTCCCCTCGCCGCGCCCCTTCATCAGCACCATGGAGAAGGCGCCTTTGAGTTTCTTCCCATGGAGCTTGAACGATATATGGCCTTTCCTTAGACCCTCATCCATTGAGATCCTCTTCCCATCTTTCTCCGAGGTGTTTTCATAGGTCCCCGTGTCCCAGACCATGACGGTCCCGGCCCCATAGAGGCCCTCGGGTATGACGCCCTCAAAGCCCGCGTAGTCCAAGGGATGGTCCTCGGTCACCACCGCCAGGCGCTTGTCCGCGGGGTTTAAGGACGGGCCCTTTGGGACTGCCCAGGACTTAAGGACGCCGCCGACTTCTAACCTTAAGTCGTAGTGCAACCGGCTGGCCAGGTGCTTTTGGACGACGAAGATGTCCTTGCCCGAGTTCTTTTCCACTGGGGCGGGCTCCGGGGTCTTTTCAAACCTGCGCTTTTCCTTGTATTCCGCGAGTGGATCGCCCATGCTACCCTTATAAAACCTCACAATTTCGCCCCGCACTCCGGGCAAAAGGCGTTGCCTGGCTCCCCCTTAGCCCCGCACTTAGGGCACTTCCCGGGTTTCTTTTGTTTCTTCCCATTCGTTTTTTCTTCCTTACCCGGTTTCTTCCTCTTGAGCAGGAAGGCCCCTGCCAAAGCTGCAACCACAACCAATAAGACGGCTATAACCCAGCCCAGGTCCGCCCCGCCGCCGGGAGCCGGCGGCAATGTGGGTTGAACCGGTGCGCCCCCCTGGGCAGGTGCCTGCGGGACGGCGGGCACAATAGGCGCATCTTCCTCACCCGTCTCGACTTCGGGAGCCTCGGCAGATGGCGCGGTCGTGCTCAGCGCATCCACAGCCTCATCCAGGCCCCAGCCCTCTTGCCAATCTGGAATACCATCGTTGTCCAGGTCTACGGCCTTGCAGTCCTCCTCGGCCCACCCGGTGCCGTTGCAGTAGTTCCAGATCGCCGGCCCCATGTCGATAGTTGCCATCTCCTCCCCCGAGGAGCCGTTGAATATGTGCAGCCAGCGGACGTTCTCATGCATCGGCACTATGGGGTAGAAAAGCGTCGCGTTCACGAAAGGCGAGCCCGAGAGCGCGGGCCCGTCGCCGGTGTCGGCTTTCCTCGGGTCGCTGAAGCCGAACTCGTCTATCCTTTCCCCGCCGGCCGATTGTGTCACCGCGGTGAAGTCGCTGACCCACATGCCCAGGTCGGGGTGGTTAGGCACCACGCGGGACATCATCTGATTCATCTCCCCGCCCCTGAAGTCGACGTAGTTTATTATCCCCTTTGAGCCCCCGCCGGGCCAGTGCTCAAAGACGTAATTGATGCGCCTCACGCAGGCCTCCTTGAACACGGCGTCCGGCCCGCTTCCGCACCCGCCGTCCATTATGTCCTCGACGCCGTCGTTGTTGTCATACTTGTACTTGTCCTTGGAGCAGTCGCCGTCGGCTATCTGCGCGCACCCGCCGTCCGTCCACCCCTCGGATGCCGCGGCGCTCTGGCACGAGCCCATCGAGCCCCAGACGTTCGGCGCGCTGTCCGCCGTGTGGTATGCCGTGTCGCCGCAGTACTCGTCGGTCAGCGAGAACAGCGAGTGGCCCGTTTCGTGTATTATCATTATGCCCCTGTTGCCGCAGTATGAGCCCGTGTAGTGGGAAGCGGGCCCGAACTTGGAGCAGCCGCGCACGTCCCTTTGGGTGAGCACGCCGACGGAATCTGCAAACGATGCATGCTCCCAGAAGTGGTCGGGCTCGGCGGCAAAGCACCCGCAGGCAAGCCCCAGCGAGAAGGCGCACGCGAAGGAACAGCTGTAGATGAAGTCGAAGTACTCCTTCTCCCCCGGGAGCCACCCGGAGCATACCAGGCAGGAATAGCCCTCCGGCCCTTCCGGGTCGTAGCAGTAATAGGCCTCGTTGCTCGTGGTCTTGCCGTAGCCGCCGGTGTATAAGTAGAAGTTGAACATGTCCTCATACCCGTCATAGATCGGCCGCGAAGAGATGTTCTTCAAGCCGAGGAACCTCATCCTGACGGTATCGACGACTTCGTTCCTGAAAGTGCCCATGTCATATTCGAAGTCCTCCTCAGGGACGAACATCACGTCGATGTAGCCGTCGTTCGGGCTGCCGCGCACCCTGAGCGGGTCGACCTTTGAGTCGCACCAGGTGCACTCGACGCACGCAGGGCATCTTCCCCCGCAGTCGACCCCGGTTTCCCCATACCCCGTAAGCAAGTCATTGCAGTCGCAGGCGTCGTCTATCCCGTCCTCGTCTATGTCGCCAGCCGGCGGGGAGCAGCACCCGGTGCAGCCTTTGGCCACAGCGTCGTCGCCCCAGCCCGGCGACTTGCTGCAGGTGTTGTCATCTCCGCCGTTGCTGCCGCCGTACCCCCCCAGGTCGTAGACGTCCATGCCGTTATCGCATACTATATTCCCCTCCAGCCGGTTGCCCCCGCTGGTCGCGTCTATATGGATTCCCGTGCTTGTCCCGTTGATTCTATTGTCAACAAGGCGGTTGCCGCCCGAAGACTCGGCCAGGACGATGCCTTTCATCCCCCCGGGCCCGGCGCCGCTTATCTTGTTGTCTTCGATCTCGCCGCCGCCCGAGCTGTAAAAGGTTATGCCCGAGGCGTTCATGCCTGATATCTCCATGTTCTCGACTCCCACCCCGTCCGAGAAGCCTACAAGCACCCCGTTGCCGCACGCTTGCAGGGCCCCCGACTCGATGTCGACGCCGCTGGACTGCGAGACGCTTATGCAGTCCTTTTGCATATCCCTCACATAGGCGTTCGTTACGCTTATGCCCGTGGAGTTCATGACGGTTATGCCCTGGTAGGCGGTCTTGACCGTCGGCCCGGCGAGACGGACCCCATCTGAGTCCCTAACGATTATCCCGTTAGCCCCGCTTAGCATGTCATCCAGCTCCAGGCTGTGGAACTCGGAGTCTTTCACGTTGCAGATTATGACTTCCGAGAAGTCGCCGCCGGCTATGTTCAGCCCTGTCGCGTCGTGGTAGTAGGCTATCATGTCCGCCGGCGCGGCCTTGTTGGAGTTGTCTATGTCGTTGTCGCAGTCGGCCGTAGTGTAAAGCGAATACCTGCCCCCCCTGAGCGTGTTCTCCTTGATGAAGTTGCCGTAAGCGTTGCCGTCCAGGTAGGCCGCGTATATAGAGCTCGCGATGCGGTTGTACCTGACGATGTTGCCCATCGACGGCAGGGCGGTGTCCCTTAAGACCAGGCCGTAGCCGGTCTCCGCCACGCCGTTGTCCATCAGTGTGCTGTGCGAAGTCCCCCTGAGCTCCACCCCCGTCGCGAAATCCTCTATATTGCAGTTCTTGAGCCCGACGTTCACGCGGTTTGCCATCAGGACGCCTGTGCCGGAGCCGCTCCCCGTTATCTTGTGGTTGCCGCAGTCAAGGGTTACATGGCTGGCGTTGAGCTGGATGCCGCCCGGCGCCTCTATGTCGCGGGTGAGCGCCACCCTGCCGTAATCGCCGTTCAGGGCGCCCTGAAGCCCGCTTAAGGAGCCTGCGCTGGTGGACGCCCCCCCGTTGCACACCGAGTCGCACCATGCGACGTCCCCGTCGTTGTTCCAGTTGTATATCAGGTCGCAGGTGTCGCCGCTGCGGGTGCTGCCCGCAGACGGGTTCCACGGGCTCGTGAATATGTCGCCCTCCGCGCTGCCGCATATGCGGTTGCCCTCGAACTTCGTCCCCGCCGCGCCGGCCAGGTACACCCCGTGCCCGCTGTCTTCGATGATGTTATCCTCCAGGCGGACGTTGTTGGAGTCCGCTATGAACGCCCCTGAGCCGTAGTTCCCCCTCAAAGTGTTGTTGACTATGCCGGCGCCGTCCGTGTCGTGCAGGTTTATGCCCACCTCAAACCCCTCTATCCCGCAGTTCTTGATGAGGGCGTTGTCGCCGCCCGTGAAGACGCCATAGTAGAACTCCCTGCCGGCGGCCCAGCCGCTTATCTTATTCCCCAGGCAGTCGAAGGTTTTGCCATCCGCGTTGAAGTTCACGCACTGGCCCTCGGACATGCCGCTTATGTCTTCGCCCAGGTACACGACCTCGCAGGAGCCCTCCAGCTTGTCGGAGCAGTCCCTGCAGCTGTCGCACACGCACTCGCCGGACGGCCCGCAGCCTATCTCAAACTCGTCGCTCATGTCGCTGGCGATGCCGCCCCCGCCGCACTTCGCAAGTCCTTGCACCATCACCCGGACGCTGCCCGAGTCGATCTCAGGGACCTTCCATCCATACTTCCCGGCGTTCTTGGTGCACTCCTCTATGGGGATGAACTTCTTCCCGTCTGTTGTGTAGCTTATCGCCACGAGGCTTATCGAGGCCGAGCTGCCCCATCGGATAGTGTAAGAATCGCCGCACTCTATGCTTTCCCCCCCGCCGGGCGCCGTCACGCTTACCGAGACAACGGGCGGCAGGTAGGATATCGGCATCTGGGCCGCCTGCGCCTGCAGGGCGAAGGCCAGGGATAGCACCAGGGACAGAACTAACAGTCGAGGCATTTTAGAACGCCCTACTAAAATGGTGAAGAATAAAAAAGCGGGTGGAGACCGCGCGGCCGGCCACGGCGCTTTTATCCCTGTACCCGCCATCTTACCGCATGACCCAGAAGCTCTACGAGCAGGTGCACGATTACTTTGTGAGCTACATAAAGTCCAAGCGGGAGGGGCCCACGAATGACAGCCTCTTTTCACTCCGGTTCGGCCCGGCGCTGGTGACGCATGTCCTCATAGACCAAGGACACAAGGGGCCTGTGGGGGATGTGGGGGCAGCCATACGGCACGCTTTTGGGGGCAAGAGTGTCTTCGAGGTCGGGTGCAGGTACGGCGGCATCATAAAGTTCCTCGAGGACCACGGCGCGCGGGTCGGCGGGAACACCGACGCCGAGAGGGTGTCTCGGGTAAGGGGCCGGCTGAAGAAGGGCGCGGTCGTGCTGCAGGCGAAGGCTGAGGAGCTGAGCGGCTCGCGCGAGCTGGCGGAGTTCAACCCGCACATCGTCCTCTCGGGCGGGCTCTTCTCCGGCATGCGCACGACCCTCAACACAAAGGCCGCTGTGGGCGCATTCACCGAGATGCTCAGGCGCGGCGCAAGCGTCTACATGCTGCCCAGCGCCTTCAAGGAGACCCTGCTGACAAAGGAGCACTGGGGCGAATTCCGCAAGGCCGCGGACGTGTCAGGCAACACCTTTGTGCGCCACGAGCGCGCGAGCCAGACGTTCAGCATGAGGCCAAAGAGGGTGCGCAAGTAAACCGGCACACGCCATTTTAAGTCCCCGAACGGACGTTTTTGTCCCTTAGACGGATAATTATCGCAGTGCGCAAGCGCCTTTCGCCATTGCGCGCAAGCGCCTTTCGCCATTGCGCGCAAGCGCATTTTGCCATGGACTACGACTACAAGGCTGTCGAGGACAAGTGGAAGAAGAAGTGGGCCGCAGCGCATGCTTTTGACTCAGAGCCCGATAATCGGCCGAAGTATTACATCACAGTAGCTTATCCTTACCCGTCCGGGGGCATGCACATAGGCCACGGTAGGACTTATACGGTCCCGGACATATTCGCCCGCTACAAGAGGATGAAGGGCTTTAACGTCCTCTTCCCCATGGCCTGGCACGTGACCGGGACGCCGATTGTGGGCGCCGTCAAGCGACTGAAGGACCGCGAGCCCAAGCAGATGCACGTGCTACAGGATGTTTACAAAGTCACGGACGCGGAACTAAAACAACTGGAAACCCCGATGGGCTTTGCGAAGTACTTCATCGACAACCATTACATCGCCAGCATGAGCGCTCTGGGGTACTCGATAGACTGGCGCAGGCAGTTCACGACGAACGACCCGCATTACAACCGCTTCGTCACCTGGCAATACGACACGCTCCACAAGAAGGGCCTCGTGAGAGAGGGCAAGCACCCGGTGAGATACTGCCTCAACTGCAAGAACCCGGTGACCGCGCACGACTTGCTTGAGGGCGAGAACGCGGAGATACAGGAATGGACTTTATTGAAATTCAAAATGAGTGATTCTCATTTTAAGGACTGCTTCCTCGTTGCCGCCACATTAAGGCCCGAGACAATGTATGGTCAAACAAACATGTGGGTGAACCCCGATGTTGAGTACGTAAAGGCTAAAGTAGGCAGCGAGTGCTGGATAATAAGCCGCGAGTGCGCGGGGAAACTGGCTTACCAGGAGAAGAAGGTTGAAATCACGGGCACCGTCGACGGCAGGTCACTTGTCGGCAAGCATTGCCTCGCCCCCGCTATAGAGCGCGATATCCTAATACTCCCGTCAAGGTTCTGCGACCCGAAGGTCGCGACAGGTTTGGTGACCTCGGTGCCCTCGGACGCCCCGTTCGACTACATAGCGCTTAGGGAACTCCAAAGCAATCGCGCCGAGTGCGAGAGGTACGGCCTTGACTATGAGAAGGTCAACTCCCTTAAGCCGATACCCATAATCAGGACAAAGAGGTTCGGCGAGAACGCGGCGATCAAGATTTCCGAGCAGCTCGGCATACGGGGCCTCTCAGATGACAAGAAGCTTGAAGAAGCCACAAAAGAGGTCTACAAGGAGGGCTTTCACACAGGAGTTATGCTTCCCATCTGCGGCCAGTACGCCGGGATGCCCGTAGAGCGGGCCAAGGAGGCCATGAAAGCGGAATTCATAAGCAAGGGCCTGGCGGGCACGATGCACGAGTTCTCGGAGGGTGTTCGATGCCGGTGCGGCTCGCAGGTGGTCGTCTCCAACGCAGACTCATGGTTCATCAGATATTCGGACGAGGGGTGGAAGACGATGGCGCGCGCCCTTGTCGCGCAGCTTGACTGCGTCCCGGAGGCTAACCGGAATGAATATCTGCACACCATCGACTGGCTCAAGGACTGGCCGTGCGTGAGGAACTTCGGCCTCGGGACGCACCTCCCGGTCGACCCGCGGTTCATGATAGAGCCGCTGTCGGACAGCACGATCTACATGTCGTATTACACGATCGCGCATATCATCAAGGAGCTGCCGGCAGAGAAGCTGACCGATGAACTGTTCGACTTCGTCCTTTTGGGGACGGGGAAAGCCGAGGACGTCGCCAAGAAGACCGGAATAGACCTCGCCAAGATAAAAAAGATGCGCGAGTCCTTCCAGTACTGGTACCCGCTCGACTGGAGGTGCACGGCTGCGGAATTAATCGGCAACCACCTGACCTTCATGATACTCCACCACGCGGCGCTATTCCCGCCCGAGAAGTGGGTGAAGGGGATAGTCTGTTTTGGCGTTGGCCTCCTCGAGGGCGCGAGGATGTCGTCATCAAGAGGGAACGTAGTCATCCTCAAGGAAGCGGTCGACAAGTTCGGCGCCGACGTGGTAAGGCTATTCCTAATGAGCAACGTCGAGCCCTGGCAGGACTTCGACTGGAGGGAGAACGAGGTCGTGGGGGCGCAAAAGGCGCTGATGAGGTTCATAAGCTTCGTCGAGTCGGCCGTCAAGGGCGACGCGGCCGGCACAGGGTCGGCGAAGGCGGCCGGCAAGGCCGCGGGCAAGCAGGCCTCGATAGACAAGTGGCTCGTCTCGAAGACACAAACGGCGAAGAAGACCATGAACGATGCGCTCGACAAGTTCCAGACGAGGAAGGCCCTGCAGGCGGGCTTCTTCGAGGTCTTCAACACCCTTAGGTGGTATGAGAGGCGAGGAGGGAACAACCCCGCTGTGCTTAAGGAATTCGCCGGCGAGTGGGTCAGGATGATGTCGCCGTTCACGCCTTTTGCCTGTGAAGAACTCTGGTCTGGTCTGGGGCAGAAGGGCTTTGTCCTTGACGCGAAGTACCCGGAGGCTGACGAGTCTAAAATCGATAAGACAGCCGAACTCGGCGAGAACGTGGTTGAAAACCTGATGGCGGATATAGAGAAGATATCCCAGATGACCGGGAAGAAGCCCGGGAAAGTCAGCGTCTTCGTCGCTGAAGAGTGGAAGTACGAGCTGTTCGGGCTCATCAAGAACGGCGCGAAGATAGGCGACGTGATGAAAGAAGCCAAGTTCAAGCAGCACGGGAAAGACATCACGGGACTTTTCAAAAAGGCTAACGAGTCGAATTACGCCGCCGGCTGGTCTAAGGGCGATGAAGATGCGATCTTGAAGGATGCGGCCTCCTTCCTCGAGAAGGAACTCGGTTGTAGTGTAAAAATCAACCCGAAGGAAGACCCGCAAGGGAAGCTGCGCTTCGCGCTCCCGATGAAGCCGGCGGTGTACCTCGAGTGACGTAAGATGGCGGACCGACAAAGTCCGGATAAGGGCCCGGGCAGAAAAGAGTTCATCTCAAAATCAGGCGACGTATCGGTAACCCTTGCTCCAACCGGTGAAGGTTGGGCATTCGCCGTCAAGAGCGCAGCTACCGGCGAGCTGATGGGCAACGGCCACTACAACCTGCGCAAGGATTCCGCTAAGATTGATTGGATGCACATATTCCCCGAGCACCAGAAAGCTCTGTTGCCCAGGAAAGTCTATCGGGCGATACAGGCGCACCATGGCGTTGGTGTTGTCGAGGGGTTCCAGGCAAGGCGCGGCCGGGTGACACGCTTTCCGCAGCGGGCGCATTGAGCATTTATATATTCCGCATATACAAATATATACACGAACTAACATGGTTCAGGCGATGATAAACATAGGCGACCGGTCAAACCGCGTCCTTAACATAGTCAAGGCCAAGTACGGGCTGAAGGACAAGTCGCAGGCGATAGACGTAGTAGTCTCTAAATATGAGGAAACCTTCCTCGAGCCTGAGCTCAGGCCCGAGTTCGTGAAGCGCATCCGCAACATCGAGAAGAAAGACACTTTCAAAGAGTACGCCTCCCTATCCGAGCTGAGAAAAGAGATCGAGAATGCGTAGGTTCAAGGCGGGAAAGAAGCTTCGCAAGAAGATCGAGAAGCTTTACCGGAAGGACAAGAGGCGGTATGAGGCACTCATGGGCAAGATAGATGAGCTCTTGGCTTGCGAAGACCCAGAGCACTACAAAAACCTGAGGGCGCCTCTCCAGCACTTAAGGGAAGTACACGTGGATTCGCACTTCGTCTTGACCTTCAGATATGTTAAAAACGAGGATTTGATAGAGCTATATGACTTCGACCACCACGACAGCATCTTTAAGTCCGGAGTGCTGACAATAGACTAGGCAAAATCATAAGGGGCATACCAACATGAAAATCCTCTCCATCGGCGCAGTCCTCATGGACCAGATAGCCCTCGTCGACAGGTTCCCGAATCCGGACGACGAGGTCTTTGTCCCGCGCCTCCAGCTGATGCCGGGCGGGTCGGCGGCAAACTTCGCTGTCTTTTGCGCGCGCCTTGGCGAGGGGGCCGGGTTCATTGGAAAAGTGGGCAGGGACGCCCTCGGCGACACTCTGATAGCCGACCTGAGGAAGGAGGGCGTCAATGCCGATGCAATGCCCCGCACCGACATCCCCACGGGCACGGTCTTTGTAGCCGTCAGGCGGGACGGGCAGAGGGTGATGTTCGCATATTCCGGCGCGGCCAATGACCTGCGCGAGGGCGACATAAGCCTCAGCTACATCGGCAATTATGACCATCTGCATATCGCCGACCTGGAGAACCTGAGGGCGCTGGAATATACCGCCGCCAGGTTCAGGGAAGCGGGAAAAACTATTAGCGTGAACACCGGCGCACTAATAGCCGAGAAGGGCCCATCTGCCAGAAAACTCGTCGAAATGGCCGACATACTGATATGCTCTGAGGACGAGGCCAAGATGATGTCCGGGACCGCGGCGGCCGAGGACTCGCTTCGTGTCCTGATGTCATTGGGCCCAAAGCTAGTCGTCGTCACCCGCGGCGAACACCCGCCGGTGGCGTCGGACGGCAAGAAGACATACTCGGCAAAGACATTCAAGGTCAATCCCATAGATACCACGGGCGCCGGCGACTCTTTTTCCGCGGGCTTCATCTCCGAGTACCTCAGGACCAAGAACGTGGAGAAGTCGCTCCGCTTTGCGAACGCCGTCGCCGCGACGGTGATACAGTCGCCCGGGGCTCGGGGCGGCCTTAAGGACCGCGCGCAGGTAGAGAAGATGCTTTAAGCCCTCTAATGAGCACTCCCGACAGGACTCAAGACCTCCCAAGCTGCGCTAATACAAGACGTCCCAAGAAACCTTGATACAAGACACGCTTAGCGCCCCTTATACAAGACAGCCAAGAAACCCCTAGTACTTCTTTCCCCTCTGCTTGTTTATGTCGAACTGGGCAGTGTCGGCTATCGCCATCACCGCCATGACGCCCGCCTGGACCGGGTCTGTCACAATCAGGTCACACGCCTCGGGGACCGACCCGGCCATATTCAGTGAAATGACTATTATCCCAAGGTCCCTTATCTCTTCCACCGCTTCGGTTATCTTCCCGCCCATTATGGACCCGGCCAGCACCAGCACCTTCGCCCTTGGGA
Organism: Candidatus Altarchaeota archaeon; assembly: GCA_041306005.1. Classification (GTDB taxonomy): domain Archaea; phylum Altiarchaeota; class Altiarchaeia; order JAFGQM01; family JAFGQM01; genus JBFYKJ01. Next base: position 2,362 of record JBFYKJ010000063.1, on the reverse strand, counting down.
GCCGGGAAACCGCTCTCACCGCATTCTCTATCTTGTCCTCGCCGACCACCGGCAGAGTGTCTATCGAGATGCTCTCCCCCCGGATGTTGTGCCGGTCGGCCTCGCTTATGGCGCCGGAGGCCACTTCAGCCACCTGGGCCCCGCCCCCGAGGACTATCACCCTCTTGCCGAATATCTCGCTGAAGGTGGGCACCTCCTTGGCGTTCAAGACGTAATCCTGCTTGCCTATCTCCTTTATGGCCTTGTCCGGGTTCTTCACGCTCTCGAGCTCCAGGTATATCTTGGTCTTCCCGGCCCTCCTCTCGCCGGTGCTGACAAAGGCTATGTTTATCCCGTGCTTGGAGAGCACGCTGGTCACCGAGTGCAGGACGCCCGGCTTGTCTTCGGCGGTTATGTCGACCGCGGTCTTTTTCATCTTGTTCTGGGACGGCGCCATCGCCCTTTTGCGGAGCGGGCCCCATTGCTCAAGAGGCCCTACTTCACAGCCTCGCGGAAGGTGTCTGCCGCACGGTCTATCTCGTCGCCCGTTATTATGAGCGGGGGCACCATCCTTATTACCGTATTAGACGTAAGGTTGACTAAAACGCCCTCTTCCCTCATCTTCTTCAGCACCTCGTCGCCCTTTTCCTTGGACCCGACGTCGATGCCCCTCATGAGGCCAAGGCCCCGAACCTCGGTGAAGTCAAGCTTCCTTTGCAGGCGCTTGCCCATGACCCGGGCGTTGTCCATCAAATCGTCGTCGAGGATTGTCTCTACCGTCGCTATGGCTGCGGCACAAGCCAGCGGGTTGCCGCCAAACGTCGACGCATGGTCTCCGGGCTGCATGCACTCCGAGATCTTAGACTCGATAAGCGCCACCCCCATGGGAAAGCCGTTTGCTATCCCCTTCGCGGTCGTGATTATGTCCGGTTTCACTTCAAACTGCTCCGCGGCGAAGTATGTGCCCGTCCTCCCGTTCCCGGTCTGGACCTCGTCGACCACCATCAGCGACCCGTTGTCGGTGCACAGTTCCCTGACCGCCTTGAAGTATTCTATGCTCTCCGCCATCGTCGCCTTTGGCATCTTGATGCCGCCTTCCCCCTGTATGAACTCCGTAAACACCGCGGCCGTGTTTTCGTTCATCGCGGCCTTGAGGGCATTGAAGTCCCCGTAGGGCACGGTGCGCGTTTCCGGCATCAGGGGCTCGAAGGGAGCCTGGTACTTCTTCTTGTCCGTGATTGCTAGCGCTCCCATAGTCCTTCCGTGGAAGCTGTTGCTCATGGCGATTATCTCCCTCCTGCCGGTGAACTTCCTTGAGGTCTTTATCGCCGCCTCGTTGGCCTCCGTCCCTGAGTTGCAGAAGAAGGTCTTGCTCTTTATCGGCGTCAGGTCGCTCAGCATCTTTGCCAGCTTGACCTGCAGCTCGCTGTAGAAGAAGTTCGAAACGTGGCTGAGGGTCTCGGCCTGCTCTGTCAGCGCCGCCGAGAACGCGGGGTGCGCGTGCCCAAGGGGGCAAGAAGCAATACCGCCTATCATATCTAGATACTCTTCCCCCTCCGAGTCCCAGACCGTGCAGCCCCGGCCCCTGACCAGGGCTAATGGGTATCTCCCGTATGTCTGCAGGATATACTTCCCGTCCAACTTCTTTATCTCGTCAAAGTCCATTTGGTTATGGTCTACTAAGGGCGATTAACTTCGGCTATTCGGTCACCATCGTCCCTATCCCGGAGTCGGTGAAGACCTCCAGCAGGAGCGAGTGCTCTTTTCTCCCGTCTATTATATGGACGTTCCTGACCCCGTTCTCTATCGCGTCGATGATGCCTTTTGTCTTCGGTATCATCCCGCCGTGGATCTCATCCCACTTGATTTTTTCCTTGAGCTGGGTCGTGGTCACCGTCGATATCAGCGTCTTCTCGTCCTTCTCGTTCTCCAGCAGGCCCGGGACGTTCGTCATGTAGATGAGCTTTTCGGCCTTGAGCGTCTTCGCTATCGCGGCCGCCGCATCGTCGGCGTTGATGTTCACCGCCCTGTCCCTCTCGTCCATGCCTATCGGCTGTATCACGAGGATATAATCCTGGTCCAGGAGGCCTTTAAGGACGTGCTCATCCACTTTTTCAATGCTGCCGACGTTGCCCAGTTTTTCCAGCCTCTTCGCCCTAAGCATGCTGCCGCTCTCGCCCGTCACGCCTAGCGCCTTGCAGTCCAGGCTCTCCAACTCCTCGACTATCTCGCTGTTGACTTTGCCCAGGGCCATCATCACTACATTCAGCGTCTCATCATCAGTGTATCTCAACCCGTCCACGAATTTGACCTCGACGCCCAGTTTCTTAGAGAGCTCGTTGATGTCCTTGCCCCCGCCGTGCACGAGTATTGGCTTTATGCC
>JBFYKJ010000062.1:0-15026 GCA_041306005.1 Candidatus Altarchaeota archaeon | reverse complement strand
CCGTGGCCTATGAGGCAGTCGCGCTCCATCTCACCGAACCTGAGCCCGCCTTCATTGGCCCTTCCTTCGGTCGGCTGGTGCGTGAGTAATGTGACCGGCCCTCTAGACCTCGCGTGCATCTTGCCGGCGACCATGTGGTGCAGCTTCTGGTAATAGATCGGGCATATGTACATCTCGCAGCTGTACTTCTTCCCGGTCCTGCCGTCGTACATGGCCTCCCTGCCCGTGGATGAGAATCCTGCGGCCTTCAGGGCGTCGCGCAGCTCCGGCTCTTTCTCCCCCTTAAACAGCGTGCCGTCGACGATGCGGCCCTCCATGGAGCCGACCTTGCTGCCGACCATCTCAAGGAGATGCCCCACCGTCATCCTTGACGGGATCGCGTGCGGGTTTATGATGAGGTCCGGGACTACGCCGAGCTCGGTGAACGGCATGTCCTCGTGCTTGACGAGCATGCCTACTACGCCCTTCTGCCCGTGCCTTGACGCGAACTTGTCGCCCAGCTCCGGGAACCTGTGCTTCCTGACGCGGATCTTTGACAAGCGGTTGCCGTTGTCCAAGACGGTCAATATCACCTGGTCCACTATGCCCGACTCCCTCGGCCGGACGCACATGGACGATTCCCGCCTCTTGTCGCCGAGCAGGCCGAACTCGCCTATCTCCTCGAGGAATCGCGGCGGTGAGGTTTTGCCTATCAGGACATCGGATGAGCTTACCGGCGTCCCCGGGTCTACGATACCCGTAGTGTCGAGTAGCCTGTACGACTCCGGGCCCCTGAAGCCCTCGACCTCCTCGGTCGGAAGCTCGAACCGGTCCTTCTGCCCGCCCGGGTACCTCTTCTCCTCTATCTCATAGGTCCTGAAGAACGTCGAGACGCCAAGGCCCCTGTCTATCGATGACTTGTTGAAGATGACGGCGTCCTCTAAGTTGTACCCGTCGTAGCTCATGATAGCGACGACGAAGTTCTGCCCGCTCGGGAGCTTGTCGTACTCGGATATCTTAAAGCCGTGCGTCGTTACGAGCGGCTCTTGGGCATAGTTCATCATGTTCGCCCTAGTGTCGTTTCTGGCCGAGAAGTTCGTGGCGTAGTAGCCGAGCGACTGCTTGCTCATTGCCGCGCCCATGGTGATCCTTGGCGACGAGTTGTACTCGGAGTAGGGGATTATCGAAGCACCCACACCCACGATCAGCGAGGTGTCAAGCTCAAGGTGCGAGTGGTCCGGGCTTATCTCCTTGTAGTCGACCGCGGTGTAAGCGTTCTCTTCCTCCAGCGAGTCTATGTACTCGACCTTGCCCTCGGCAACGAACTTGTCGATGCCCAGCTCGCCCTTCTTTATCTTCTCGAGCTCGGCCTTGGTGATGAGCGGCTTGCCGTCCTCGACTATCGCAAGCGGGCGCTGCACGCGGCCCTTGTCGCAGAATATCTGTATCTCCTTGTTCTCCTCGAAGATGCCTACATTGACGTCCACGTCGAGCTTGCCCTGCCGTCTTAGCGACTTGACCTTCTTGGCCACCCTGTTCGGGTTGTCCACAAAGCCTATTATCTTGCCGTTGACCTCTATGACGTATTTCCCGGAATCCGCGTTGAACTCCTTTAGCGCCTCTTCTACGACCTTAGGGTCGTGCTCCCGGGTTATCCTGGCCGACAGCGCCAGGTTCTTCACCAGGCCGCAGTTCTGGCCTTCCGGAGTCTCGCACGGGCAGAACCTGCCCCAGTGCGTGCCGTGCAGGTCACGCGCCTCGAAGTGCGGGTGCGTCCTTGAAAGGGTGGATGTAACCCTTCGCAAGTGCGCGAGCACCGCGATGTAATTGGTCCTGTCGAGTATTTGTGATATCCCCGTCCTGCCGCCCGGCCAGTTGCCCGTTGCGAGCGAGTACATTACCCTCTTAGTAAATACTTCGGGCCTGACGGCGCGCCTCAGGTCGATTTTTTTGCGCCTGGCGTAGTTCTTCTCTGTCTGGTACTTAACGTCCTTTACAAGGGCGCCGAAGGCTGTGCGGAAGAGCTCCTCCATCATGTCGCCCGCTATCTTGAGCCTCTTGTTCATGTAGTGGTCCTTGTCGTCCACTTCCCTCGTCCCGAGGTCTATCTCAATCGCCCTCTTGGCCATCCTCGCGAGGAATACCGCTTTCCTCCTTCGCGACTCGTCGTCGTTGCCGACGTGCGGGAGCAAAAACATGTCAAGGACCTGCTGGGCGCGCGTGACCTGGATCTCCACCCTCTGGCCGACTGCCACCCTCGTCCCGATGTACTTGAGCGCCTCGGTCTCGCTGTCGACTTTGCACAGCTCCAGGTTGACCTTGACTTCCGGCTTCTCCTCGTCCTCGAAGAGCTCCATTATCTCGGAGTCTTTGAGGCCTAGGGCGCGCAGGACTACAGAAAGCGGGAGTATCCTTGGAAGTCCGGGGAACGAGACGTATAAAGTCTCGCCGGTCCTCATCTCCTTTCTCGTGACGGCTATCCTGCTCCTGAAGCCCTGGCGAGTGGAGAAGACCTTTACGGTTATGTTGTCCTTGCCTGCTATCTCGTCCAGGGAGGATATGATAGTGTTCGGGGCGAGGTCTTCCAAGATAATAACTACCCTCTCACGCCCGTTGATAATGAAGTAGCCGCCAAAGTCCCTTGCATCCTCGCCAAGCTCGGCCAGTTCGCCCCCTTTCAGGCTGTTGAGCCAGCAGTAGTCGCTCTTTACCATGATGGGGAACTCGCCGACGACCGCGTTGATCGGCGGGCGCTCGACGCCGTCCTGCACCGCTATTATCTCAAGGACTAGCCTGCCCGCATAGGTCATGTTCCTCAGCCGGGCGTCCAGAGGGGTTATCTTGTGCACCGTGGAGTCTATCTCCTTGGTGTCGGGCCTTTCCAGGGATATCTTGCCGAACTTTATCTGCAAGTTGGGTATCCTGGTCTCTATGACCCCAGCCTCGTCAACGATGCCTTGCATGACATTGTTGATGAAGTCGTTGTAGGAGTTCAGCTGGTGCTTGATAAGGTCTTCCCTTGTTATCTGCATTTTCGGCCTCGCTAAAAGGTCACTCCGCAAATCACTCCACGACGACGCGGTAGTAGAGAGAATTTCCGGCGGTCTGTGATTTCCTTGTGATCTTGACTACGTCCCCCACCTTTGCGCCGTCGGGCAGCGCCGGGTCCCCCTTCAGTATCTTCGGGAGCTTTGACCTGTCGATGCCGTATTCCATGAGGACGGCCTTTGCGCCCACGTCGTCCAGGATTTCGTGCTTTGGGACAATTGAATGAGTTTGGATTTCAGCGGTCAATTTGAACCTCGGAGCAGACGCATAGTATAAAATAGAGGGAAGCCCCTAATTTAGAAGCTTCGATTATAAAAAGATTTCGCTCTGAACCGCGGAGGTGGTTCCACCCCCTCCCCAGTCCCGAGGGCCCCAAAAGGGCCCTGGGCACAGGTTCGCGCCCACCGCGAACCTCGTGTCCAAGTTACTCCTGACCCACCCCCGGGGGTGCTTAGAAAGGGGGGTTTTAGGGGGTAAAACTGCCTATTATCGCCAAGCCAAAACATGCTAGGATACCCTTAGACAAGACCGAAAACCTGCCAAGAGACGCTAAGCCAGGACTATTACGCCCATTCGGCCATCTCCATCTCCCGCTTGGACTTCTTGACCGGGTAAAGTGTCTCTATGAGCTCATCCGGCCTGAACCACAGCTTGATCTCGCGCTCCGCTTCTTTCGGGCTCTCCGAGGCGTGGACCACGTTCTCATAGACGCCAGACGTCGTTATCCTCCCGTACTTGCCCCGTATGGACACGGGATCGGCGTCTTCGGGGTTCGTCGCGCCGACGATGCGCCGCACCTTCTCAATAGAGTTGTCGCCCTGGTAGACCATCGCCATCACCCTGCGGGTGTGGTAATGCCCCTGTATATACTTAATAAGCTCCTCGAAGTAAGGCTTGTCCTTCAGGTGCCGGTAGTGCTCCTCTGCGAGGTCCTTTGGCACGCGCACCATCTTGGCGCCCATTATCTTCAGGCTCGTCTCGGAGAGCTTGGATAAGATGTCCCCGGTGAGGGATTTCACGAGGCCGTCGGGCTTTATCAACACTAATGTCTGCTGCTCCACGCACTCCGACTTCGGTTCTTCTTTCATCGCCATTGTGGTATAATAGAGGGACAAGCAATAAATATCGTAGGGGGCGTCTCAAACGGCAGCCTTTTTGAGCCCCTTCACATACCCCGAGACGTCTTCCTTCTTCGCTATCTTCGCGACAAGGGCGCTGCCGATTATGACGCCGTCCGCGCCCTGGGCTGCAAGTTCTTTGACCTGCTCGGGCTTTGAGACCCCGAAACCGACAGCCACGGGAAGGTCGAATACCGCTTTGATCTCTTTTATCTTCGATGCGAGGTCGGCCTTCATCCCCTCGCGGGCGCCGGTGACCCCAAGGACCGACTGAAGGTAGACAAATCCCTTGCAGCCCGAAGCTGTTTTGGCTACAGTCTTCATCCGCTCCTTTGAAGTCATGGGGGAGACGATGAATATCAAATCGACGCCGCTCTTCATACAAGCTTCCTTAAGCGGCATCGCCTCCTCGGGCGGCAGGTCCGGGACTATAATGCCCGTTATGCCCGAAGCCGCGCACGACTTGGCGAATCTCTCGAGCCCGTACTGGTATATCAGGTTGTAATATGTCATGCAGACGAACGGGACCCCCCCCGCGGCTTTGGCCTCCGGGGCGGCCGCTATCCTCTTTGCCGTCTCAAAATACTTAGCCATGTTCATCCCGGCGGCTATCGCCCGCTGGCTTGCTGCCTGTATCGTCGGGCCATCGGCGATGGGATCGGAGAACGGGAGGCCGAGTTCCAGGATGTCGCAGCCTGCGGCAATCACTTCCTTAGCCGCCTTGACTGTCCCGGCGGCCGACGGGTCGCCGCAGCTGATATAGAGTATTAAGGCAGTCTCCTTCTTCTTCTGCAAGTCCGCGAACTTGTCCGATATCCTCATTTTGCGAACATTTTCCGCCGGTTCAGCCCGACATTAATTTAGTGTCCACCAGCACGAAAATCACCGAGCCTGCGAGGAAAACCAAAAACGACCCGATTATCGCGGGCACCACGTCATAGTGCTGGAGGAGGTAGTATAACGAGATTGCGTAGGCGGTCCAAACCGGGAGAGTCAAGAGCGAGTACTCGACTATCCCCGCGGCGGCCGCGGTGCCCATGGACTTCCCGATGAAATAGACCGAAACCAGGGTTATCGACGGCAGCATCATTAGTATGCCCGCGAGGAGCGGGCTCTTCAGCTTCTCCGCGGCTAGCGATATCGCGACGACTACGGTTCCCGCGACGACGAACCTTATTGCGAGGCCGAGTGTGTAGTCCATGTTATCGATTGTTTATTTCAGACTTTCCACTATCGTCTTGAGGTCCTTGTCCCCTCTCCCCGAGAGGTTGACGACTATTATGTCGTCCCTGGACATCCCCTTCGCCATCTTCAGCGCGTGCGCCACAGCGTGCGCGCTCTCGAGTGCGGGGAGGATGCCTTCCTTCTCGCACAGCGTCTTGACCGCTGCGAGGGCCTCCTTGTCTGTAGCGTAAACGTATTCCGCTCTCTTGACATCCCTTAGGAGCGAATGCTCCGGGCCGACCGCAGAGTAGTCAAGCCCGGCAGAAACCGAGTGCGTGTTCATTATCTGGCCGCACTCGTCCTGCAGGACGAACGTGTGCGTCCCGTGCAGGACGCCCTTTCTTCCGTACTTGACATCAGCGAATCTCGCGGCGTGTTCGCCCTTCTTTATCCCGCGCCCTCCCGCCTCTACCCCTATCAAGCGGATGTCCTTGTCTGCGGGCTCTTTCCCCTGGAGGAACTCGTGCCATGCCCCTATCGCGTTGCTCCCGCCGCCGACGCACGCTACTATCGCCGTAGGTAGCCTGCCTTCCGCTTTCATTATCTGGCCCCGTAGTTCAGCCCCTATCACCGACTGGAAGTCCCTCACCATCATCGGGAACGGGTGCGGGCCAAGGACGGAACCCAAGAGGTAATGCGTATTGGGGAAAGAAGACACCCAGTCGCGCATCGCTTCGTTGATTGCGTCCTTTAGCGTCTTGGAACCGGATTCTACGGGGGTTACCTGCGCGCCGAGAAGGCGCATCCTAAAGACGTTCGGCTCCTGCCTCGCCATGTCGACTGTGCCCATGAAGATCTCGGTCTTCAGTCCGAGCTTTGCCCCGGCTGTCGCAGTGGCGACGCCGTGCTGGCCGGCGCCCGTCTCGGCGATGATCCTCGTCTTGCCCATCCTCTTCGCGAGGAGTGCTTGTCCTAATGCGTTGTTTATCTTGTGCGCTCCGGTGTGCGCGAGGTCCTCTCTCTTTAGATATATGCGCGGCCCGTATTCCTTGGACAGCCTCTCGCAGAACGTCAGCGCTGTCGGCCGGCCGGCGAAGTTGGTCAACAGGTCGCTTAGCTCCGCCTTGAAATCCGGGTCGTTTCTAAAACGCTCGTATGCTTCGGCTAGCTCCGCCACCGGACCCATAAGAACCTCCGGCACGAACATGCCCCCATACTCTCCGAATTTCCCTCTCTCATCGGGGTAATCCATAGTTATATTAAAGATGCCTAGGGGTAACTTAGAAGCGGGCGGGAGAAAAAAGATAAAGAAGGTGGAAATCAGAAAAACGCCTGAACAGTTTATTAAATGCGCACATCGGGCACATAAGCTCTATCCGTGGATTTGAACCTATTGGGCTTTAATCCCCGTTCCCTCCGTTTGACTTGCTCTCGGCGGATTAGCTCCCTCAAAGGGGCGGTCTCGAAGCGGTTTCGTGTTACTTCTATTGGCGCCCGCGCGCCGACTTTGCTTAGCACCGCGTGCCCTTCGGCGTCGACATATATGGACTTGGGCACTTCGGTAAAGATATTAGGGCCGTGTATCAATTTATGCAATCCCTCGTTTGCCACCGCCTCGCGCACAATGCCCTTCAGGACTCTGGCGCGCCTTGCCTCGAGCTGGGAGGCGGAGAGCATAACCGATTCGCCCAAGTTGGTGGCATCCCTGATCAGCTTGGGGTCATACACCTTTACGCTTGCTGCGGGTTTCTTCAACTCTATCTGGGGTTTGGTTTTTGATTTTGCCATTTTGTTTGACTCGCTTGAATTGAGGACCGCGAACCAAAGACCGCAGACCGAAGACCGCAGACCGAAGACCGCAGACCGCAGACCGAAAACCGAAGACCTACTTCTTCGGCATATCCTTCGCCACAGTCTCGTTGTACGCCTTTAGCATGTCCTGCAGGAACTTGTCCTTGTCGGCGCCGAAGTGCTTGGAGACGGATTCCGCCAATCTCGTCAGCTCCATCGGGAATATGAGCTTAGTCGCCTTCCCGTCGGCTATCTTCTTCATCGCCTCGAGGTACATGTAGGCGAGGGCCGGGTTGTCAAGCTTGCTCGCGGCGCGCCCTATTGCGTTGATGAGCGACTCGCGGGCGTATGCCTGCTGCTCCACGACCTGCCTCTGGTATTCGGCCGACCTTAGATCGTGCATGCTCTCCTGGACCTTGCCCGGGAGGCTTATCTCCTGTATCTCGACGGAGATGAGGTCCACGCCCCACTCCTTCTTGAGCCGGTCGCGCTCGCCGGTGAGGAGCTCGTTCACCTTGGCTATGTTGGATATCACCTCTTCCGCCGTGAGGTTGCCGACGGTCTCCCTCGTTATGGATTTCAAGAAAGTTATTATCGCGTTGTTTATGTCCTTGACCTCGAGGACCGCCTTGTACGGGTCGATTATCTTTGCGTACACGACGATATCGAGATACAGCCTGATGTTGTCCTTGGTGATGGCCTCGAAGCCGACGAGGTCAAGCGTCTTTATCCTGACGTCGACGACGTTGTAGACCTCGACGAACGGGAGTATCAGTGTCCAGCCGGGGCCGGCGACGCGGTTGAACTTGCCGTACCTCTGGACCACGGCCCTCTCGTAGCTCTCAAGGAAGACGACGGTCACGAAGAGGAAGATTGAGAGGGCGAGGAAGAGGGCGCACATTGCCAGCGAGGCGATGACGCTGAAGCCCGCGTCGCGGAAGAATAGGTAGATGAGTATCGTTATCAGCACGCAGACGACCGCCTGCGCCATCCCTATGGGCTTTTTCTGGCCATGTATGATTATCTTGCTGGTGGCCTGGTCTGCCCTCCGGGATGAACCCTCAACCGGCTCGATCTTCGCAAAGCCTGTCGATCTTTTGGCGGCCATGTTGGATGTTATTTTAGCCGGAGGGGGCTTAAAAAGGGCTTTTGGGGAATGCGAATGCGGCTTGGAGAGGGGGTTGCGGGGCGGCGGGGGGCGCACGGGGGGCGGCCGCTAAAACGGGGTATTCCATCCAACGCCCGGGAAGATGGAGGGAATTGTCCCCGCTGCCCCAAAACCCGCCGCTTTTTAATCACAGACTATATAATTAACGATAATAAGCGCTAACGCAGAACAGGGCTGATAATGCCGCCCGTCCTGCGGTTTCAGAGATGCCATCAGGCGACAAAAAGGTCGAAGCCCTCGTCCTGTGCGTGGACAGGGACGACGACCTAGGGAAGAAAGCGGGCGTCAAGGGCCCGGTCATAGGCGAGGACAACAACTTCAAGGCGGCTAAAGCCCTGGCCATGGCCGACCCGGAGGACTCGGACGTCAACGCAATGCTCGCCGCAATAAAGGCCAAGCGCGAGTGCGGGGGGTTGTACAAAAACGTCGAGGTCGTAACCCTGACCGGCGACAGGGAGGTGGGCGTCAAGAGCGACCTAAAGCTGGGCAACCAGCTGGCTAAAGTCCTCGAGGAGTTCAAACCGGGGGGCGTCGTGCTCGTGACTGACGGGGCGGAGGACGACGAGATACTCCCGATACTGCAGAGCGAGACGAAGGTCTTGTCGGTCAGGCACGTGACGGTCAAGCAGGCGAAGCAGCTCGAGAGCGCGTATTTCAAGGTCATAGACTTCTTCGGCAGGATAAGCGAGAACCCCGGCCAGGCAAAGGTCATGTTCGGCATACCCGGACTGCTGCTGCTGCTCATGGCGATACTCTCCTATTTCGGCCTGCCCATAGGCCAGTTCATAGTGGCGATACTCGGCATATACCTGCTCGCGAAGGGCTTCGGCTACGACAATCAGCTGTTCGCCGGGCTGGGCGAGATGAAGAACTCGCTGATGCAGGGGAACATCTACAGGGTCTTCACCGCGATGGCCATACTGATGTTCGCGCTGGGCGGCATATCCAGCTACCTGCAGCTGCACGGCAACCTGGGGCAGATATACGAGCCTGGCTCTATAATACCCCCGGACTGCGTCGCGGACGCGAACGGCAACGAGGTCTGCAGGGGCGGCAACCCCCTTGGACTCCAGCCGACCAGCACCAGCGCCGCCATAATAAATTTCCCCCTGCTTTCCACCAACTTTGCGCTCCTCCTGCCGGAGGGCAGGGCGCTCGACCTAATGCTCATAGCCGTGACGCTGATATGCGTCGGCTTCTTGACCCACAACTTCCTGCTTAAACAGTACCTGAAGGTCAAGAAATACCTGTACCTGCTGATGATGGTAATGCTCTTCAGGTACGTCTCCCCCAGCTTATACAAGGCGATATTGTACGTAAAGAGCGACTCGAACCACATAGTCAGCAGGGGGCTGACGCGAGACCAGATAGCGGCGAACTCCTCGGTCGCCATGCAGGAGCTCATGATAGCGGTGCTGATAGCCATCGTCGTGATGATAGTCGTCCACTACCTGCTCAAGGTCATCTTCTTCGACTACATAGCGAGGAAGAGGGAGCTGGAGAAGGCCTACATCGGCAGGGAGGTCGTGACGAAGAAGGGCAAGAAGCTCGGCAAGGTCACCGCGATAGCGATGCACGGGACCGAAGTCAAGGGCATCATGATCAAGAGGAAGTACTTCCCCCTCGAGGAGCTGAAAGAGGACGGGAAGGCGCTTGTCGTGCAGTCGATATAGGCGGCGCGCTTAGCCAGTTCGGGCTGTTTAACGGCCCTTGTTAGCCTTTTTATAAGCTTCGCTTCAAACATAACGATTTCTGCCACGGACGCACTCTGCGGCGGATATCCTGTGAGTCAAGAAACCCTGAGGGTTTCTTTCTACTCCGCGTGGAATGTGGGCGAAAGCCCGAACCAAAACCCCGGCGCACCGCCGGGGGCTCCTGCACGCAGTGCAGGAAAAAGGAGCCAAAAATGAACGAAAAGAAGTTTTTGACCGCCATAGAGCCGAGGCACAGGGACGCTGTCCTCGCACTTAAGGAGAAAGACCTGCCGGCCTACAAGGAGGCAGTGAAGGAGCTCAAGTCCGTGTGGATAGCGCGCGGCAAGGAATGGAGGCACGGCGAAGCGATCTCGGCCGAAGAGAGGCCCCTTAAGGCATGGAGAGCACGGGAGCTTGGCTGGAAGGACAAGCCCGGTTTTGTAGCCGCCATCGCGCGCGTCGAGAAAGGGAACCGCAAGAGGCGCCAGACGTCCGGTGGAAGGAAACCGTCCAAGGAATACTACTACGCCACTCTTGAGAAGAGCAAGCAGAGCGTCGCCGAGGAGCGCGCGAACAGGAAATTCCCGAACTGCGAGGTGCTCGGCTCATACTGGCTTTGGGAAGACGGGATGTACAAGTACTTCGAGGTCATACTGGTCGACCCCCACAACCCGCACATAACGGCGGACAAGGAGATATCCTGGATATGCGAGAACACCCAGAAGGGCCGCGCGTACAGGGGGCTGACTTCCTCGGGCAAGAAGACGCGGGGGCTTAGGAACAAGGGCATTGGCGCCGAGAAGGCTAGGTAGACGCCTGGCCGTCTTCACCCACCGAATCCAAAAATGACCGGGGTGTTTGCAAAAAGGGTAACGGGAGTACAACCCTCGGCCACCTTCAAGTACGCCGCCCTTGCAAGAAAGCCGGGCGTGATAAACCTGACCATAGGCAGGCCCGGGTTTGACACGCCGAGGATAATCGTCGACGCCGCGAAAAAAGCACTGGACGAGGGCCAGCACCACTACGGGCCGACAAAGGGGATGCCGGAGCTTAGGGAAAAGATCTGCGGGGAGTTGGCGCATAAAGGCATCAGGGGCCTTGACAAGGAAAAGATACTTGTCAGCATGGGGGCAAAGAACGTGCTCTTCGAGATAATGATGGCGATGATTGACAAAAACGACAAGGTCGCGATCCCCGACCCGTCGTGGGTCAGCTATGAGAGCATGGTGCAGCTCGCCGAGGGGCACACCGTCTGGGTCCCGCTGAAACCCGAGAACGGCTTTGTCCCGGACGGCGACTTCATGAGCGAGCTGGACAAATCAAAGGCGAAGATGGCGATAATAAACACGCCGAATAACCCCACCGGCGCCGTTTATCCTGAGCGGGTCTTGAAAGAGATAATCAAGGTCGCGGAGCAGAACGGCATGTGGCTCGTGTCCGACGAGTGCTATGATACCATCATATACGATGAGAAGCACTTCAGCATAGGCGCGGCTTACGACAAGACGATAACGGTGAACGCCTTTTCTAAACCCTATTCGATGACCGGCTGGAGATTGGGATACGCGGCGTGCCCGGATGCTTCGGTGATAGACAAGCTCACGACAATACAGGAACAGTCTATTTCTAACCCGGTCAGCTTCGCGCAGTACGGCGCGATGGCCTGCTTCACGCACGAGGCCAAGGAGGCGGCCAAGACTATGTGCGCTGAATTCAAAAAACGGCGGGATTATTCCATGGAGAGGATTAAGGAATTCGACTGCACCTGCGTGAGGCCGGGCGGCGCTTTTTACATCTTCCCGTACTTCGAGGGGAAGGACGATATCAAGCTGGCGGATGAGCTGCTTGCAGCGGGGGTGGGGACTGTGCCCGGTTCCCCGTTCGGGTCAAGAGGGAAGGGCTGCATCAGGATGAGCTACGGGAACGCGGACATAGAGACACTGGGCGAGGCGTTTGACCGTATGAAGAGGGTAAAGGGGCTTGGGAAGTAGTAGGGTTTTTGGATTCTTACATCTAAATAGCCTATCAAGGGGCCTTGCGAAAAGCGCGGATAACCCCCCTCCCGATTTTTATCTTACAACCCGTTAATCTCACATGGACAGGAAAGGCGCCGGCCATGCCCACGACATGCTGATAGCGGTATTCGTCCTCATACTCGCGCTCACGTTCTACGCCGGCAGCTACAAGATAGCGATACCCCCGTTCCTCGTGATATTCGGCGGCGTGATGGTCCTCGGCGGGCTGATATGGAGGGAGCCCATGATGGTCACCGGCGGGATAGTCATCTTCGCGGTCGCGCTGATATACGCCGAGACCGTCGTCTGAGGCCGCTGCCGGCAAGACCGCGGACCCAAGACCGAAAAACCCCTATGCCCCCTTTTTATTGCCCGCCCGGTTAAAACCCCGATGGACGCTCTGACCCTTGTCTTGGCTGTAGTGGCGCTGTTCATCCTATTCCTTATGCTGACCGCCGGCCCGCGGAAGCACCGCCTCGAAGCGGCCCTGAAGGAGCTCGAAGTAGAGCGCATGCGGCTGAAGAAGTCCATAGAGCACGTCAAACTGTCATACTACCAGAAAAAACTGGGGGACAAAGAGGCGCAGGATAAGATATTCGAGTACGAGGAGAAGCTCAGGGAAGTCGAAGCCCGGATACAGCAGCTCAAGGACAAGCCGGGCATGAGGGCGCTTGAGAAGAAAGAGGCGGTTGCAGCCGAGAGCCGCGCGGCAAGGCCCAGGGAGGAGAAAGTAGCCATCATCCGATCAGAGACTAAGCTCTTCCAGGGCCTGGACACAAAAGCGGTCGTCGCGCTGTTTGTCATCGCCGTCGTGGCGGTGATAATAGCCATATCGTTTGTCGGCAAGGAGAAGTCCGGTGAGGAAAGGCCCCCCGGCAGCACGGGCTCGCTGCCCGTGTCCGCGAGGGTGACGCCCGAGGAGAGCAGCCCGCCTGGGGGCAGCGCGGGGCTCTGGGTGGAGATAAGAAACCCGACCGGGAGCGCCATGGAAGACGTGATAGTGACTGTCAAGGCCCCGGAGATGAGCGGGATAAGGTTTGAGGAGGGCAGGATTTCGCTGAAGAAAGTCTACGAGCTCGAGGCGAGCGGCGAGCGAAACCTGTTCTTCCCGATAACAATCGAGGGCACTGCCGACGACGGCGACTACGTGCTGAAGGCCGAGGTGTCGGACAGCTACGGCATGCTGGGCACGGCGCAGGCCACTTTGAAGGTCAGGATAGGGGCGAAGGATTTGAGCGGGAACACCATACGGATTTGAAGCTTATAAGCAGTGGAATGCGAGGCCAAAAATGAGCGCTATTGACGTCATCCGGCGGATAAGGTGGAAGAACATAATGGGGCTGATGGTATTCGCGGCCATAGCCGTCCTGCTCGTGGCCATGTTCGCGTTCTTCAACGTCCTTGTACACGGCGACTGCGTCGAGAAGAGCGGCACAAAGGCCTGCTTTTCGGTGGAGAAGTCCACCATCGAGCCGACCGGCTGGACGAGGATAACCGTCGACGCCACGAACACCGGCAAGTCGCTGTCAGATGCTTACATCGCGATGCGGGTGTCGCCGAACCTGGCCAACATGTCGGCGACCTCGCAGGACATCCCGCAGATGGCCCCGGGGGACACGATAAAGAGGGAGTTTCGCGTGGCGGCGAGGGGGGAGCTTGGCAGGTTCAAGGTCGAGTTCGACATTAACAACGACGGCCTGGCTGACAAGGAGCTTTTCATCAGCGTGAAGAAGGCGGGCTGATTTTCGGCAACGAGGGTTACCAAGATGATCGAAAGGGAAGACATGCAGAGGCTTGCGGCGAAATATGCGGCGCCCGCCATCGGCGCCATCGGCTCGCACTCGGCCCTGGACATCTGCAGGGGCGCGAAGGACGAGGGGTTGAGGACGCTGGTTGTGTGCGAGAGGGGAAGGGAGAAGACGTACGATGAGTATTATAAGACGAAGGGCAAGCTCGGCGTCGTGGACGAGACCCTTATACTCGGCAAGTTCTCAGATGTGGCCAAGCCCGAGATCGTGAAAAAGCTGAACTCGAAGAAGGCCATCTTCTTGCCGCACAGGTCATTCGAGGTGTACGTCGGCTACGACGCGATAGAGAACGATTTTAATGTCCCCCTGTTCGGGTCAAGGACCATGCTGCGCGCCGAGGAGCGCCACGCGCCGAGGAACCAGTACTGGCTCATGGAAAAAGCCGGGATACCCTACCCGCGCGTATTCAAGAGCGCAAAGGACATCGACCGGCTCGTATTGGTCAAGGTCGCCGAGGCGCAGAGGGCTTATGAAAGGGCGTTCTTCCTTTGCTCTTCCCCGGCGGAGTTCGTCGACAAGTCCAGCGAGCTCATAGACAACGGGAGGATAACCGCCGAGGGTTTAAAACAGGCCGCGATAGAGGAGTTCGTCATGGGCGCGCAGGTGAACTTCAACTATTTCTATTCGCCGCTGGAAGACAGGCTGGAGCTGCTCGGGACGGATATGAGAAGGCAAACCAACCTTGACGGGATA
This sequence comes from Candidatus Altarchaeota archaeon, assembly GCA_041306005.1. Lineage (GTDB taxonomy): Archaea > Altiarchaeota > Altiarchaeia > JAFGQM01 > JAFGQM01 > JBFYKJ01. Next base: position 548 of record JBFYKJ010000062.1, on the reverse strand, counting down.
TTGAGACTGCCCGCCCCGCAGCAGATGGAAGCGTTAAGGCACATGGAGGTCAAGTCCATCGAGGCCGGGCACGTCGCGTGCACGATAAAGGAGTCGCTCCTCGAGGAGGTCTTTGACCTGGGGGAAAGGTTTGTCGAGGTTTCGAAAAAAGAATATGCGCCGGGGATAATCGGGCCCTTCGCGCTGCAGGCCACGTTCCTCCCCGGGCCGCCAAAAGAGAGGGCGGTAACTTTTGACATAAGCCTGAGGGTGCAGGGGTCCCCGGGGACGAAGTTCACCCCTTACTCGGGCTATCTCTGGGGGCAGGAGATGTCAGTGGGAAGAAGGATAGCCCTCGAGATAAAGAGCGCGATTAAGAGGAAGAAGCTTTCCGAGGTTGTGACTTAGGAGACCAACTGGCGGATTACACGTATGAAACCTCATATACGCATACGGGGAATAATAAACCATACCTGGGCCAGGTGCAAAAGGCCCAGCGTGCGGGAGGTCTTTCAGCGCCTATACCCGAAAAACGAGCAAACGGCCGATAAGTACAAAAACGACGAACA
>JBFYKJ010000061.1:0-3240 GCA_041306005.1 Candidatus Altarchaeota archaeon | reverse complement strand
CGCTGACAAGATAATCGACGAGGAGCGCGACGATTACGGGGTCCTCGCCACCAAGCCTTTTGCGGATGCGAGTGCGTCGATAAACTTCTGGACATACGAAGGCCCGCTTTTTGAGGGCGATGGCACGTGGCAGTTATTCGAGAGCTACCTGCAGTCCATCATGACAGGTGCCCAAATGTCCACATCCCGCGAAAGCCCCCCGGATTATACCGGGTACGCCGGGATCTTTGAGCAGAAGCGCAAGGACGAGGCTTTTCAGGCGCATTATAAGGCGCTTTTTATCTACTGCAACGCCCTTAAGAAACAGCTTTCGCTCAAGATGTGCCCGCATGACCGGATACTGTTCCTTGTCGACGCGCAGGAGATCGGGGATGCCAACGGCGTCGCCCTGAATGACTGCTCCGAGGCGTTTTTGGGCACGAGGGGGTATAGGGATGTACTGGGCCTGCCACCATCCGCCCAGCGCGCCGGCGGGGTGGCAAGCCACGAGCTTGCGCACACTATGGGCCTTAATGACGAGTATCTGGCTGACGAAGGCGCGCCCGGGCTTAACTGCGCAACCTCCCTGCCGAATGCCGAACGGCTTTGGGGAAGTCTTGTAGGCGAAGGGAGCGGCGCCTTTACTGTGGGCTATTATAATGGGTGCTCAAGAAGCACTGATTATATACGGCCCACCTTAAATTCGATAATGAACAATTTCAGGCTCATCGAAAAACAGGACTGGTTCAACGGTTTCGGCCCGGTCAATGAGCTGTTCATATCCCGCGGCTTTGAGCGGCTTTGAACCGGTTAGGGCTGCCCTTCATCCCTTCCAAAGCTCCTTCCTGTGCGCTTCCAGCATTATGTTTTCCCTGCCCAAGAACTCGGCCGCAGTCACCACTCTTTCCCCATCGAAGAACGGGAACTTCTTTACATAGTCGAGGCTCCGGAGGAGATGATGGTCGAGTATCACACGGGCATCGGTCTCGTCGAGTATCCTCCTGAAATTATCTTTCGCCGCCTCCAGGTTCTTGTAGGAGAACTTCCACCCTAAGAACAGTATCGGCGGGCCGTCCATGTAGATCAAGTCGGGCTTTTGGGCTATTATCCAGTCCGCGGTCGATGCAGCCACCGGGCCCTGGACGTCCGAGGCGAATACGAACCGGCCAAAACTGCCCCCGGAGCCGATACCCGCTCTTTTAGCCTTAGACCCGTCATCCACCAGCGTCATTATCACATAGCCCAGCACTATCCCCTCCGGCCCGTGCGGCGCGGGCGGCGAGAACCTCAGTTGGGTCTCCCCTATATTGAACTCCTTGCCATCAGCATAAATCAGTTCTTTCACAACGCCGTCGACAGCCTTTTTGAATGCGGCGCCCCGCTCTGTCTGGGACTTGTTTATCTTGCTAGTTATCGACTTTGCGTAGACAGTCTTCCCCCTAAAGTGGCTCCCGCCGATGTCAAAGTGGTCGAAGTGGTAGTGGGATATCACCAAGTCATCTGACTTGGCGGCCCTCGCGTAGATGTCCGCCTTCGCATCCGAGAGCGCATCCAGCTCCTTCTCGTGCGGCGGCAGGCCATATCTGGATGGACCAAGCGCAGCGTCCGGGTCTATCGCTATCCTCAAGTCCCTGGTCTCGACCAGCGTCGCCATCGACCGGACTCCGAGAGAATCGGAGGCTATTGGCGTGACTTTCATTTTGATGCACCCGTCGATACGCGTTGATAGGTTTTTATTTTGATCTTACTTTGATATATTTTACCGTCGGACAATCCTGTTTTAATTGGAAGATGAGCTAAGTAAAGGTTTCAGTCTAGAAGACCTATTTAAGCACCCAGAGATGATGCAGTCGGATCTTTTGCTCGGATTATGCCTGGTTATGTCCGTATTCCTAGCAGTGTCTTTTGTCTCCGCCGAGAACGCCTCGATGTCGGACATATTTACCGGAGGCTCGGCTATAACCCCGCCGGCGCTTGAAGGCATGTGGCCGGGCAATGCGACCGACGCTATTGCACCCCCTGCGGGCGGTTCTGCGAGAAACCCCATCCTGATGCTTGGGATAGTCGACATTGGCACGGGCCAAAAGGTGTCAAACGCCCACATACGGATGACCCTGGACAATGGAAAGGAAAGGATAGACACCTTGCGGTTCATAGGCGCCGACGGCGTTCTCAAGCTGCAGCTGCAGCCGGGTGTTTGGTCCATAATATTGCGCCTTGACCTGACGTCGACCGAGGGGCAGGATTATTATTCCAGCACGTATGCAGACCTTATCACCGACCGGAATGACACGGCCTTCATGCAGCCTGTTGGCAGCCTGCGGGGCGAGGTGTACGACTCGGGGAACAGCCTGCTCCCGGCAGCAACAGTCAAATTCGACTGCGGCCAGGGCTATGGGGATACATCGCCGCTCATCACGGACGACTTCGGCTCGTTCAAGGCCGACTTCCTTCCCACAGGCTCCTGCAAGGTCTCTGCCCTCCTCGCCGGAAAAGCCGGCTCGCAGACCTTGCAGATAACCCAGGGGCAGATTACCGAAGTTAAGATCGTTTTGGAGCAGAGCGTGGCGTTGGGCGGGCTGGATTACATATGGTACCTATTGTTGGCCGTCGTTGCAATAGCCGCCGTCGCGCATTTTGTCCTGATGCCTCGCAGGCACTCGATACCCCTATTGCCAAAGCCGCATGAGGGTGCGCCCCCCATAACGCCCGACTCGCACATGATAGACATACTCTCCGCGCTCGACGCAAATGAGCGAAAGATAGTCGAGTTAGTTATGGCAAGCGGTGGGAAATCAGAGCAGAACAAGCTGGGGAGGGAGCTCGGGCTGCCGAAGTCGTCGCTTTCGCGCGCGGTCTCCGGGCTGGAGGCGCGAAGCATACTAAAGACAGAGAAGCTGGGGCGCACGAGGCGCGTGGAGCTCTCGGAAAGGTTCCTTGGCCGAAAGGTGTCTTAATAAGCCCCCGTCTTCTAATCGGAACCTTTTGGAACGTTCTTTTGACAAACGTTCCCCTAAAACCTTTAGTATGGTTGCCAACAAAGGTTACCCGTGGGTGGCAATACTGCCGTATAACATGGGGCGTAAAGCGCCCATGTGGCAGGAGGCATACCACGCACATAAAAGAATGGAAATGACTCTCAAAGAGCTTTTCGGGTTGGTCTTGGGGTCGCTCCTCTACTGCAACGAGTTCAAGCTGCTTGACTGCGGCAAGTCCCCGTTGCACGAGGAGTGCCCCCAGGATTTTGTCTTTAAGGAGATT
>JBFYKJ010000060.1:0-31851 GCA_041306005.1 Candidatus Altarchaeota archaeon | reverse complement strand
GCACCTTGATTTGAGGATGGTCGTGGAGCTGTGCTGCAGGAAGCCTGCGGACGCGTTTGCCCTAAAAGGCAAAGGCATGCTCCTCGACGGCTACGATGCGGACTTTGTATTGCTCGACCTGAAGCCCGAGTACACCATAAGCAGCGAAAAACTGTTCACCAAGTGCGGCTGGACGCCGTTCGAGGGGATGGAAGCGAAGGGTAAAATCGTCTCCACGTTCGTGCGCGGGCAGCAGGTCTTTGACGGGGAGCAAGTGATTGAGAATAAGGGAAGAGAGGTAGTCCTTAAATAAAGAGGTCATGCTGGATGGGGGGGCAATCATGCGCAAAGAGCCGCTAAAAATCGAAAAGCGAAGGGCACCCTTTAGCAGATGGAGGGGGTCGGCCTCCGTGAAGAGGGTTGTGTTCTCGACAAAAGACGGAAAACCGGTATTATTAACGAAAACCAACAACGGCTTCTACGCCCAAGGGGTATACGTCGGCAGCGTCCACTGGAAAGACGGGAAGCGGCAGAGGGTAGCGATAAAGAGGTTCAGGAGGTACATGTCGCCCCAAACGGTCGACAGGTATTCTACCACTATCGGGGATCTTGCCCGGGCGGGGGTCAAGCTGCCCAAGATGGGGATGGTCGTCCTGCCGGCTGGGACTGTGATAGGCGGCAAAATCATAAAGGGGAGGAAGATAGGTGGCGAGGTCCTGAAAGAGCCGGAGGCAGTCCAGGTGTCGCAGCTTTGGGGGTCCAGCAAGAGGGGATCAAAAATGTCGACAGGGGGTTGGGACAAGACGTGGAGCATGTTCTACGACAAGGCCGCCCGGCACGAGGCGGTCGGGGAGCTGGCCAAGGTGTGCAACGCCGGCTATGTGCCCTCCAGCGATCTTCTCGAGCCCCTGTACAAGACTCGGCACGCGCTGCCTATGGACATAGACGAGGTGGTGAAGGGCAACGGCGCAAACCATGTGGCGGGGGAGCTTGTGGACGCCATGGTAGGGATGAGCAAGGCGTGCGAGTGGAAACCAAAGGAATTCACATACGAATCGCGCTTCAAGGAGTTCCTTGCGATGGTAGAGACCGCAAAGAAGCATGCGAATCCGGAGGTTAGGGGGGCTCTGGAAGCCCATCTAAACGAAAGCCGCCTCAGGGCCATAAGGAATCGCATGGAGGCGGAAGACACAAGCGAGAAGTAGTGCCGAGGAAGCCTTTTATACCCAGAATCTCAAATATCAAATAAACTCACGGCTTAGATGGGATGCTGCATCCTAGCGGCCCCTAACGCGCTCGGGCGGGCGCTTGGGGAGCGCCTGAATTCCATCAATTTGCCGCGGTTTTGGGCGGTGTCATGGCAAAGGGCGTTCTAGTGCTGGCGGACGGCACGGTGATGGAGGGCGAGGGCTTCGGCGCCCAGAAGGATGCGAAGGGGGAAGTCGTCTTCAACACCTGCATGGCCGGCTACCAGGAATACCTCACCGACCCGTCGTATAAATATCAAATCTTGATGCCCACGTATCCGATGATAGGCAACTACGGCGTAACGCCGGAGCGGTTCGAGTCTGACAAGATACAGGTCGAGGGGTTCATAGTCAGGGAGCTGTGCGAGAAGCCGAGCCACGGCCAGATGATAAACAGGCTCGACAAGTGGATGGAGGAAGAGGGCATACCCGGGCTGAAGGGTGTCGATACCCGGTTCCTGACGAGGAAGATAAGGGACGCCGGCGTCATGAACGGGATACTGAAGATCCCCTACGTCTCGGACGAGCTTGAGGAGCTGAAGGAAGAGGCAATGGGCATGAAGTCCATATCGGACGTGGACCTTGTCGAGCTCGTGACCATCCCGGAGCCCGTCGCCCACGAGCCCTCGAGCGGCGAGGTGAAAAGGACTGTCGTCCTCATCGACTGCGGGGCGAAGATGTCGATAGTCAAGTGCCTTGTAAGCAGGGGCTGCAGGGTCATAAGGGTGCCTTCCGGCACGAGCGCGAAGGAGATGCTGAACTTTGACCCCGACGGCGTCATGCTGTCTAACGGCCCGGGCGACCCGGAGCGGGCCGGCCACATAGTCAAGAGCATAAAGGGCGTCATAGACGAGCAGCTGCCGGTCTTCGGCGTATGCTTCGGCAACCAGCTGGTCGGCAGGGCGTTCGGGGGAAAGACGTACAAGCTCAAGTTCGGCCACCGTGGCAGCAACCAGCCGGTCAAGTCGCTGAAGACTGGGAAAGTGCACGTCACCGCCCAGAACCACGGGTTCGCAGTCGACGCCGACAGCCTGCCAAGTGATGTGGTAGTCACCGAGGTGAACCTCAACGACGGCAGCGTCGAAGGACTGAGACACAGGTCCCTGCCGGTGCACACGGTCCAGTACCACCCGGAGGCGCGCGCCGGGCCCTGGGACACGGAATGCCTGTTCGACGAGTTCGTGGGGACTATGGATAGGGAGAAGGCAGGGAAGAAGTGAGGATACGCTGTTGAAAAAACTGGCGATAATAAGATGCTGAAAAGAAGCGACACAAAGAATGCCTAAAAGAAGCGACATCAAGAAGGTGCTCATCATCGGGAGCGGGCCGATACAGATAGGGCAGGCCGCCGAATTCGACTACAGCGGGAGCCAAGCCTGTTTGAGCCTAAGGGAGGAAGGCGTTAAAACTGTGCTTGTCAACAACAACCCGGCGACTATACAAACCGACACGGATATCGCAGACATCGTCTACCTCGAGCCGCTCACCGTCGAGTCGATAGAGAAGATAATCGCAAAGGAGATGCCCGACGGCCTGCTGCCGACGATGGGCGGGCAGACGGGGCTGAACCTGGCGGTGGAGCTGGACAATGCCGGGGTGCTGGAGAAGTACAACGTGAAAGTCCTTGGGACGCCAATAGAGACCATCAAGAACGGCGAGGGGAGGAAGGAGTTCGCGGATTTGATGATGAAGATCGGCGAGCCCATTTGCAAGAGCAGGTCGGTCTTCAGCATGCACGAGGCGGAGGAGGCGGTGTTTGAAATCGGCTACCCAGTCATAGTCAGGCCGGGCTTCACCATGGGGGGCACCGGCGGCGGCGTGGCCTTCAACGACAAGGACCTGCCAAAGATAGTCCAGCGGGCGCTCAGCAAGAGCAGGAACGGGGAGGCCCTAATAGAGGAGTATGTAGGCGGCTGGAAGGAGATAGAGTACGAGGTCATGCGCGACTCGAAGGACAACTGCATAACAATCTGCAACATGGAGAACGTCGACCCCATGGGGATACACACGGGGGAGAGCATAGTCGTCGCGCCGACGCAGACGCTCAACGACACCGAGTGCCAGACGCTCAGGACCGCGTCGCTGAACATCATATGCGCCCTTGGGGTGCAGGGCGGCTGCAACGTCCAGTTCGCGCTGCACCCGGATAAGCTAGAATACCGAGTCATAGAGGTCAACCCGAGGGTGTCCCGCTCATCGGCTCTCGCGTCGAAGGCGACCGGCTACCCGATAGCCCGGGTCGCCTCCAAGATAGCAATAGGGATGACGCTTGACGAGATACCTAACGAGGTGACTAAGACCACGCCGGCATCTTTCGAGCCGTCGATCGACTACATAGTCGCCAAGGTGCCCAGATGGCCTTTCGACAAGTTCAGGGGCATACCGCGCACTATAGGCACCGAGATGAGGAGCACCGGTGAGGTCATGGGGATAGGGCGATGCTTCGAGGAGGCGCTGCAGAAGTCGATAAGGTCCCTTGACCAAAAGAGGATGGGGATATGCGGGGACGGGAGGAGGGAAGAAACTGACGACGACAGGATACGCGAGAACCTTGAGACCCCGACTGACGCGCGGCTGTTTTACATCTACGACGCGCTCAAAAAGGGCTGGACAGTCGACGACGTCCACAGGATAACTAGGATAGACCGGTTCTTTTTGGAAAAAATCGCCAACCTGGTGAAGATGGAAAAAGCCCTCTCGGCTGTCAAGGATAAGGGGGCGGGGTCAAGCGGGCATGAACTGGGGAAGAAACTCCTGAGGGATGCGAAGCGGTTCGGGTTCTCGGATTTCCAGATAGCCAGGCTGGCCGGCTCGACAGAGCATAAGATAAGGGCCACGCGAAAGGAGGCGGGCATTCTCCCAACCTACAAGATGGTCGACACCTGCGCGGCTGAGTTCGAGGCAAAGACCCCGTACTTCTACTCCACCTACGAGACCGAAGACGAGAGCCACGCGTCAGACAGGAAGAAGATAATCATGCTCGGCAGCGGGCCGATAAGGATAGGGCAGGGGGTGGAATTCGACTACTGCACGGTCCACGCGGTGCTGGAGCTGAGGGAATTGGGCTATGAGGCGATAATAATCAACAACAACCCCGAGACCGTGTCCACGGACTTTGACACCTCGGACAAGCTCTACTTCGAGCCGCTGACCGTGGAGGACGTTCTGAACGTGGTGGACAAGGAAGGCGGCGCCGACAAGCCCGGCGACGAGAAGCTCATCGGGCTGATGGTGCAATTCGGCGGCCAGACGGCGATAAACATATCAAAGCAGCTCAGCGACGCGGGGGTGAAAATCCTCGGCACGCAGGCCGGGGCGATAGACCTGGCTTCCGACAGGGGCAAGTTCGAGAAGCTGCTTGAGCGGCTGAAGATACCTGCGCCCAGGTGGGGCGTCGCAAGGTCGTTTGACGACGCGCTGAAGGTCGCGCACAAGCTTGGATACCCGGTCCTTGTCAGGCCGTCGTACGTCCTCGGCGGCAGGGCGATGGAGATAGTCTTCAACGACGAGGATTTGGAATCTTACATGAGGGAAGCGACGGAAGTCTCCCCAGAGCACCCGATACTTGTCGATAAGTTCCTGGACGACGCGGTCGAGATAGACGTGGACGCGGTCTGCGACGGCGAGGACGTCTATATCGGCGGGATAATGGAGCACATCGAGGAAGCGGGGATACACAGCGGGGACTCGTGCTGCGTCGTGCCGCCGCAGAGCTTGAGCAAGAGCGTTGTTGACAGGGTGACTGATTACACGAAGAGGATGGCAGTAGCCCTAGAGACCAAGGGCCTTATAAACATACAGTATGCGGTCAAGGACGACATCGTGTACGTGCTTGAAGCGAACCCGCGCTCGTCAAGGACGATACCCTTCATCTCGAAGGCCACGGGCGTCCCGCTGGCAAAGATCGCGGTCAGGGCGATAATGGGCGAGAAGCTAAAGGACATACTCGGCGACTCGGAGGGGGCTTTGGGGGGCGGAGAGAAAGCTGGCGGGCAGGCTAAGAAAGGCCACGGCTTTGACTACAGGAAGAAGATACACCACGTCGCGGTCAAAGAGGTGGTCCTGCCGTTTGACAAGCTTAGGATAGACCCGATACTCAGCCCCGAGATGAGGAGCACGGGGGAGTCGATGGGGATAGACCAGAACTTCGGGAACGCCTATTCCAAGGCGCAGGCCGGCGCGGGCATAGCGCTGCCGGACAGCGGCAACGTGTTCATCTCGGTCGGCGGGGACAAGGAGAAGGTTGAAGCCGCCCGGCTGGCCAAGGAATTGGAGGGCATGGGCTTTGTGATATACGCGACAGAGGGAACCGAAAAGGTCCTTGAGGAGGGCGGCGTTGACTGCCACACGCTGAAGAAGGTCTCCGAGGGCAGCCCAAATGCGGTGGACATGATAGACGGCAAGAGGATGAGCTTCGTGATAAACGTCCCAAAGAGGGGGATTAAGGCCGCGCAGGACGAGCGGTTAATACGGTTTGCGATACTCGACAGGGACATACCCTACGTGACAACTATGGCCGGGGCACGGGCCGCCGTCGCCGCCATAAAGAGCGCGCGAAAAGGGGACATCGAGACAAAGAGCCTGAACGAGTATTTTGGGGAAGAAAAGAAAGCGGAATGAGCGAACGGGGGAAGCCAAATGAGCACCATCAAGCGGTTTTTAAGTCGCGGAGGGCTAAACTAAGGATGGACTTCATATCGACCCGGGCGATGGGCAAGGAGCTGATAGAAGACGTCCTCAAGTCCGCCAAGAAGTTAGAGTCAGGAAAAGCCCCGCAGACGCTGAAGGGCAAGATACTCGGGTCGCTCTTCTTCGAGCCCTCTACCCGGACGCAGTTCTCATTCCAAAGCGCGATGGAAAAGCTGGGCGGCAGCGTGCTCGGGTTCTCGTCCACGGAAGGCACGTCCATAAAGAAGGGCGAGACCCTCATGGACACCGTAAGGATGGTGGCGGGATACACAGACTGCATAGTCATGAGGCACTCGCTCGAGGGCGCGGCAAAGCTGGCCGCAGAAGTCTCTTCTGTGCCGATAATCAACGCGGGCGACGGCAGCCACGACCACCCGACCCAGACGCTGCTGGACTTGTATACTATCAAGAAGCACTTCGGGAAACTGGACGGGCTGAACATCGGCATCTGCGGGGATTTGAGGTACGGCAGGACGGGCAGGCCGCTCTCGGTCGCGCTCAGCAATTGGGGGGTAAAGATGCACTACATTTCCCCGCCGCAGCTCAGCATGGACAAAGGCACGATACAGCTGCTCCGCGGAAAGGGCATAGACGTCAACGAAGTCCTGAAGCTGGAGGATGTGATCAAGGAGCTGGACGTCCTCTACATGACGCGGATTCAAAAGGAGCGCTTCCCGACAGAGGAGGAGTACCTCAAGTTCAAGGGCGTATACGTGGTCAACAGGGACATAATGGCCATGGCCAAGGAGGATATGATCCTTATGCACCCGCTGCCGAGGGTGGACGAGATAACCCCGGACGTGGACAGCGACCCCCGGGCCCTGTACTTCGAGCAGGCGAAGAACGGCATCCCGGTCAGGATGGCGGTTTTGGACATGGCGATGGGCAAGAAAAAGGAAACAATCGCAACAAAAACCGGCAGACAATAGAGAATGGCTGACACGTCTCACAACACCCTGAAGGTGCAGAAGATAGAGAACGGGACCGTGATAGACCACATCACCGCCGGCAAGGCGTGGGAGGTGGTCCGGTTATTACACCTGGACGAGAGCCCGGACACAGTCACACTACTCTCGCGCGTCCACTCAAAGACCCTTGGGAAGAAGGACGTCGTCAAGGTCGAGCACAGGCAGCTTGGCAAGAGCGAGGTCAACAAGATAGCCCTCGTGTCGCCGAGCGCGTCAGTCAACCTGATAAAGAACTTCGACGTCAAGGAGAAGTACAAGGTCAAGCTGCCCAAGGAGGTCGAGGGCATCCTCAAATGCACAAACCCCGTGTGCGTCACCCACTCCGAGCCCGTGGAGAGTAGCTTCCTTGTCGAGGACGAGAGCCCGCTGAAGCTGAGATGTGCATATTGCGAGAGGGTGCAAAACAAGCTTGAGTTCGCTTAAGCTGAGCTGATTTCTGAAGTGCTGTTTGATACGCGGTTGGGATACTGTGGGGATTAAGCCAACCCCAGCAGCCTTAGCATAATCGCGTTCTGTATCCACATCCGGTTTTCCGCCTCGTCGATGACAACGCTCTGCGGCCCGTCGATTACTTCGGCGGACACCTCCTGCCCCCGGTGGCAGGGAAGGCAGTGCATGAAAAGCGCTTTGGGCTTGGCTAGCTTCATGAGCTTCTCAGTGACCTCATAAGGCTCCATGGTCTCTATCCGCTGGTCGCGCTCCTTCACGTCTATGTGCAGGCTTATCCAGGTGTCGGTGTAGACTACGTCCGCGCCCTTCACGGCCTCCTTGGGGTCGTTTGTCAGGGAGTAATTCTCCTTCTTCGACATCCTGAGGATATGCTCCTTCGGGCCGTAGCCCTTGGGGAAGGCGCAGGATACGATCATGCCTATCTTCGGGGCGACCTGCAGCCACGAGTGGCAGGTGTTGTTGGCGCAGTCGCCGAGGAATGCGAGCTTTAGCCCTGCTATCTTGCCTATTTTCTCCTGTATCGTCATCAGGTCGCCGAGTATCTGGCACGGGTGGTCGTCGTTCGTCAGGCCGTTTATGACCGGCACCGATGAGTTCTTCGCGAGGTCCTCGACCGTCGAGTACTCGAACGTCCGCGCCATCATGATGTCCACGAACCGGCTGGTGACCTTGGCGGTGTCCGCTATCGTCTCCCCGCGGCCCAGCTGGATGTCGTCCCTTGATAAGTATATCGCATGCCCGCCCATGAGGGCCATGCCTGTCTCAAAAGACACGCGCGTCCGCAGGGACGGCTTCTCGAAGATCATCGCCAATGTCTTCCTCTCCATGGCATTGGAGTACTTGCCGGCGGGCTTGGCACCGGGCTTTCCAGCCTTCATGGCCTTGATGTCCGCCTTGACGTCCCGGGCGAGGGCTATGAGAGAGACTATGTCCTGCTTCGAAACGTCGTTGATAGAAATAAGATGCTTCATCGCATATTTTGACGGGCATCGGATATAAAATGCTTGGTGCTGGGGATGCCGGCTGGGCGGTCGAAGATTAGCGGGGCGAATAATAGGTATCGCTCCTATGCCGCCCTTTTTTCTTCCGCCTGGTTCAAACATACTGGCGGGATTTTGGCCGCAGGGAACGCATGGCTAAGCTTTGGGAAAAGGGCTACGAGCTGGAGAAGGGCATCGAGAAGTTCACCGTAGGGGAAGACTACCTGCTGGACTACGAGCTCGTCGAGGCGGACGTGCTTGGCAGCATAGCCCACGCAACGATGCTGGCGAAGATCGGGATAATCGACGCCGCGGAACTGAGGAAGGTGCGGGCGGCCCTGCTTGACATTCTAAAAACCCACGAGAAGGGGGAATTCAAGATAAAGCCTGAGGACGAGGACGTCCACACGGCCGTGGAAAACAAGCTGACGGAGGCGCTGGGCGACCTTGGGAAGAAGATACACACGGGCCGGTCGCGGAACGACCAGGTGCTGGCGGACCTGCGGATTTACGCGAAGAAAAAACTGCTTGACGTGGAGCAAGCGGCCATCGGGCTGGCTTCGGCGTTAGTAAAGCTCGCTGACGAGAGCAAGGATGTCCCTATCCCGGGCCGGACGCACACGCAGCTTGCGATGCCGTCTTCTATCGGGCTATGGGCCGGGGCCTATGCGGAGTCCCTTCTAGACGATTTGGACGTCATCAAGGCGGCTTATGCCTTGAACGACCAGTGCCCTTTGGGCAGCGCGGCAAGCTACGGCGTGGCCTTGCCCATCGACCGGCAGACCGTTTCCACTATGCTGGGGTTCAAGAAAGTGCAGAACAACGTGCTTTACGCCAACAACAGCCGAGGGAAGGTTGAGTCTGTGATTCTTGCGGCGCTGTCGCAGGTGGAGATAGACCTGTCCAAGATGGCCGGCGACCTGATAATGTTCAGCATACCTGAGTTTGGCTATTTCTCGCTGCCGGAAAAATATTGCACCGGGAGCAGCATGATGCCGAACAAGAAGAACCCGGACGTGCTAGAGCTTGTGCGGGCGAAGGCGAATAAGGTGCTTGCGGGATATTACCAGGTGGTGAACACCATCAAGGACCTGCCATCCGGTTATAACCGGGACTTCCAGGAGACGAAAGCCCCGCTCATCGACGGGCTCGCGCTGACCGAGGTGTCGCTTCGGGTCTGCGCGCTCGTGGTCTCAGGGCTTAAGGTCAACAAAGACGCATGCATCAAGGCGTGCACGGGTGCTCCGGAGATATTCGCTACCGACAAGGCTGTCGAGCTGGCTGCAGGCGGGATACCCTGGCGGGACGCGTACCTGAAGATGGCCGAGGGCCTAAAGGACATGAAGGCGCTGAAGGCCGAAGAAGTTGTCGCGAACATACGGTCAAAGAAGCACATGGGGGCCACAGGCAACCTGGGTTTGGACAAGGCCGCGGCGAAAATTAAGGCTGAGAAAGCCCTCCTTGACAAGGAATCGAAAGCTTTTGAGGCCGCGCTCGTGAAGCTGAAGAGGTAGCGAGGTTTGAATGCGCCGAGACTTCAAGCCTAAAGTGCGCCCGTCCGTCAAGCCGACAACCGAGGAGGGCATGCTCGTGAAAAGGAAGCGCTGAGAGATAAGAAAATGCCGACCCACTATACCAAAAACTTCCGGCTTGATGCCAGCATTTCACCGTCCAAAAACCCGACCATCCTCATAAGCTTGTTCAAGAAGGGGCAACGCGGCAATGATGGTATAGGTTACCTGTATTTCAAGCCGTTGGCAGGCAACCCAAAAGTCCTAAGGCTGTCCTCGGTGATCATCGAGCCGGAATACGAAGCGGGGTCGGAGGGGGCAAAGAGCGAACTCTTGGTCACAAAGGGCATGAACATAGCCCGCAAGCTTGCGCTAAAGCACGGATATACGCATATGGAATATGGGCACTCTTGGGATGTGCCGCACGGCTCCAAGGCTTACAAGTCGGGAACTGTAAAGGACATCTTAAGGCTGGCTGAGCTGCACCGCGCCGGGACCTACAGGCGCCTAGAGCTAAAGCCTGTCAACGCAGTACCCAAAGTGCGTAAGGGGCCTTAAGTATTTTTAATCGGTTTTCAGAAACCGGCCTTACGCTTCCTCACACCGGCGACCTGGCTGGGCAGGCCCCAGAGCTTGACAAACCCCTCCGAGGACTTGTGGTCGAACATGTCGGACTTGTCGTAGGTCGCAAGGGCAGTATCATAGAGAGAATACGGCGATGACCGCCCGACCGCTATAGCGTTCCCCTTGTGAAGCTTCATGCGGACGATGCCCGTGACATACTTCTGCGTCGAGTCGATGAACGCGTTCAGGTCATCCATGAGCGGCTCGAACCAGAGGCCGAAATAGGCCATCTGCGCCCACTTGGCATCTATCTCATCCTTAAAGAGCTTCTGCTCCCGCGTCAAAACGAGGCTTTCAAGCTGCTTGTGGGCCTCAATTAGGATGACTGCGGCCGGGCACTCGTAGACCTCGCGGCTCTTGATGCCGACTAGGCGGTCTTCCATCATGTCTATGCGCCCGACGCCGTGCTTGCCGCCGAGCTTTTGCAGGGCGTAAACAAGCTCCACTCCGGGCGTCTTCTTCCCGTTCAGCGACACAGGGATGCCTTTCTCAAACCCTATCTCGGCGTACTCCGGCTTGTCGGGGGCGTCCTTCGGGCTTACGGTTATCGCGAAAGCGTCCTCCGGCGGCTCGTTCATCGGGTCTTCCATCGGCCCGCCCTCGATGCTCCGGCACCAGAGGTTCTCATCTATGGAATAGATCTTCTTCTTCGTGACCGAGACGGGGATGTTGTTCTGCTTGGCGTAGTCGACAGCTTCTTCCCTTGACATCCAGTGCTCCCGAACAGGGGCTATGACCTTAAGGCTGGGGTCAAGCGACCTAAAAGAGACGTCGAACCTTACCTGGTCGTTGCCCTTGCCGGTCGAGCCGTGGGCCACTGCGTCGGCTTTCTCCTTCTTTGCGATGTCGACTATGTATTTTGCTATTAAAGGGCGGCCGATAGCGGTCCCGAGAGGGTATTTCCCCTCGTACATGCCGTTGGCCTTTATCGCCTTTGTGATATAGCCGTCGAAGAATTCCTTTCGGGCGTCAACCGAGTAAGTGGCGATAGCGCCCAGTTTCTTGGCCTTCTCCTCTATGGCCTTAAGGTCCTCGTCGCCCTGCCCGAGCTCGAGGGTAAAGGTGACAACGCTGGAGTCGTAATGGTCCTGAAGCCACTTGATTATGACTGAGGTGTCGAGGCCGCCGGAATAGGCAAGTACGGTTTTCATCGTGGTAGTGATGCCCTTGACGTATTAATGAACGGAGCAAGTAATAAGGCGCCCGCTCTAGGCGGTATATTTTAATCTGCTTGAATAAAAGAAGAGGGGCGGATTAGTGCCCGCTTTTATCGGGTTTTGTATGGACATACCTAGGCATATCGCGCTGATACCGGACGGCAACCGCAGGTGGGCTGGACCTAGGGGGCTAAAGCCGTGGGAAGGCCACAAGGCCGGCATCGAGCGGTTCAAGGAATTCCTTGACTGGTGCTACGAACTGGGCGTAAAGCAGGTGACTGCGTACTCGCTGTCCAAGGAGAACCTGGGCAAGCGAAGCGGCATGGAGATGGAATTCCTGTTCAAACTTTATGATGAGGGCTTCAGGGGGATGCTTGAATCCCCCAAGCTGAAAAAGCGCGGGCTGAAGGTCGAATTCGCCGGGGACCTGAAGGGCTTCCCAAAAAGCCTGAAGGCGCTCGTTGATGAAGTAGAGGCTAATACCGAAAACAACAAGGGCTGCAAACTCGTGCTCTGCATAAACTATTCGGGGAGGGATGAGATACTCGGGGCGGTCAGGGGCCTTGTCAAGTCCAAAAAGCCCGTGACGGAAAAGAACTTCGAGGGCTTCCTACAGGTGAAGTCGGCGCCTGACTTAGTTATCCGGACCGCAGAGCGCAGGATAAGCAACTTCCTGCTGTGGCAAAGCGCCTACAGCGAGCTGTATTTCTCGCCGAAGCTGTTCCCGGATTTCGGCAGGGAGGACTTGATGGACGCGATAAAACAGTTCAACGGCACTGAAAGGAAGTACGGCAAATAAGGGCTTAACGGGACTTTGATCGAGGTCTAAGGGGAAGACAACATGATACTCGGAAGGGATGAGATACTAAAGCTGGTGAAAGAGGAACTGCTGTTGGAGAACTTTGACCAAAACGGCTTGCAGGGGGCCGGATACGACCTCAGGGTCGCGAAGTTCTACTCTGCCAGCGGGGAGGCATACCTAGGTGTGAGCGAGAGGAAGCTGCCGGAGATAAAAGAGATACCCGAGGACATATTATTGATGAAGCCGGGGGATTACGTGCTTATCGAAACCATCGAGAAGGTCAACATGCCCGCAGGCCTTGCGGCAAGGGTGCTCAATAGAAGTTCAATCTTCAGGTGCGGGGCTAGCACTTACAACGCGCTGGTGGACCCGGGCTACAGGGGCGCCTTGACATTCGGCCTGAAGAACGTCTCGGGCCACGAGTTTTGCATACAGAAGGGCGCACGAGTGGCGCAGATAGTGTTTGAGGCGGTAAGCGGCGGGACAGGGCTTTACAGCGGCAGGTACCAGGGCGGGAAGGTAGTGTAAATTTTGCTAGCTTCGGGATGCCGACGCCCTGATTTGATGCGTTTGTTGATGCATATGCTATTTCAGCGCCTTCTTTAATTTCTCCCTGCACGCCTCGCAGAAGAACCGCGTCTTCCTGTCAACCGCCATTATGTCGTTTGAATATTCCATCACGCAGTTTGGGTCGGAACAGTGATCTAACCCATGGCAGTGCCCGAGCTCGTGGATCACCTCTTTCACCGCCCTGGCGCTGAACTTCTCATAGGCGAATTCCTTCCCGTAGAAGCGCGGGTCGAGGCGGTAGAGGGAAACCGCAGAGATCCTGCCCCCTGACTGTGCCGCCCCGAAGACGAAGTTCATGCCGCTCATGCACATGTCGATATTGCCTACCGCAACCACCTTGCTCCCGGGCCGGGCCACGGCATTTGCCCCCTTCAGGTGCGACTCGAGGAATCTTACCAGCCGGTCCGCATCGTACTGGCCCTTGGGCTTGTCAAAGGTCTCGCCCGGCAGTTTGGAAACGGGGTCCATGATGCCGACCGACGATAGGAAAGTGTTGCCTACGGCTTCCTTCAGGTCCTCGAGCAAACGGCCGCTGACGTTCAGGAGGGGCAAAATGAGAATTGACATGGGAGACTTTCTATGTAAAAATAGAAAAAGGTGCGGGCGTGGGCGTTAAGCCTTTATCACAACCGGCGCCTGCTGATGTGGGGGCATCTGGATTATCGTCGTGCTCGCCGGCTGCGCCGGCTGGCGGTAGACAAGCGCGAACCTCGGGCCTAGGGCGGCGGCGAAGACCATGCCTCCGATACCCGCGACTATCCCCGCTAAGAGAGGGGTCAGCACCCAAAACCCCACGAAGGGTATCAGCGGGATCGGGTTGAACAAAGCGGCCACGGGGAAGTTGTTGGATGAGAGGTAGGCTATCGCCGACCCGAGCATCACATAAGACCCTATCATGCCTGAGAAGAACCCGGCCTCAAAGCCGTTGCCGGCGCCGCCGCGGGCTATCAAGCCGGCGAGGAGCCCCGCTATCAAACAGGATGCGACTGCCAATACGAGGGCTATGGCCTCGACGGCCTGGCCGGCATAGGCGGCAACGGTGAGGATGTTATACAGCTGGTATAGGCTCGTATTGGTTACACCGGCGACCATCTGGGCCGTGCAGCCGCCAATCACCCACGCGGAACCGGAGCACGCAGCAGTCACGAGCGTGAATACCGCGTTTAGCGCGCAGAAAACCAACAGGCCTACCAATACCGCGAGCCCGAACGGGCCGTATCCGTGCATTTTTGCCTCCGTTGAAGGTGAGGCCGCTCTCGGGCCCCAGATTAGCTTGATTTGTTGCAGTGCACCCTCATTTGAGCCTCTCGCCGCAAGCCTGGCAGAAAGTCAGGCTTGGGTCCGTGCCGGCGCCGCATGCTGGGCATGTGGGGGGCTTCGCCCTTGCCGAGGCCTTGCCCAAGTCTTGGGCCAGCTCGGGGGGGGATGCGGACGTGACCTGCATTATAGTCGTTGTTACTGTCGATTCTGCGCGGGGATGTGGCGTGGAAACCGGGGGAAATCCAAACACCGCGGCGGTTATAGCCCCCCCAGCGCCGCCGAGGATGCCGGATATTATCGGTATGATTATTACCACGCCGACCAGCGGTGTGACCCCCTGGGAGGATATGCTCCCCAGTTGCATGCCGTTCGCCAGCAGGTAGAGGAACAGAAAGATGAACATTAGGTAATACCCCACCAACACGCCGGAAAATCCGGCTACAAAACCATTGCCGGCGCCGCCTCGGGATAACAAGCCTGCAAAAAGGCCCGCGACCACCGGCGCTATGACCGCGAGGAGTGTGGCGACCGGGCTTAACGCAATGCCGCCCGAAGCGCTCTCAAATATCGGCATGAAGGCTATAACGCTCGAACCTGTAAGCATCGAGAGCACATTGCCGTCGCCAAAGACGCCCAGCGCGCCGATGCTCGTGCCTGCAGACCTGAAGATGCTCGAAGCCGGGGCGCATGCGCCAGCCACATAGCAGACGGGCGCATAAAGCGAGAATATGGCGCTTAAACCTACGAAGACTGCAAGCCCTGCAAGGATCCCGGCGCCCATATGGCCTTGTTGCATGCTATCGTGTCGCCGCCCCCGGGTTAACCGCCGGCGCGCCCTTGGCCTATTTTATCCGCGTCCCGCACGACTGGCAGAAGGTAGAGCCATACTCGTTCTCGGCCTTGCACGCCGGGCAGATGACTACCTTCGTCTTTGTCGCCTTCTCGGGCGAGCCCTGGACAAAGACCGGCTGGGCCGCCATGGGCGGAGCCTGGATTATCGTCGTTGTCACCGGGGAGACTGGCTGCGCATAGCCAACGGCTATCCCGCCCGGGGACGCAAAGATCGCCCCCATTATCGCGCCGCCTATCCCGCCTATGACGCCCGCTATTATCGGAGTTATCAAGCCAGAGCCTATAAGCACCAGGAGGGGCATTGCCGACATAAAGCCCAACCCGCCCACCGAGGCGAGGTATATCACGAATATCACCAGCGACAGGTAATAGCCTACAAGGACTCCCGCAAAGCCAGCCATAAAGCCCCTGCCGGCGCTTCCTCGCGCCATTGCGCCCGCTGCGACGCCGGCGACTATGCAGGTGATAATCGCAAGGAGCAGCCCTACGGCATCGACCGCGAAAACACCAAAGTTAAGGCCCATGAATATAACCGAGAAAGCCGACATCACCGAGCCCGCAGTCATTGCGAAAGCGGCGTTAGCGCCGCCGCTCTGTACCAGCGCGAGTATCGAGTTCAGCGCCAAGAACACTACCATCCCTATGAGGATTGCCACACCCATCGAACCTTGTCCGGACATTTTCACACCTATGTTTGTTGCTTATCTCATACCTTGTTTCGCTTATACGACGTATAATCTTATTAGGTTGAGTTGCTGCTTAGTAAATGCCTGCGGGTATAAAAACAGCACGAACAAGCCTTAAACCGGGGCGGGGGCGGCCGGCGAGCTGTAGAACCTAGCGGCATCCTCCGGCGGGGTGTCTATTATATACGCGCCTTCGCAGAGCTCATAGCCTGCGTGGGTGGACAACCGGGGCAGTATCTCGGCGTGGAAGTGAAATTGCTTTGACGCGCCCGGGGGGGCGTGGTGGAAGGCGATATTGTACGAGGGCGTGCCTAATGCGTGCAGCTTGAGCAGTAGGTTTTTGAGAACTGAGCAGAAATCAACGGCTTCGTCATCGCCGAGCGACGAGAACGCCGGCGCGTGCGACTTTGGGAGTACCCATGCCTCGTATGGGAATCTGGGGGCATTTGCAGTAATCGCGACCGTCGATGCGGTCTTGGCCGCGACCCGGGCCTTTGCCGGGCCTGACGCGGACGCTATGTAATCGCACCAGGCGCACCTGTGCTTCTTTGCGTAATATGCCTTCGCCGCTTCGGCCTCCGCGGCCACGACGCTCGGCACGAGCTGGCCGGCTATCAACTGCGCGTGGGCGTGGGGTATCGACGCCCCGGCCTCGCGGCCGTGGTTCTTGAAGATCGAGACATATGGGTATTTGGACTCCAGCGCCTTTCGCCGCTTCTCGTACATCCGCATGGCCTCCAGGATGTCCCCGGCAGAAAGGTCCTCGAATGCAAGGTTGTGCCCCCCGGTGTCGACTATTATCTCGTGCTCGCCCATAGGGGGCTTTAGCGCCGGGAACTTGTTCCGAAAGACGCGCAGTTTCCACGGGCGGGCCTTCTTTGCCGGGTACCGGTCTATGGTCGGCGGGGTCATAGCCTCGTTGCCCGGGCAGAAAAAGCATATTGCGCCCTTCTTCTCCTCGGTTTGGGCGAAATGGTGCGGCCTCTTCCCCCTTACGCTGGAGATGAGGGAATACCGCTCAAGCAGGAAGTCCTTGCGTATGTCGTTCATTTGACCAGTCCTTGCGTATGTCGTTAATTTGATCGACCTTGCGTATGCCAATCCGATTCGGATTATGGGTATCTTTGGCTCTAAGTTTATTGCACCGGCGCCAAAAAGGCGCGGCCTGGTTTCAAAAAAGCGCCTGCGCCTACTTCTTCGCGGCCCTTACGCCCAACGCGGACATCGCCTTGGCCTTGTCGGCCCCGCTAAGCTTTCGGGCGAGGGCCTTGTTCCCAAGGACACCATCGACCCACTTCGCGAAGTCGTCACGGCCTGCGTGCTCGGAGTACACGCTGTCCGGCATCGCCCTCATGGCGGCCTTCAAGTCGTTCAGGCTCTTCAGGACGCCACCGTCGCACACATAGAAGTACTTGCTCGGATCTTTTATCATCTTGTCTTGCGGGCACCCAACATCCGGACGCCCAATAGATTAAGCGTTGCGGTATAAAATTCTTTTCGGGAGGGTTCGCGGGGATTTCCGCCTGATTACCGGGAAGAATTCAGGCCAAACGGCTTGGATATGCTTTGCCGGCAGGCTACCGGCGGGCGGTTTCTTTATTAGGGGGTTCTGGTAGATAATGGATAACGGATGATATCGCAATGGACGCGGGCGCCTTGTCTTGGTCCGACGAACGGGAGTGGCTCTGCACTAACGGCCTGGGGGGGTATGCATTCTCGCCGCTTTGCGGGATAAACCGCCGCAGGTACCACGGCCTCTTGGTGGCGGCATTCTCGCCGGAGGACCGAAGAGTGCTCGTCAGCAAGATCGACGAGGAGCTTGCCGCGGGGAGCGGGGAATACCGCCTTTACGCCAACCAATACTGGGACGAGAAGCCGCCGGAGCAGCCGTTTTACCTGAAGGGGTTCTCATACTCGCCCCTGCCTGAACTGGCCTATGTGATACCGGGGATCGGAACGGTCAGGAAGACCGTTTTCATGCCGCACGGCGAGAACTGCACGCTTGTCAAGTATGAGATAGCGGCAAAGAGGGGGGCGCGATTCAACGCCAACGTCCTGGCGACGAGCCGCGACCACAACTGGGTGCTGAGGGAACCCGGGTGGTCGTTCGCGTGCGAGAAAGAGGGCGAACTGCTAACGCTCACGCCGGGCCACCCCGACCCGCCGACCATATGCATGGGCTCCACGCTCGGGTCCGTGTCCGCCGGGCCGGCGGGCCTTGTGAGGGGACTGTTCTACGGCAAGGAAAAGGAACGGGGCTACGACTGCTTGGAGGGCGTCTTTTCCGCCGGGCATATCGAGGCAGAAATCGGGAAAAAACGAAGAAGGACCGAGTTCTATGTCGCCATGGCCGCCGACATGTCGCGGGAAAAGGCGCTATGGATGTGCGAGGACGCGCTTGCCTCGGCGAAAGCCCTGGAGAAGAGGGAGATCAGGAGGAAGAAGGGTCTTGCCGACCGGTTCTACAAGATAAGCGGCCTTAAGAGGTCCGCCGCGGTGACTCGGCTGGCGCACGCTTCAGACGACTTTTTGGCATCGCGCGGCGGGAGGGCAGGCATAATCGCCGGCTACCCGTGGTTCGGCGAGTGGGGGCGCGACTCGCTTATAAGCCTTCCCGGGCTCTGCCTCGCGACCGGTAGGAAACTGGATTCCGAATGCGTGCTGGCGGGGCTGGTTGCCGACGCCGAGGGCTGCCGGATACCCAACTGCTTCACGGGCGGAAAGAACCTGAATTCGGCCGACGCGTCGCTGTGGCTGTTCTGGGCCGTGGAGAAGCACCTAAAACAAGGCGGTGCGGATTTCGTGCGCAGGCGGCTTTGGGAGTTCATGAAGGCCGCGGTTGATGCATACATGGGGGCTGTCGACTCCGACGGGCTCTTGGATATCGAGTCGGCCCGCCCGCAGACCTGGATGGACGCGGTGGTGGACGGCGATGCGGTGACGCCGAGGTCCGGCAAGGCGGTCGAGATGCAGGCCCTGTGGTTCAACGCGCTGAAGGTCTTCTCCTCGCTGGCCGTGGATTTCTACGAGGACACTCTTGCGGAGTCGGCTGAAAAGGCAGCCGATGCGTGCAAGAAGGGATTCAACGAGAAGTTTTGGAACGAGAAAAGGGGCTATCTGTATGACTGCATAAGCGGCGGGACAGATGATGTTAGCGCCGCGGGCAGGCGGGCGGAAAGAAAGGACGCGTCTATAAGGCCTAATGCTCTTCTGGCAATCTCGATGCCGTTCCCCATACTCGACAGCGGCAAGTATAACGGCGTGGAGAGGGGCAAATGGAAGAGCGTCGTCGATGTCGCCAAGCTGGAGCTATTGACGCCGTTCGGGCTCCGGAGCCTCGCCCCTTCAGAGCCGGGCTACAAAGGCTCGGCCCATGGGAACCAGCGGGAGCGGGACTTGGCATACCACCAGGGCTCCGTGTGGCCCTGGCTCTTCGGGCCGTTCTGCGATGCGCATAGGAGGGCGTATCCCGAAAAGGGCGTAAGCAAGTTCATCGAGCCGCTCGTCGAGCGGCACTTGACGGCGTCTGGCATCGGTGTGAGCGAGGTCTTTGACGGGGATTCCCCGCACCTGGCGGAGGGCTGCCCGACGCAGGCCTGGAGCGTCGCGGAGCTGCTTAGGGTAATAAGCTAAGCAACAGAGCTAAGCTAAGCAACAGAGCTAAGCAACGGCCCCCATCGGCCTGTTGAGCAGATCTGCCCGGTAGCCCTGTTTTTATTCCGCTATCCCTTTACATATATTCCCCGGGAGCATTCCCGGTATGTCAAGATTCTATAAAGATGCCGGCTGGAGGGATGGATGCGATTGTCTTTGAGGTCTCAAACGAGGTAGCGCACAAGGTCGGCGGGATACACGCGGTCATAGCCTCGAAGGCACCGCAGATGCGAAAGAGGTTCAAGGAGTATTACACCATAGGCCGCTACGACCCGAAGAGCGTCTATGTCGATTTCCAGCCGCTCTCGGACCACCCGTTCAAGCAGGCGTTCCTGAAGCTGGGCGAACATGGCATCAAGTGCGTTTACGGCAGGTGGGTCACTGCGGACAAGGTAAACTGCATCCTTGTGGACCCGATAGGGTTGAAGAGCAAGTGCAATGAGATAAAGACAGAGCTGTGGGAGCGATACCGGGTCGACTCGCTCTACTCGAACGACCTGTTCAACGACTGTGTGGTTTGGGGGAAAGCCGTAGGCATCGTGCTGGAGAGCATGCTGGCGTCGGGAAGATTCGACGACTCGAGGGTGATTTGCCAGTTCCACGAGTGGCTTACCGGCTCGGCGCTGCTGCACATGCACTCGGTCAGGGCGAAGGCTGGGCTCGTATTCACAACCCATGCGACGACCGCCGGCAGGACACTCGCCGAGAAGGGCGTAGACCTGATAAGGGAGGTGGAGAACGGCAACAGGGACGGCAAGACCTTCGACCTTGCCCGCGCCAAGGGGTATGGGATAGAAGCCGTCCACACCATGGAGAAGGCGTGCGCGCAGAGCGCGGACGTCTTCACGACGGTCAGCAAGGTCACGGCGGAAGAGGCGAAATACATACTGGGAAGGGCGCCCGATGTCCTCACGCTGAACGGCCTTGCAATAGATACATACCCGTCGATGGAGGAGCTCAGCATCGCGCACCGGCAGCAGTGGAAGAGGATAAGGAACTTCGCGCTGGCATACTTCTCGCCGTATTACAACCTAGACATCGGCAATACCCTGTTCTTCTTCACCGCGGGCAGGTATGAGCTGCACAACAAGGGCTTTGACATCCTGATAGACGCCCTCGGGAAGCTCAATGAGAAGCTCAAAGCCGAGAAGTCGAAGAAGACAGCCGTGTTCTTCTTCTGGGTGCCGGCGAAGGCAAAAGGCGGGAACATAGAGGTCCTTGACAACCTGTCCATCTTCGAGTCGCTCGACGAGGAAATATCGGGCAACATGGAAAAGATAGAGGAGCACATAGTCGAATCGGTCTGCATGGGCAAGCTGCCAAACAAGGCCGAGATATTCGACGAGGAGTTCCTGTTCAACATGCGGCAGATGATAAGCAGGCTTAACGCGAAGCGCGGCGGGAGGGTGCCGCTGTGCACCATGGAGCTAGAGAACGCAAACGACGCGATAATGAAGCTGCTCGCCGACAGCGGGCTTGACAACGCCGATGACGACCGCGTCAAGATCATCTATTATCCCACATACCTCTCATCCGCCGACGGCCTCTTGGGACTCAACTACAACGAGGCGGTGCAGGGCTGCCACCTCGGGGTTTTCCCGTCGTATTACGAGCCATGGGGATATACGCCGCTTGAGACCGCCGCGCTCGCGGTGCCCGCAGTTACCACGGACCAGGCCGGCTTTGGCAGGTTCATAATGGACCGGGTGGCCGGCCCAAAACCGTCCATTAAGGTCCTGGACAGGGCGGCAAAGGGCGACCGCGAAGCGACTGGACAGCTTGCTGATTATATGCATTACATCCTTAATACTACCCGAAAAGAGCGCGTCGGCAAGAAGATAGAGGCGAAAAAGCTATCGGAGCTCGCCGACTGGGACAAGCTGATAGAGAACTACGTCGAGGCTTACCAGCTCGCGGCAAAGAAGGCCGACGCGAGGATTGGATAAGGGGCGCCGTTAATCAAATCAGCAACAGAACCAAATCAGCAAGAGAACCAAATCAGCAAGAGAAGGTTAACCGACAAATGTACAAGCCGGTGACGCACAGGGAAGCGAGCAGGTATTTAAGGGATGTCGGGCATAGCGACAAGCACTTCTACGGGCGCGACGGCAGGGTGCTGAAGAACCTGGTGGAGCTTTACGCTTTCGTAAAGGGCTGCGGCGATGACACGCTCAGGCACCACGTGGACGGCTCGAAGAACGACTTCGCGAACTGGGTGAGGGGTGTCATCGGCGATGAGGAGCTGGCTGAGAAGCTCGAGAACTGCGTCATAAGGCAGCCGATGCAATACAGGCTGCTGAAGAGAATAAACCAATTGGCGTCATCCGGAGCAAACCAGCCGGGCACTGCGGAGAGGGCTTCCATGCTGCTTGAGGGCTGCGCACCGGACGAGGCATTCATATCAAGAGATGGCCGGGAGCTTCGAAGCCTTTGGGAGCTGCACGACTTCGTGAAGACGGCGGATGTGGGCTCATTCGGGCACCACGTCAACGCCGATAGGAACGACATCGCCGACTGGGTGGAGAATGTGATATGCGATGAGGAGCTGTCAAAAAGGCTGCGGGGCGTGAAGGACAGGCGCGATACCGCGGGCTGGATAGCGTTGAGGATAAAGGCCCTTGGGAACCTCAAAGCCGGCCGCCCAGGCAGCAGGGGCCATCGCGCTGCAAAAAAGGCCCATAAGGGATACTGCGCAGAGGCTGCCAGGGCCGTGGGGAAGGGAAAACCCGTTTAGAGAAAAGCTATTTTAGATGCCCGGCTGCGGCGCACCCGGTGGGGCCGCGGCGCAGCCGTCTTGCACCGCCCCGAGCCTCTGCTTGAAATCCGTAAGAACGTTCATGAAATTCGTATATGCCTCATACGGGTTCTCGTAGTCGTTGAAGTACTTGTGTATGTCCCCGTCAGCGAACCACTTGGTGCACATGTAGTAGAAGTGGTCGGAGGTGAGGAGTTTTCTCCATTCTTCGAGGATGCGCGGGTCGCCGGCTTCAGCCGCCGACCTCACCCGCGCCTCGAGCTCCTTCACGCAGTTGAACGCGTCCGACTGCATCTCGTTCCCAAGCCATGCGGTCAGGTCCCGGTCCACGTCGGCCCAGGAGGATAAATACGGCACGTCCATGACACCGACCGGGTTGTATCTCTCGATGACGTCCCGCGTAGTCAAAAAGTCCATGTGCGGATGTTTGAGCACCTCGCCCGGCAGGTGCTCGAGGAACGAGAATATGCCCGTTTCCTTCCACTGGTGCTCGCCGAACGTCTCATAATCCATAAAGAGGTCTATTATCTGGCCCTCGCTGCTTGAAAGCCACGAGGCATACTTGCCCGCGGTCAGCGGGAACTCCTTCCAGCCGCGGGTCGAAAAGCGGAAGGAAACATCGTCGCTCAAGCGGTAATTGCGCATCATGAGCTTTATCTTGCTGCATCCGAGCGGGGTGTAGACAAAATTTGGGCTGCGCCACCCGAGGTAGTGGTCCCACCCCTCGGCGACTACCCCCCGGTAGCCCATGTCTTCCACGGTCCGCGCGACCTGGTTGCCGTACATCGCCTCGGTGTTCCTGAACACCGTAGGGGCGTAGTTGAAGAGCTTGCTTATCATCTTCCGGTGCGCCTTTACCTGGTCCTTGAACTCCCTCTCCGAGACGAGGAATGCAAGCGAGTGGTAATAGGTCTCGTCAAGGATGTCAACGCAGCCGGTGTCAACGAGCCTCTTGAAGCTGTCTATGACCTTGGGCTCATACGCCATGCACTGCTCGATGAATGTCCCCGTCAGGCTGAAGGAGACTCTAAAACGCCCCTTGTGGGCGTGGATAAGGCGGGCGATTGCGTCGTTTGTTGGGATGTAGCACTTGCGGGCCACTCGCTCGAATATCTCCCGGTTCCTGGCGTCGTTGAAATACCCCTTCCCGCTGCCTATGTCAAAGAACGAGTACTTGCTCAGCCTGTGCGGCTGGTGGACCTGGAAGTACATGCAGACGGAGGTCATCGTGTCGCGGTCCCGCGCATAATAGTATTCTGAGCCTGCATAGTCCCGCGCATATCCTTATTCTGATCCTGCATCATTGTATCCCTATCGCCTTGTTGTACGCCTTGCCTACGGTCTCCTGCGCCACCGAGCGCCAGGTATAGCTGGATATCTCCTTCCTGCTGTTCTCCCTCATCGACTTGTGGAGCTTGGGATATGCCGTAAGCGCAAGCATCTTGCTTGCCATCCCGTCTACGTCCCAGAAGTCGACTGAGAACGAGTTCTTGACAACCTCCCTTACCCCACTCTGCCTGCTTATTATCGCCGGCGTGCCGGAGGCTATAGCCTCGAGGACCGTTATGCCAAAAGGCTCTGAGACCGAGGGAAGGACAAAGACGTCCGCAGCGGCATAAAGCCTTGCCAGCTCGCTGTCCGGGACGTAGCCGAGGAACATCACCTTGTCGGAGATGCCCAGGTGTATGGCTTCTCGTATCAATTGGGGCATCATGTCGCCCGTGCCCCCAAGGACGAAGCGGAGGTTCGGGTTCTTGGAAAGCGCCTTCTTCGCCGCCTTGAGGAAGAAGTCCGGGCCCTTCTGTATCGTGAGGCGGCCCATGAAGAGTATGACTTTCTGCCCCGGGAAAGCGGCATTGACCTCCGGGCCTGCCCAGCTCCCGTGGTCGACCGCGTTGTAGATGACCGCTATCTTGCCCGGGTCGGCGCCATATCTCTCGATCAGCTGCTTCCTCATCATCTCGCTGACCGTGATTATCACATCCGCATTCCGGACAAGCACCATCTCCCTCTCGACTATCCAGCTGTTGGGCGAGAGGCTGCCTGTGCGGTCGTACTCGGTCGAGTGTATAGTCGCGACAAGGGGCTTTCCCGTCCTCGCGCGCAGCTCGACGGCGGCTATCGAGGTCAGCCAGTCGTGGCAATGTATTATGTCAAAGCTTTCTTTCATCCCCATCGCGTAGTCGACGCACATCTGGTTGTAGCTCCATATGTCGTCAAAGAGGTTGAGGCCGTAGTTCCTGTTGAGCATCTGGCCGGTGCGGTACGGGCCGAAAAGCCGGGAATCGATCTGGACTATCTTCATGTAGTCAGACGTTATGGAAAACGGGCTTTTGGGCATGAGGAAGGTTATATCCACGCCTAGCGCGGAAAGGCCATTGGTCAGATGGTAGCAGTGGGT
The DNA here is from genome assembly GCA_041306005.1 of Candidatus Altarchaeota archaeon. Taxonomy (GTDB): domain Archaea; phylum Altiarchaeota; class Altiarchaeia; order JAFGQM01; family JAFGQM01; genus JBFYKJ01. The sequence goes on along the minus strand of JBFYKJ010000060.1, from coordinate 7,266 downwards.
CCCCAGCCCTCCGCTTCTGAAGGGCGGGAACTCCCAGCCGAGCATGAGTAGTTTCATCCGCTTGGCGCCGCACGGCCTGACGCGGGCCCGCCCCTATGGGCACGCCCCGGACTGTGCGACAGAATAATTTCCGTATTACCTATATTAATAGCGGACGGTTTTGTAGTTACCGGGGGGTTACAAAATCTACAGAATTTGCAGGCTTAAGGAATGAACTAAGCGGGTGTTTTAATTATTAAGCCAGGGTTTTAAAGAAAGATCAAGCCAAAATTTTAAAGGCTTAGCCCGGATTTCCCAACCTGCCAGCCCTACTTACCGGCAGGTGCGGACAACTCGATCATCCGCCTTATCGACTTCTCGGCGCGCGCGCGGATGTCCTCGGGCACTGTTATCTCCGGCTTCCCGCTCTTCAGGGCGTTGTAGACCTTCTCAAGCGTGTTCTTCTTCATGTTCTTGCAGATGGCGTCCTCGGCCAGCGGGTAGAACTTCTTGCCCGGGATCTCCTTGCGCATGCGGTAGAGCATCCCGTTTTCCGTGCCTATTATGAACTCCTTTGACTTTGACTCCCTGCAGTACCTGAGCATGCCGGAGGTGGACGCTATGCCGTCGGCGGCGTTTTGCAGTTCCGGGATGCATTCCGGGTGGACAACGACGTTTGCTTTTGGATGCCTGGCCTTCGCCTCGAGCAGGTCGCCCAGGGTCATCGCGTTGTGGACTATGCACATGCCGGTCGGGGGGGCGACTATTATTTTCTTATCAGTCCTCTGCTGTACGTAGTACGCCAGGTTCTTGTCCGGGCCGAATATTACCTTCTTCGACTTCATCGCATTGACTATCTTGTCCGCGTTTGCCGACGTGCAGACGCAGTCGCACTCAGCCTTCTCAGCGGCGCGGGTGTTGACATATAGGACCGTTTCGGCGCCGGGGTTTGCCTTCTTGAGCTTCTTTAGGTATTCGGAGTCCAGCATCTGCGCCATAGGGCAGCAGGCATCGCCCTCAGGCACTAGGACCTTCTTCCCCGGGTTCAGTATCTTCGCGGTCTCGGCCATGAAGTCCACGCCGCAGAAGAGTATGGTGCCCGCCTTGACCCCCACCGCGCCCCTTGCAAGCTCGAGCGAGTCGCCCACGAAGTCTGCGACTTCCTGTATCTCCTGGACCTGGTAGTTATGGGCAAGTATGACCGCGTTCTTCTCCTTCTTGAGCTTCAGGATCTCGGCCTTAAGGTCCATGCTAAGACAGTTTCTCGATGTTTATTTCTTTCGGGTCGAGGCTATAAAAGGCGCCTGGGGCGGTTTATTTCTTCAACAGAGAGGCCTTAAGCAAGGGCGCAAGCGCCTCGAGGAGTTCTTGCGCAATCGCCTCGCTGTTAGCCTTCCTGACAACGACCCTGCCGCTGGCCATGGCAGAGATGTCCGCGCCTTGGTACGCCGCCTTGACTACGCCGAGCTCCGCCGAGGATTTCAGGCCGTCGAAGCGGGGATTTGTTTTCAGGTTTCTGTACAGCTTCTTGACATCGAGCACCTTGGCGGGCCTGGCGGCTGCGCCGGCCCTCCCGGAGACCAAAAGGTGGAACTGCACTTTTCCAGGCGCAGTGCACGGCCGTAGCTCGCCGAGTTCGCATCCCGGAAGCGCTTTTCGTATCTTAGAGAGGTCCATGGGATCTTAAAGGGGCCCGTTTGGTCGCGAGTTAATGCCGGCTACTCTACAGTCACGCTCTTTGCAAGGTTCCTCGGCTTGTCTATGTTAAGCCCCTTCTCAAGGGCGATGTAATATGCAAGAAGGTGCAGCGGGACGACCATGGTTATCGGAGTTAGCAACGGGTCGGTCTTGGGGACTGTTATCCTCATCTCCTTCCCGGTTTCGACGCCGAACACGCCGCCCTCCGCCACCTCCAAAAGCTTCGCGCCCCTCGAACGGACCTCTTCGATGTTGGATGCCATCTTCTTCTTCAGCTCATCGTCCGGGTTTATCGCGACCACGCAGACCTTCGGCTCCATAAGGGCAAGCGGGCCGTGCTTGAGCTCGCCGCCCGGGTATGCCTCAGCGTGCAGGTAGGATATCTCCTTGAGCTTGAGGGCCCCCTCCATTGCGGTGGGATAATTCTGCCTGCGCGCGATGTAGAAATAGTCCTCAGTGCCCGCCAGCGCCTTTGCCACGCCCATCATCATCTCGCGGCTGTCCAGCATGGAGTCTATCTTCGCCGGGATATCATCAAGGGCTTTTAGTTTAGCTTCAGCATCTGCCTTTGCAATTTTGCCCTTGAGCGCCAGCAGCTCCATCGCCAAAAGCGACAGCGCCGCCAGCTGGCCGATGTACACCTTGGTCGATGCGACCGCGATCTCCGGGCCGGAGAATGTGTTCACCACCTCGTCGGCCACGCGGGTGAGGGAAGACCCGACGACGTTGACGACGGCGACCGTCTTTGCACCCCGCTTCTTGGCCTCCTTCGCGGCTGCGAGGGTGTCTGCAGTCTCCCCGCTCTGGGAGACTAGTATGACTGCATCGTCCTTGCCGAGGGTCTTCGCCGCCGAATACCTGAACTCGGAAGCCACTTCTGCCGACGCCTGCAGGCCGTACTCCTGAAGCATGTATTTTGCGGCGACGCATGCGTGCCACGCGGTCCCGCAGGCGACAAGATGGATGCGCCCGCAGCCCTTTATGCTCTGGGCGGCCTTCCTTGCGGCGTCTGCCGACCTCATGGCATTTCTCACCGCCGCCGACTCCTCCATTATCTCCTTAAGCATGAAGTGCTCGTAGCCGCCCTTCTCGGCGGCGGAAACGCTCAAGTTGCTGACATGTATAAGCTTCTCGACCGGCTTTCCCCCGAGGTCCTTCACCATGACGCTGTCTGCGCTGACGACCCCGTACTCCATATCGTCAAGCAGGATGAACCGCTTTGTCTTCGGGATTATCGCAGGCATGTCGGAGGCAACGAAGTTCTCGCCCTTCCCTAGGCCTATCAACAGCGGGCTCTCGTTTCTGGCAAATAGGATTTTGTCCGGGTCGCCGTCATGAAGGGCCAAGACCGCGAAACTGCCCTCCAGCTTCTTCAGGGCTGCCGCGAACGAAGATTCAAAGTCCTTTGTCTTTAGACCGTCTTCTATCAAGTGTGCTATTACCTCGGAGTCGGTCTCCGAAACGAACTTGTGGCCTTTCTTCCTTAGCTCGTCCCTGAGCTCGATATAGTTCTCGATTATGCCGTTGTGGACTATCGCTATCCGCTTCGTGCAGTCCGCATGGGGATGCGCGTTCGCCTGCGACGGGGCCCCGTGGGTGGCCCACCTCGAGTGGCCGATGCCTACCCTTGGGCCGGAGCGCGCATCCGCCTTCGCCTTCAGCTCCGCTACCTTGCCCTTGTCCTTGATTATCTCAAGCCCGCCGTCGAGAAGGGCGATGCCCGCGGAGTCATATCCCCTGTACTCGAGCCTGCTGAGCATCTCGAATACCTTGGCCGCTGCGCCGCCCCTGCCGACATAACCCGCTATCCCGCACATGGTTTAGAAAAAGCCCGAAGGGCTTTAGAAAAAGCCTGATTCGCTAAATGCTGTCCATCAGATGCAGCTTAGTCCTTGTCCGCGGCGTCTGAGTCTATGTTCCCTTCCTTGAGCCTCATTATGGCCTCGGCGATGTCGCCCCGCGTCTCTTCCAGCATCTCCTCGGCCCGCTCCCTGCCGACGCCCGCCTTGTCCGCGACCATGTCGATGTCGTCGTCGGTTATCCGCGTATCGACCTCGTCCTCTTCGCCGGCCTCAGCCTCCGACACCTCGCCGCTAATCTGGAACATCTCCTGCCCGGGCATCTTTGTCAGCATGACCTGGGGCTCGGAGATGATTATCTTCCGGTCGGCGCACTCTATGACTACGCGCTCGGCCTCTATCTCCTCTACCTTTATCCCCATCTTCTTCATTATCTGCTGCATCTGCTTGGGGTTCATCCCGCCGGGTATCATTTTGGCACCTTCCGTGTTTTTTGAGCTGTCTGCGTCTTTTATTTTGCGGGCGGATAACAAAAACAGATGAGCGGGGCAAATGAAGAAGGGAAGATGAGGCTGTTCATCGCGATAAGCCTGCCGAGCGAAGTGAAAAAACGGCTCTTTGGGCTGGGCAGGCCGCTGCCGGGCTTTGGGGACGTGAAGGCTGTTGAGGAGGAGAACATACATCTTACCCTCAAGTTCCTCGGCGACACGGAACCGGAGCCTGTTATAAAGGCGCTGGAGAAAGTGAAGTTCAGGCCTTTTGAAGTTTCCTTAAAGGGCGTTGGAGCCTTCCCAAGCCCAAGCTACGTCCGCGTAGTATGGGCCGGCTGCGAGAAAGGGGCGCAGGAGATAATAACGCTGCATAAGGACATAGAAGAAGCCCTGAAAGCTGGCGGGTTGAAATTCGAGAAAGACAGGGACTTTCATCCGCATGCGACGCTTGCAAGAGTGAGGATGCCGAAAGACAGGAAAGGGCTCTTGGATTTCCTCGACAAGCACAAGGCAGAAGAGCTGGGGTCCTTCAAAGCCGGGTCGTTCGAACTGATGCAGAGCCTACTTGGCCGCGGCGGGCCTACTTACGCGGTCGTGAAGAGGTTCTCTTAGGTCTGACGGGGCGGACCATGTCGCTTACATGCTCGCTAAGGTGCTCCGGCGTCTTTATTTCCGTCCCGAAACTGGAAGCTATGCGCCAGGCTTGGGAGGGGCTAAGGTTCCGGACCCTGTTGTTCATCAAGGCCTTGTCCCACCCCCTCGAGTAATTGGAAGGTGTGATGACGCCTTCAAGGAGCGCTTTTTCGAATATCAACCTCTGGTTCTCGTCCCTTAGGGGCGCTATTTCCACCCTGAACTTGTTGAGGGTCTTAAGGTCGCCGGGCGCCGAGAGGACCCCGCTTTGGGCTGCCTTCCTGTAGAGGTGGGGGTCCTTGCTTATTTCCCAGGCGTTCTCCTTGAGGTGCCCGACCCATTTTGACAGCGCCTCAGCATCCGGGATCCTGCGCGCCTTGTAGAGTTTCCTCAGGATTGACGAGTGGCCTGGCGGCAGGTCGCCCGCCGCCTCGGCGCCGTCGAGCGCGCTTGAAAACCATGTGGGGAGGTACGACGGCTCGCGGGTGGGGACTTTCAGCTGCCGCCTCTTGACTCTCCGCACGAGGGGCACTTTAGTGCCGTCCGGGCGGACGACCGTCCCTATCCTGACTACTTTATAATGAGACGACTTGGCCCTTTCCTGAGCCGTTTTCAAACGGGCTTCGGCGGCCTGCCGATTAGTACGGATACGAAGGTCCGGCCCGTAGCCGGTCTCCAGATAAGCCTTTACCGCCTGCTCGGACGCCTTTTTGGGCGTCGGGGGCCCGGATGTCTTTGACGTTAGGATTTCTGCCAGCGTTTTCCGGGGCTTTGTTGCGTCTGCCATGGTCGCGTTAACTGGATGGAAGATTTAATCCGCGAGGCATAAAAACAGAACAATTCCGGGGGGGGTTTTAACCTCATATTCTATAACTTAACATAGCTTAACGTCTAACTTAACGATGTTCGGGAAACTGAGGGGCATATTCCGGAAGGCCGAGAAAGAGGTCGAAGAGAAGGTCGAGGAGAAGATAGAGGTTTTACCGGAAGCGGCCGCGGAGGAATCTGAAGGGAAACCCGAAGCCCCGTCATCAAAGCCCGAAGAAGTCAAAGCCGAAGAGGTCTTAGACGAGCTTGATGCGCCGCTTGAGGAAGAAACCCAAGAGCCTGCCGAAGAAGCGGACAAAGAGGAGCTAAAAGAGCCCGAACCCGTAAAGGCACCCGACAAAAGGGTCTCCGACGAGCGGGTCGAGAAGAAGATACGGCTTGGATTCCGGTCTAAGATCAAGACCACACTCGGCGGAAAAGCGAGGCTTGGCGAATCCGAGATAGACGACATCACCTGGAACCTGCAGATGGCGCTCATGCAAAGCGACGTCGCGATGGAGGTCGCCGAGGCGATAAACGCCGAATTGAAGCAGAAGCTCTCATCGGCCGAGTTCCGCGACCCGAAGGGCCAGGTCAGGCAGATATTCAAGGACACGCTGGTCGGCATCCTGGAGAAGGGCGGGAAGATGGACTTCATGCAGGCCATCAAGAAGCACAAGAAGCCGGTCAGGGTCGTATTCTTCGGGATAAACGGCTGCGGGAAGACGACTACTATCTCTAAAATAGCCCATATGCTAAAGAAAGAGGGCCTCTCGGTCGTTCTCGCCGCCGGGGACACGTTCAGGGCCGGGGCGCAGGAGCAATTGGGGAAGCACGCGGAGCGGCTCGGCGTGAAAATGGTGCACCACCAAAGAGGCGGGGACGCCGCCGCAGTGGTCTTCGACGCGATAAAGCACGCAGAGGCTAACGATATAGACGTTGTTTTGGCCGACACCTCCGGGAGGATGCAGTCCGACGTCGACCTGATGGGCGAGATGAAGAAGATAATAAGGGTCAACAAGCCCGATATCAAAGTCTTTGTCGGGGACGCGCTGACAGGGAACGACGCCGTCGAGCAGGCGAGGAAGTTCAATGAGGAAATCGGCATCGACGCCGCCATACTCGCGAAGTTCGACGCCTCGAAGGGGGGCGCCGCCCTCTCGGTCAGCTACATAACCGGGAAGCCTATAATCTTCCTTGGGATGGGGCAGGGGTACGACGATTTGAAGCCTTTCGACGCGAAGTCGTTCGTGGACGAGATAGTATAAGGCTGGACAAGCAGTATAAGGCTGGATAAGCCTGCCTGATGCGGGCGGCCGGTACGCGGGCCCCATGCAGCTTAAACTGGTTTTTAAACCTGATTTCTCAAATTACCCGCTATGAGTGAAGCTCCAGAACAGCGGAAAAACAGAAGGACGCACGGGCACAAGAAGTGCCCAAGATGCGTCTATAAGAGTTACAGCGTGGGCAGGAAGGTCTGCGTAAAGTGCGGCTTTGGCAGGTCTGCCAAGCGGAACGACCCGGCAAACAAGAAGAAAAAGAAGAACGCGTGAATCGTCTGCGCCTTTTTTCTTAGCCTTCAGGTAAGTTAACAGCCCGTAAGGATAACTATGGAGAGGCATATTTTGGCAGCCCGCGGACAAGCGCAGCATATACCTGCCAGCACGGGCCATGCGAACGCCGAATCACGCCATCCGCTGCACGCCAAAACGCACGCCGCCAGGCCGTTGGCGCACGGCCGGCGGATAGTAGGGGCACCCGCCCAAGGGGCGCACATCCATTTCAACACCCCGGAGATGGTGTCTATACTCCTCTCGATAATAACCCTCGTCCGGGCCTACAACCTATTCAAGATATCC